>NZ_MPKA01000104.1 GCF_001945605.1 Dubosiella newyorkensis
GCGATCGAATTCGCGGTAGCGGCAAGCGCTTTGAAGCATTCGATCGAAGGCGACTACAACCTCGTATCGGTCGATGAAGTCGAAAAGCTTGCTGGCGGCGACGGTTCTGGACGCGTTCAGCGATAAAATCAATGACCTAGTCGAGTGCCATTCTCTCTAGGTCTTTTTTGTTCATTTAAAATTTGGTATAGTAGTGAAAATGGCAAACAAAGGAGAAAGAACATGAATATATACGATATTTCCAAACAATCTGGTGTATCGATCGCCACCGTTTCCCGTGTCATCAACAATTCTGGCTATGTAGCAGAAAAAACACGAAAAAAAGTTATGGAAGTGATCGAAAAAAATAGTTATTCCCCCAATGCGTTTGCCCGAGGAATGTCTACATCCAGTATGAAAACCGTGGGTATTTTAACGACCAATATCCGGGACCTTTATCAAGCACAATGCGTCTATTATTTAGAGCAGGATCTTAAAAAACACGGCTATACGGCGATGCTTTGTTGTACAGGCGATGAGCAAGCCGCTAAAAAAGAACACGTCGAGCTTCTCGCTTCAAGAAGTGTGGACGCGCTCATCTTTATTGGTTCGCACTTTGTAGAAAAAAGCGAAAAGGACAATGGATATATTTACGCGGCGAGCAACCACATCCCCGTCTTTTTGCTGAATGGATGCTTGTCCCACTCCAATATCTACAGTATCCTGTGCGACGATGAAAAAGGCTGTTATGAACTGACTAAGTGCGCTCTCGATCATGGCGCCAAGTCCCCTTATTTTTTAGCGACTCGCGATACATTCAGTGTCCAAAGAAAATGGAAAGGATTCAAAAAGTCTTGTAAAGAACATGACATCGAGATCGACGATTCCCGGTTCCGACTGTTAGAGGATGGTTTTGAGCAGCTTGGCTCGCAAGTCTTCTCTATCCTTCAAGATACAGATATTGACGCGGCGATCTGCGTCGATGACGAGATCGCTTCGATCGTTGAAAAAGTCGCGGATTATTGTAAACGAAAAGTTCCGCGCGACCTGCAGATCACAGGCTACAACGATTCGATTTTCGCGAAGCTCGCACATCCTGCGATCTCTTCGTTCGATAATCGAACCGCCTATATGTGTTCGCAAGCGATCTACGGATTAGTTCAAGTATTGGAAGGAAAAGAGTTTCCTGAAGAAACGATGTATACCGGAAAAGTCGTTCTACGGCATTCCACGAACGATTAAAAAAAGCTTAGCCAAAAGGAGCTAAGCTTTTTCTTATTCTTCTTAGATTATTTAGCGGCTTGAACCGTATCGCCAAACTCTTCCGCGATAAATTCTTTGATGTGATCCGACTTTAACACTTCGACAAGCTTTTTCACCGCTTCATTGTCTGCATTCGATTTTTTCACCGCAATGATGTTCGCGTACAATTTTGCAGCATCGCTGTTCGCGTCTTCGATCGCGCGCTGGTATTCTGTAATATCGGCATCCAGAGCGTAGTTTCCATTGACCACGATCACAGGAGCGTCCTCGATGCGTGTTGGGATCTGATCGGCGGCAACTTCCACGATTTCAAGATTTTTAGGATTATCTTTGATATCGGCTTTTGTCGCTTTATCGACTGTCGCGTCTTCTTTGAGCGTGATCAGTCCAAGATCTTGCAACAAGAACAAAGCGCGGGCTTCGTTGGTCGCATCATTTGGCACGACGACTTGATCCCCTTCCTTCAAATTATCGAGATTTATTTCTTCGATTTCTTTTGAATATACGCCCATTGGCTCGTAATGGATCGATCCGGCGCTGATCAAATATCCATCATCGCCTTCGGCATACCCGCTATCCGCATTGTAAGAATCAAGATATGGTTGGTGCTGGAAATAATTGGCGTCCAAAGAACCATCGCTAGTGGCTGGGTTGATGTTTGGATAATCCGAGAATTCTTTGATTTCTAATTCATAGCCACCGTCAGCCAATTGTTTTTTCGCTTCTTCTAAAATGATCGCGTGCGGGGATGTTGTCGCACCCACGACGATTTTCTTAGAATCTGCATCCGAATCGGAACCATTGGAACTGCAAGCCGTTAAAGTGAGTCCTAGCGCGATCGCCGCGCCTACTTTTAAAAATTTGTTCATTCTTTCTCTCCTTATTTAATGGGTAGTTTTTTCTACCAATTTATTACCAATCGATTGAATGATCGATATGATAATCAAGATCAAGATCACAACCGTATAGGTGATGTCATACATAAAACGTTGTCCATAGCGGATCGCCATGTCGCCTAGCCCTCCAGCGCCCACCGCGCCAACGATTGCGATTTGACCGATCAGCGCGATCAATGTGATCGTGATGCCTCGGATCATCCCTGGAATATTTTCTTTCAAATACACTTGGAAAATGATCTGCATCGGCGACATTCCCATGGAAATACTCGCCTCTACGATGCCTTCGGGGATCTCCATCATGCTCGACTCCATTTGCCGGGCGACAAAAGGGATCGTTCCTACGACCAAGGGGACCATCGCTCCCGAGATCCCGATCGTCGTTTTAAAGATCAGTCTCGATAAAAACGCGAGCATCGGCACGAGAATGATGAAAGGGATCGAACGGAACAAGTTGATGATCTTATCCAAGATAAAGTACACCCATTTGTTCGGCAAGATGCCATCTTTTCTTGTGACGACGACGATCACGCCTAAGATCAAGCCAAAGAAGATCGATATGATCCCGGAAAGCGCGAGCATGATAAGCGTATCAAGGATCGCTTTAGGAAATTGATCGATGTATTTTAGCACATTGGGCGCGATATTAGTCAATATGTCCACGTTTCATTACCTCCACATATACACCTTCTTTTTTACATTGATCAAGAGCATGCCGGATATTCTCGTCTTCGCCTGTAAATACCGTTACAAGCGTTCCTAGCGGCGTGTCTTTGATCACTTCGACATTTCCAAAAATTATTGAGCAGTCGACGTTGTAGTCGCGCGAGATCTTGGAAATGAGCGCTTCACGCGTGTTGCTGGATGAATACTTCAGTTTCACGAGCTGTTGATTGCTTGCAAGCTGGGTCAAAGGATGATTCTCTTTGATCAGTTCATTGATCTTGTTGGAGTTGTTGGTCGTATTGATGAAGTTCTTTGTAATTTCCTGGATCGGATTGACAAAGACAGGCACGATATCGTCTTTTTCGACGACACGTCCATTCTCCATCACAGCGACACGATCGCAAACCTCTTTGACAACAAGCATTTCGTGAGTGATCATCACCACGGTCAAATTCATTTCTTGATTGACTTTTTTAATGAGCTTCAAGATACTTTGGGTCGTTTGCGGGTCTAGAGCGCTTGTCGCTTCATCGCATAAAAGCACCTTGGGTTCACTGGCCAGCGCCCTTGCGATCGCCACCCGTTGCTTCTGTCCACCCGATAGCTGAGAAGGATACGAATCCTTTCGCTCCACTAGATCGATCAATTCGAGCAATTCCATGACTTTCTGTTCGATGAACGCTTTGTCTTTTTTCATCATCCTGAGCGGCAAGGCGATATTTTCATAGACGGTCTTCGCGCGCATCAAATTGAAGTGCTGAAAGATCATCCCCATTTTTTGGCGTTCTTGCCGGAGCTCTTTATCGCTCAGCTCGAGCAGATCCTTTCCATCGAAGATCACTTTCCCATCTTCGGGCCGTTCTAATAAATTGATGCATCTTACCAAGGTCGATTTTCCAGCTCCTGAAAATCCAATGATGCCATAGATCTGCCCTTCTTTGATATGAAGGCTCACATCCTTGACCGCATGGACATCCCCGTCCTTAGTCTGAAATGTCTTCGTTACATGTTCAAGTCGAATCATTTTGTCGTCCTTTCCAAAAAAAAATCCGTCCTTGATTAGGACGAATGCTTATTCGTGTTACCACCTAAAGTTTATCCTCTTTTCGCAAAGAAGGACCTCATCGAGTACCAACATACTCTATCGCTGTAACGGGCGCATCCCGTCGTGGCTTACATTTCAGCCACGCTACTCCAAGACCATGTTCGCCTAGCTCTTCACGTTCTCTTCCACCAAATCGAGATACTCTCTTTGCTTCCAAGCTCGACTACTCTTCTTTTCAACATCAATTTATGGTTAGATATTACCAGTTATCTGAAACAATGTCAAAGTTTTTTCAGAAAAAAAATCGTATTTTTCATGAACGAATGATCGAAGGATAGAACTGGATCCCGCTCTTGATCATCCGATGGATCATCGGCCTTCCGATTTGTGAAAAATACGACTCAATATTCGGTGCCGATAAAACCAATAGATCTCCCTGATTCCCTTTTTTGATCGTGCCTATCTTCTCCAAGTGATAGGCTTTTGCAGGATTTCGTGTCATCGCGTTCAAGATCTTGATCGGATCTTCGTGAAAAAGAACATTCAATAAAAAGCCTAAAGGCTGAAGCGAATAGATCTTATATGGGTTCACATCCATCCCGCACGATAAAATAAACTCTTGATGGATCTTATGAGCAGGAACCATATCGATAATAGGCAGTTCAGCGTTCTTCTTGGTCGTGATCACTTCCTGAAACAATTCTTTTCTGCGCAAGCTAGGATCATGACTAACAAGAGTCAAGATCCCATTTTGTTTCATGGCATATAACAGATCCGAGACGTTGCGGATACGGTCGCCTTCTAGCATCGATTTAGAGCAGGTAAACTTTCCATCAATGAAGGCCGGAACGACACACTCTCCTCTTGCGTCGATCATTCTTGTCGCGTCATCCACCCATTTTTTAGGATCATGGCTTCCGAAATCCAGGATCTTATCGTGATGCAGTGCGACAAACGCTTGCGAAATGATCGTATTTTTGGAATCACATAAATAAAGATTTTCTATATTCTTTATTAAAAGAGTTGCTTTCATACGATCTCCTTTTTATAATCTTTAAATCTAGGGGGTTTTATTGTGTTTTTTAAATTTAGAAAAAAGCCGATTGTACTCACCGTGCATGGTTTTGGGCAAAAACGTCATCATGAAATGGACGACTTGGCTGCCTTTCTTTCCCGTCAAGGCTACGAAGTGATTCAGTTCGACTTATATGATCTAAACAATCCATCCGATGCCGATATCCATAAGTGGATCGAGCGTGCTGAGCAAGCGATGAAAAAGGCGCTTTCAAAAAGCAGCGAAGTTTATGTAGTCGGCTTCAGTATGGGAGGTGTGATCAGCAGCTATCTAGCGACGATCTATCCGATCAAAGCGCTCGTTTTAGTGGCGCCCGCGTTCCAA
The DNA here is from genome assembly GCF_001945605.1 of Dubosiella newyorkensis. Lineage (GTDB taxonomy): Bacteria > Bacillota_I > Bacilli_A > Erysipelotrichales > Erysipelotrichaceae > Dubosiella > Dubosiella newyorkensis. The sequence goes on from NZ_MPKA01000104.1 coordinate 5,249, forward strand.
TATATCAACTTGCAGCTCGCTAAAACGATTACGATGAAGACTTTTTCTTCCACTTCGCCTTCCGCCTCGAAAGCGCCTTCCAAAGCCCAGACGAAAGCGTTCACCGAAATCGTCTCCCGCTTCAAAGAGTCGATCGCCCACGTGACGTGTCCGATCTTGATCTTGCATGGAACAAAAGACGAGGTGATCGATCCTTCCAGTTCGCATAGTGCCTTTAAAAAGATCGACCATCCAAAAAAATGCTTGCTTTATTTAGAGGGAGCGCCACATCGTTTATTATATACGAAAGAATTCGAAAAGCCGGCCTTTTCCATCATTCTATCGATGCTTCAAGGAAAGCTTGTCTAGCTTTCCTTTTTTTCAGATGCGCTTCGAGCAGATCTTGTTTGAGATCGAATAAAGAGCCTGAAAGATCGACGTAATATTCTTGTGGATAGGCGAAACGTTTCAATTCGTCCCATAGTGTTTCTTGTTGTTCGAGGCAATACGCACGGATCTGAGTAATGCTTGGCGAAGTGTAGATCTGTTTTCCATCTTCAAACACTTTGATCAGCAGATCTTTAAATTCATAGCTTCCTGCTGGAAAAACTTTATATTTCCATTTCGACATTGGATGATAGATCGTTAGATCCTGGTTCGGATCGATCGTTTCCTGGTGAAGACACATCAAGTCCGCGACCGCTTTTTGACTTTCACGATCGTAGATCCGGTAAAGATCTTTCCAGCCCGGATTGGTGACTTTTTCTAGATTATCGCTGATCTTGATCTTCGGGACCCATTCCTCTCCTTCCTTGATCGCAACCATTTTATAGACTCCGCCAAAGACAGGCGAAGTCCTCGAGCAGATCAAGTTTTCACCGACACCAAACGAATCGATCTTAGCGCCTTGTTGGTGGATGAGCGATTCGATCACATATTCATCCAAGGAATTTGAAACGACGATTTTGCAGTCGTTCATATTGGCTTCATCCAATTTTTTGCGGACCCGTTTCGATAAGTACGCCATATCGCCACTATCGATCCGAACTCCTTGTAGACGATAGCCATTCGGCTCCAAATAGTCTTTCGCGACTTTGATGGCGTTTTCAATCCCAGATCCTAATGTTGAATACGTATCGATCAGCAGAGTGCAATGCTCAGGATACGTTTTTGCATAATTCAAGAACGCTTCATATTCTGTATCGAAGCTTTGAACAAAAGAGTGCGCCATCGTACCAAGTACAGGGATCTGAAATTGTTCACCCGCAAACGTCGTGGCCGTTCCTGCGCATCCAACAATATAAGCCGCTCTTGCGCCATAGATCGCCGCATCAAAGCTATGGGCCCTTCGTGCCCCAAATTCCATAACCGCTCTTCCTTCCGCGGCTTGCACGATCCTTCTTGCTTTGGTGGCGATGAGCGTTTGATGGTTGATCGCTAAAAGAAGGGCTGTCTCTACGAGCTGGGCTTCGATGAGCTTCGCTTTGACTCGCAAGACCGGCTCATTAGGAAAGATCGGCGTTCCTTCTGGAACGGCCCAAAGATCGCCTGTAAAGCGGACCGTCGATAAATATTCTAAAAAATCTTCTTCAAACAGATGAAGCGACCGCAAATACTCGATATCTCCTTTTGAAACGTGAAAATCACGAATATATTCGATAGCTTGTTCTAAACCGGCAGCGATGCAGAAACCGCCATCATCGGGATTTTTACGATAAAAAAGATCGAAGATGGCTTCTTCTTCGCGATGTTCTTTATAATAGCATTGACTCATCGTCAATTCATAAAAATCCATGACAAGCGTCAAATTTCTTCCGTCTTTCATTGTTTCACCTCGATCGACCGAACGACTTCGATCCCATTTTGTTTCATATTTTGGATTGCGGCTTCGTTCCAAAAATTCGCGTCATGCACCCCTTCGATATGATATGTATCCACACAATCTTCTGGAATGATGATGCGATGTTCCTTAAGATCCATCTCGTTGAGATAGCTTCTCAAAGAGAGCGCGAATTGGAGGATACAAAGATCTGTACAGCAACCAGTGATGATCAAGTCTTGGCTCGGCGCTAGAATATCCGGTAGCCGTTTTTGGAACGAAGGAGCCATAAATGTATTTGTGCTGTTTTTATAAACAACATCTTGCTTGTAGGCAAGCAGTTCATCGATCACTTCCGCTTCATGGCTTTTCTCGATGCAATGGGGCGGATACGATCTAAATTCTGCCGCATCCGCGCTGTGGGAATCGCAAATGAACAATGTGCGATCTTTTAATCGTTGAACAAGCGCCTCGATTGGCTTGCTGATGGGAAAGATCGTGGAATCGGCGAGCGCTCCTTCTTTGATGAAGCCATTGATCATATCTACAACGAATAAATACGGCTTGTTTAGTTCTATGAAACGAAGAGTTGCTTCTTCGTGCTGTTTTCTTTTTGCCATTGTTTTCTCCTATGTCATTTAAATTAGTATAACACAAAAAAAGAGAAGTCGATTTATACCTGGACTTCTCTTGTCTTTATTCCTCTTTCGCTTCTTCGCTTTTTTCGTCGCTTTCAAAAAGCGCATCATCGCTTTCTTCATGCGGCTGCATCGAAGCTTTTAAGCGCGTCTCCAATTCTTCCTTCAAGTCTGGATGGCTCTTGATAAACTCTTTGGCCGCTTCTTTTCCTTGACCGACCTTCTCTCCTTCGTACGAATACCAGGCACCCGCTTTTTTCAAGATGCCCGCCTCGACACAAAGATCGACAAGTTCCGAGATCGCGGAAACGCCTTCGCCATACATGATTTCCAAAACGACCGTTTTGAATGGAGCGGCTACTTTGTTTTTCACGACCTTGACTTTGACTTTGTTTCCGATGATATCCGATCCATTTTTGATCGTATCCGCTTTTCTGATATCGATGCGCACCGAAGAATAGAACTTCAAAGCTCTTCCTCCAGGCGTCGTTTCCGGGTTTCCATACACGATCCCGACTTTTTCACGAAGCTGGTTGATAAAGATCGCTGTACAATCTTTCGCGTTCATGATGCCGGCTAGCTTACGCATCGCTTTTGACATCATCCGCGCTTGCGCGCCTACTTGCAGATCGCCCATTTCTCCATCCAATTCGGATTGAGGAACAAGAGCCGCCACACTATCGACGACGACAAGATCGACCGCGCCGCTTTCGATCAACATGAGCATGATATTGAGACCCTGCTCACCAGAGTCAGGTTGCGAAAGGATCAAATCATCGATATTGACACCAAGCTTTTGCGCGTATACCGGATCGATCGCGTTTTCCGCGTCGATAAAAGCCGCCCGGCCGCCTTTTTTTTGAACTTCCGCGATCGCGTGAAGCGCTAAAGTCGTTTTACCACTCGACTCAGGCCCAAAGATCTCGATGATCCTGCCTTTTGGATATCCTCCGATCCCAAGGGCCTGGTCGAGCAATAAAGAACCTGACGGGATCGGTTCGACATCCGTTCCCGCGCGATCTCCCAAACGCATCACCGCGCCCTTACCATATTCGCGTTCAATATCTTTTAAAACATCATTCAATAACTTATCGCGATCTTTAACTTCTTCCGTTGCCGCTTTTTTTGCCATATTCTTTTCCTTTCCGTGTTTTATTCTAAGTTTATAAGTACAGATAAACGATATCTTTTCAATCTAATTCCTCGATTATTATACTAAAAACACAAATAAAACACAATAAAAATACAGAATTTTTATGATTTTTTCTGTATGATTTGTAGAAGTTCGTGAATCATTTCAGCAACCGCACGCTCACGGACAGCGTTGCGATCTAGATCGAACAATTCCAGTTTAAAATCGTATAGATCCCCATCTGGGCCTGCGATCGCGCAAAAAACTAGACCCGCTTTTTTCCCTTCCATGGCGCTCGGTCCCGCATTCCCGGTAAAGGAGAGGGCGTAATCGACATCCATCAAGCGCTTTGCGTTGAGCGCCATCGCTCTAGCGCACTGCTTCGAGATCACACCGTACTTTTCGATCAAGATCGGTGATATATCCAGCATTTTCTCTTTCATCTCGGTAAAATACGTAATAAAACCACCCTTTAACACAGCGCTTGCTCCAGGCACGGAGGCAAGCGTCGAAGCGAAAAGGCCTGCTGTCAAGCTCTCGGCGCTTCCAATGGTAAGTTCTTTTTCTTTACAAAGCGCGATCAATTTCTCTTGTTCCATCACATGCTCTCCAAGACATATTTTTTCAATTTGTCAAAATAGATCCAGCCACTATAGAGAGAAGCCAGCGTGGCCGCCCACAATACGATCGAAGCAAGCGGGAAGCCAAATAGAGCGCAAGGCCAATTGTTCAACAGCAATAAAATGATCGCGCACATCTGAAGCACCGTTTTCAGCTTGCCAAAAAAACCCGCTGATACGACTTCCCCACTTTGCGCCGCGCTCATGCGCAACCCATCCACGATCAAATCGCGCGCGATCATCAACAAGACCGCCACGACATTGGCTTGATGCGCCCAAACCAACAAAATCAACACTGTATTGACAAGCATCTTGTCCGCGATCGGATCCGCGAACTTGCCAAACGACGTGATCCAATGGTGCTTGCGCGCCAGCATCCCATCAAAATAATCTGTGATCGAGGCGATCGCGAACACGAGAAGCACGAGCAGATTACGGATACCTAGGTGTGTCGCTTCATTGACGATTCCCGCATCCGCAGGAATACAAAGATATAATGCGACGACCACAGGAACGAGACAGATCCGAACGATCGTCAATTTATTTGGTAGATTCATAAACCCTCCATATCTGTGCCATAGGCATAAGGATCATAATATTGATCGCTTTCATCATACCCGCTTCCCCAATACTCGTCTTGTGAATTGCCATCGTAATCTGGCTGACTTTCTTGCACAGGCTGAAGTCCAAAGGCCAGCGTCAAGGAAGCCTCTTTATCCTGCTGTGTTTCATTTGGCTGATAGATGACTTGATTTCCATTCAAAGAGATGGCGTTATTCGCGTATTGAGAAATCACAAGGCGATACTCCGCGGGCTGCTCGCAAGTGATGATCGCTGAAAAATCGGAATCGACTTCCTGATCAGAGCTTCCTGCGATCAGCGTATCTCCTTGATAGAGCTCGATTTTCGTTTTATTTGGAACCGAAACCTTCAATTCAACGACCCAAGGCATTGCTTGCTCGCTGTTGATATAATAGATCCCGTTCTCTTGGCTTTCGAGCTGGATCGTCGTTTTCGCTTCGTTGAGCTTCGTTTCCTTACGCTGTTCTGAAAGCCGCTGTGTTTCTTGTTCTTTCGCTTGCAGCTCCGCTTTCCTTTCCGCTTCGCGGGCGTTTTCTTCCCGGGCGCTCAAGCTAGAACCAAGAACATTGCTCAAGACCAAAAACAGAGCGAGCGCGCCGATCCCTAAGATCGCTAAGCGCGAGATCCTCTTTTTTGGCCAATGCAGCATCCGGCTTGTTCTAGATACACTTGTTTGATAGCGGGAACGTTTCTTCTTCGTCCGCTTGGCCGCTGTTTCGCGCGGAATGTTCTGTACGATCTTTTGCTGGGCCATCGTAAGGGCCATGTTCTTTTTATGCGCGTAATATTTGATCGTTTGATCCACTTCGAGCTGGATCACATCCCAGTTGACGCCGATCGCATTGGCGTAAGAATGAACAAAATAGCGGACAAAAGAATAGTCGTCCGAAAACACGTCGAGATCGTTCTCTTCGATCGCTTTTATATACTCAGGCGCTAGACGCGTCTGGTTTGAGACATCTTGAATGGAAAGCTTTAGGTCGATTCGTCGCTGTTTTAAGATTTGATAATAAGTCACTAAAACTCCCCCTTTAGGTTCTCATTATAGCAAAATTCGTATCGAAAAAAAACGTTCATCGAAACCTTTCCATCACGTTCCTTCTACTCTATATCAATACGACAAAAACGATAAAAATGGTCCCGCAAAAAGAAAAAAAGTCGAACAAATCGACTTAGACTGTTGAAAAAAGCAGGGTTTTAAATCATCCGATAAGCTCGTAGGGGTTTGTCAAAAACAGAAATTTAGATTGTCCTCAAACTTGACATGGTACCAAGCCAATATCAAACCGAAATATCTGAAACACAAGATAAAAACGACCATATCTAAAGGGAATGATCGAAAACTTCACAATCTTCTGAAAAGACAATTCAATCCAAAAGATCCCGACAGTATATGGTGTACCGATATCACCTATATCTGGACAGAGGAAGGATTTGTCTATCTGACCAGCGTGATGGATCTGTATTCCAGAAAAATAGTCGGGTGGGTGATGACTCGAAATATGGAAGCCGCAAAAGTTCTGGAGTGTATAGAAATAGCCAAAAGAAGACGAGGAATCAAAAAGCCATTGGTGATCCACAGCGATCAAGGAGTCCAGTACACAAGCGAAGAATACAAAAACAAGACAGAAGGAATGGAAAGATCGTATTCGAGAAAAGGCAATCCATGGGACAACGCCTGCATCGAAAGCTTTCATTCACTGATCAAGAGAGAATGGATCA
>NZ_MPKA01000146.1 GCF_001945605.1 Dubosiella newyorkensis
TCCACAGGAACGTTTTCACGGACTTACTGCATCTGAAGTAAGAGAAGCTGCAAAAGCAACCGATGAACCGGTACTGTATCCAATCAAAGAGAATAAACGAATCAAAAAATACTGGGAAGGTATAGATAAAAAAAAGGCCTCTTTAATAGCAAGTGCTATTAAAGAGGCGGATCTCCAGTAAATTATTTCCCGTGTCTACTTGACAGGGTGCTGATCAGCCCTCATATGCTTCCTTTTTCAAAACTTTCCAATCACTTAACTCTGAAATGATTAATCCAATGAAATAGCCAATTTTTAACTCTCCCTAAAAGTTGTCTTGTCTATTTACAAGCTTAATATACCAAGGTAAAGTTCAAATGTCAAGAATTTGCACTACAAAAACACATTTTTTATCGATATTTTCCACGGGTAAATTATTGATTCATTCCGTATTTTACTCTGGTTTTTTATTGGTTGAACCAATTTAGGCGTTCATGATCTCTAATGCCTCCCTTGGATGGTCGGTAATGACACCATCTACCCCCCACTCCTTAAACTTTTGTATATCTTCTTCTTGATTGACCGTCCATACCCAATATTTTTTTCCAAATTGGTGCGCCAATTCAATATCTTCTTTTTTCGCTTGCGGAGCCCTCAAAGCAAAAGAATCGATCCAATCGCATTTTACATAGCTAGCCACATCTTGATTTTCATTTAGCAAAAGCTGCTTGAACATTTCCGGATACCTTGAGTCTAACGCATTCAAGCTTTGAACATCCCATGTTTGAACTGTGACATTCTTGGTTAGTTTTGGATTCTTTTCAAGACACTTCTGCAAATTATCAAGAGCAGGCGTCCCCTCTTTCAGTTCGATCAAATAGAGGATAGAATCCCCAAACCGATTAAAAAAATCTTGAAGCGTATGAAGTGATTCTCCATTATGGACAGTTAATGAGGATAGCACTTCATCACTTGTATTATTAATGATATAATCTTTACCAGTTAAACGTAATGTCGATGGGTCATGAGAAACGTATAAAGTCCCATCCAACGATTGGTAGACATCCAATTCGATCTGACGGCATCCTTCATCGATCGCGGATTGATAAGCCGCAAACGTGTGCTCTAGTTGATTCGCTGACGAACCCCTATGAGCGACAACTTGAAGAGTCGGATTGATGTAGGTTGAATTTTTCAAATCCACGATCCGGAGAGGATCGGAAAAATTCATTCCAAATAAAAGAATTGCAGTCAAACTGCCTATCCCAATAGAAATTAATTTTCTTAGAATTCTCATAGTGCCATTTTACTCAGATTTTTAAATTTTGCCTATCAAATTACGTCTAACTCGATAAAGAAAGGCCTATAAAATGAATACTATTTTAATAACAGGCGCTAGTTCTGGAATCGGACAAGCAAGCGCATTATATTTTGCGAAAGAAGGATGGAACGTGATCGCAGGAATGCGTCATCCACAAGAAGACCGTAAACTTAACGATATAGAAAACATCCATAAAATCAAGCTAGATATTACGCAACAAGAAGATATCGATCACGCTTATGACTATGTGATGGAACATGGCGGGCTCGATGTCCTCTACAACAACGCTGGGATCAGCGTGAAAGGAGGACTTGAATCGATTCCTTCTGAAGCGATCCATTCTGTCTTTGAGACAGATTTATTTGGTCCGATCGCCTTGATGCAGAAATTTATTCCGTATTTTAAAAATAAGGAGAGCGGCGTGATCTTAGCTACCTCATCTTTATCGGGACTGATCTCTTTCCCATACGATGGAATCTATGCAGGAGCTAAGCGCGCTCTAGAAGGCGTGATGGAATCCCTCTATTATGAAATGCTTCCATACCACGTGAAAGTAAAAACGATCGTTCCTGGTCCAGTCAACACAAGTCTGAAAATGCAGACCTATACTTCCCAAACGAATTTGAAACCAGCCAAGAATTTGTCAAAAATCTTGATTCCTGATTTTAATGCGTTCCCCGAAGCAAGCGATGTCGCGAAAGTCGTCTATGAAGCCGCTACGAGCGAAACGAACCAATTCGAGTATATCGTAGGCTCTGTCGCCAATGAACTGCTTGCCCAACGCCAAAGCGAAGGGTTAGAATCTTTTAAAGATTCGCTAGCCGAAAAAATCTATAAACAATAAAAAATGGAAAGATGCTCGCTGATATGCATCTTTCCATTTTTACATCCAATAATGGGCTTCTAAATAACGACCGATCCCATCCTCTTCTACACTATGTTCTGTGATAGCATCCGCTCTTTCTTTTGTTTCCTTTGAACCATTCTGCATGGCGACACCCCATCCCGCTTTTTCTAGAAGGGGAATATCATTTTCCATATCGCCAAACGCTATGATCTTCTCTAGAGGAATATTCGATTGCTGCGCAAACCGTTCTAGACCCATTCCTTTATTGACTCTTGGGTCTTGGAATTCGATCGTAAAATGCTCAGGCGCACGGAATGTCTCAACGGAAATCCAAGCATCTGATCTATTTTTTTCGATCGCCGCATAAACAGCTTCAAGCTCGTCCCCTTTGCAGTGGACTTCGATTTTTCCTGTTTCCTGCTTTGATAAGCGCTGAATATCTCCTACTTCCACGTGGGAATGATTCCTGCGAATCGAGTCTTTCATAAAGTCATCCATTCTTAGGCACGCCACTTGATCATAGCCTTTTTCATAAACGATCGCATTGATGTCAAAATCTTTTAAAAACGACAAAATCGAAAAAATATTTTCAGAAGATAAAGGATAGTAGTGTTCGATCACTCTATTTTCTTTATCCCACAGATCGCCGCCATTCATGCCGATCGCAAAATCAAATTCAAAACTTAAATTCCACTCTTTCGCTTTATCCAATATTCTTTGATCGAGCGGTCGTCCCGTTGCGATCCCAACAAGGACACCTTCTTGATGAAGTCTTTCCAAAGCGTTCCTTGTTCTATCTAAAAGCTTTTCGCCTTTCGCAACGAGTGTCCCATCGATATCCGCAACAAATGCTTGTATATTTTTCTCCATATTCTTCTCCCTTTTCTTGCGATTCAAAAGCATATTAATGGATTTTAGAACTTGTTTCAATAAAAAAAGACCACATTTCTGTGATCTTCTTGGAAATCCAATTAACGTTTTGAGTATTGTGGTCTACGACGAGCTGCTTTAAGTCCGTATTTTTTACGTTCTTTCGCACGTGGGTCACGTGTAACGAATCCAGCCGCTTTTAATACTGGACGATAGTCTTCGCTAGCTTCCATAAGAGCTCGCGTGATTCCGTGACGGATCGCTCCAGCTTGACCAGTGTAACCGCCACCATTTACATTTACAAGCACATCGAATTGATCCAATGTATTTGTAAGTTCGAGCGGAGATTTCACAACTTGTTGAAGAATCGTGCTTGGTACATATTCTTCCAAAGATTTTCCATTGACTTTGATGTTACCAGTTCCTGGACGCAAGAAGACACGAGCAACAGATTTTTTACGACGTCCAACGCCATGGTATTGAACGATATTTGACTTTTTCACTGCCATTTTCTATTCCTCCTATCCTTTTACCTTCAGCTCAACTGGCTTTTGAGCTGCGTGCGGATGTTCGCTTCCTGTATATACATACAAGTGTCCGCGCATTTGATCTCCAAGCTTAGTATGAGGAAGCATACCTTGAATCGCACGCTCTACCCATTCAACTGGATACTTTTGCTTCATTTCTTTTGCTGTACGCGTACGAAGTCCTCCAAAATAACCGGAATGGTTGTAGTACTTTTCTGTATTCAACTTATTTCCTGTCATTTCAACTTTATCCGCATTGATTACGATCACATAGTCACCGCAATCTACGTTTGGGGTATACGTAGGTTTGTGTTTTCCTCTCAGCACATGTGCACATGTTGTTGCTAGACGACCCAAAGTTTGACCTTCTCCATCAACAACATACCATGTGCGTTTTACTTCAGCTGGTTTAGCCATTGTAGTTTGACGCATGATGTGTTTTCCTCCTGTGTTTTGAGCATTTACCGGGGCTCAAACGGCCAGAGTTTAGCCAAGCTAAATAATACCAAAACCTAGTGATTTGTCAATGATAAACGCTTAAAACTCCTCTTGCTCAAGGGCCAAAGCCAACAAATATGAATAATTGATCGGCTCAATATACTCTACGATTTCTACATGATATTGTTCCAAGGTCTTGCGAGCCTCTTCATAGTAGGTGGAATTCAGGTCCGAAGGGCAATGCGCATCCATTCCGATGATCGCTTTGCAGCCATAGCGGCCCGCGATTTCCCAAAACTTAGGATGCGGATACATGATCCGATCTTCCTTTTGATTAGCCTGCCAGCCAAGAACATTGTATTCGAGTGGAATATCGAGTTGCTTGCATACATAACAAATTTGCCGAAATCCTTCTTCGATCTCTGGACCCCATTCTAAATACGTATTGCGAAAAATCAATTCTGGATGGGCTAAATAGGCGTACATCCCTGTTTTTAAGCCTTCGATGCATGTCTCAAAATATTTAGCAATATAGCGACGATCTGTATGTCCAAAATAAATACCATATTCATCGCTCAAATAAAAATGATTTCCCAGGATCAAGTAATCGATTTGTTCATCCACGCAAAACGTCAATAACCAATCGGTGTATTTTGGATAGTATTCCGCTTCAAGGCCTAATAAGATCGTGATCTGTGATTTATATTTTTCCTTAAGAGCTAAAACGCTTTTTTTATACTCCTGAAATTCATTGACATTCATTCGGATTTGGGATTCAAATTTTGAGTCATATTCCCAACAAGCATGATCTGAAAATCCAAGCACCGAATACCCGTTCTTGATCGCTTCGAGCACATACTCTTCATCCGAACCTACAGCATGATGACATCGTATAGTATGGGTATGATAATTCGTTCTGATCGGACTTGATTCATCCATAATAGACCTCCATCAAATAAAGCCCTTGAGGGGGCGCGTTAAAACGGCAAGCGTGTTTATCTTTACGATCCAGGATCTTTTGCACATCTTCTACTTCGATTTTCGATTGCCCTAATGCCAATAAAGTGCCAACCATCATACGAACTTGATAGCGCAAAAAACCTGTTCCTACAAATGAAAAACGAATATCACCATCCTTTTCTTGAATTTCGATGGAATGGATCGTTTTGGTACGAGGCTTTCTCGGGTCGATCTTGCACGAAGAATAACTCGTAAAGTCATGGGTTCCTTTTAAAAGAAGAGCGCCTTTTTTCATCTTCTCAAGATCGACGGGCTGCATCAAAACTGTCTTATATCGAAATGAAAAGGGATCGTCTTTATTGAGCGTGCATATATAATCATATCGTTTCCCGGTCGCTGAAAAGCGAGCATGAAAATCATGGTCAACAAGAACACAGCTCTGCACTCGGATATCCAAAGGCAAAAGACCGTTGAGCGCTCGTTTATATTGCGTAGGATGGATATCTGGGCGCTCTTGAAAGTGGATCACTTGTCCTCGCGCATGAACTTTCGCATCTGTCCTTCCACTCGCGACCACTTCACAAAACTCACCATGAATTTTTTGAAGCGCTCTTTCAAACACTTCTTGGATCCCGAGCGCGTTGGTCTGCTTTTGCCATCCTGCGTAGTTTGATCCATCATAAGCGATGATAGCTTTGATCATGAAATACCACGTACGCTAATATAAATACAGGAAACAAGGATCAGAAAAGAAAGAAGCATTCCTGCGTAATCGATCCCAGTCATTTTTAATACTTTATAGCGGGTCCTAGGCTTTTGCGGATCGTAGCCTCTAGCTTCCATCGCATTGGCTAATTGATCCGCTCGGTCAAAAGCCGATACGAAGAGTGGAACGATCAAGGCAAGGATCGCCATCACTTTTTCTTTCATACTTCCGTTTTCTAAATCCACACCCCGTGACGCTTGCGCATTCATGATCCGTTGTGTTTCTTCGATCAAGGTAGGAATAAACCGAAGCGCGATGCTGATCATCATAGCGATAATGTGAGCAGGCAATCCGATCTTTTCGAAAGGATGAAGCAACTTTTCGATTCCCAATGTCAAATCAAGCGGCTTTGTGGTCGCTGTTAAGATCGTAGTGATTATGATCATCATCATCAGACGAACGACGATGTAAAGTGTTTGATAGATCGCATCCGAATAGACCGAGAACCAACCCCATTGGATCCATGGGGTTCCTGTCTTGATCACAAAAATATTGATCAAGAGCAAGAAGGCCATCATGAAGATCATTGGTTTTATAGAACGAAGAGCAAATGATAAAGACAATTTCGACAACTTTAAAGCAATTAAGATAAATAATCCAATCAACACATATCCCCAGATGCCAGCAGGAATGAAGATAGCGATCATCAAAAATAACATGATCATGATCTTGGCGCGCGGATCCATTCGATTGACGAGTGAATTTAAAGGTAAATATCGTCCTAAAGCAATGTTATTCAACGTTCTTCACCTGTCCTTTCACACATTCGACAAGAGCGTCCATATCTAAGATCGTATCTGGAATTTGAAATCCTTTTTCTTGCAGCATCTTTTTGAGACGAATCAAGCTTGGCGGATTGATACCAATTTCTTCCATCCATTCTGGATGTTCGAAAAATGTCTGCACATCGCTTTCTTTTTTTACTTTTCCATCTTCGAATACGATCACATGATCACAATACTGTTTGACATGTTCCATATCATGCGAAACGAGAAGCACCGTTTTTCCTTCTTTTTTATTGAGATCCATGAAAAGATCCATCATTTCTTTGGCTCCTTGTGGGTCGAGGCCTGCTGTTGGTTCGTCTAAAACGAGCACATCCGGATCAAGGACCAAAATACCTGCGATCGCTACTCGTCTTTTTTGTCCACCGCTTAGATCAAAGGGCGAACGTTCTAAATACGTTTGGTCTAAGCCGACGATCGGAAGCACTTTCTTGACAAGCGTGTTGGCTTCTTCTTCCGTGACGCCAAAATTTTTTGGCCCAAAGGCGATGTCTTTTTCGATTGTTTCTTCAAAGAGCTGATATTCTGGAAATTGGAAGACGAGTCCTACTTTTTTTCGCAGTTCTTTTACATCTTTCAGCTTAGCGGCTGGATCAATATGAAATCCTTCGACATCGACTGTCCCGCTCGTAGGCAATATAAGCGCGTTTAAGTGTTGGACAAAGGTGCTTTTGCCAGAGCCTGTTTGTCCGATGATCGCTGTCACCTTCCCTTCTGGAATTTCGAGGGTAATTCCTTTAAGGGCTTGATGTTCAAAAGGAGTGCCTGCGTTGTATGTATGTTCTAATTGGTTTGTTTTAATCGACATAGTTCATCTACAACTCCTTCTAAAGTACAGATTCCATGATCAAACACGCCTTCTTTTTGAAGGGCATTGGAAAACTTTAATGCGAATGGGATATCTAGCTGCATTTTCTTTAATTCTTCTTCATGTTTGAATATTTCCATAGGAGTGCCACTCATTTTTACGTTCCCTTCTTGCAGAACGATCACATTCTGGCTTTGAGCGACTTCTTCCATATCATGTGTAATCGAGATCACGGTTATATTTTTTTCATCATGAAGTTTTTTGATTTGATCGTTGATGCTCTTTTTTCCTTGTGGATCGAGCATGCTTGTTGATTCATCAAAAATAATGATGTCGGGACTCATTGCTAATATCCCTGCGATCGCGACCCTTTGTTTTTGTCCACCCGATAATTTTGTCGGCTCCGTTTCTAAAAAATCAAGCATTCCTACTTTTTGGGCAGCCTCTTCGATTCGAGCTTGCATCTCTTCTTGAGGTACGCAGTGGTTCTCCAATCCGAAGGCAATATCATCAGCTACAGTCGAGCCGATAAATTGATTGTCTGGATTTTGAAATACGATCCCTACGTGGGAACGAATATCATATACGGTTGTTTCATCCAGTTTTTGTCCTAAGATTGTGATTTCTCCTGTTCGCGCTTCCAAAAGGCCAATCAACAATTTTGCGATCGTGCTTTTTCCTGAGCCATTATGCCCGATGATCGTTGTATAGCTTCCTTTTGGGATCGAAAAGGAAGCATCTCGAATTATATCGGTTTCTCCATCGTACGAAAACGAACAATGGTCTACTTTTACTGCATCCATTTCTTTTCTCCTTAAACTTCTTTATTATAGCAAAACTCCTTATAAAACCTATAAAAAAAGAATGGAAGTCTCCATTCTTAATGTGCGAACGTATAGCCTTGATATTGCGCGTCAGTTTGCTTGATCGCGTTGATCAAAGAAGCTGCTAAGAAAGTCAAACCATCAATCGTCATTTCTCCGTTATAGAGAATATCCACGATATTCGAAACGGAATCATACGAAGAAGATAATCCATCTTTCGCAAGAGCTTCTTGAAAAACATCGGCGGCTTGAGCGTCTGGTGTGGCGAAAGACAAAGTGACTGGAAGCACATTTGAATCCATTCCGACCCAAGATAAGATATCCGCCTTTAAAGCGGGGATCTCTTCGCTTTGTGTATCATCTGGTGCTGGAAGTAAGTAATTATCCAGATCTTTTTTTCTCTTATCGATCACGACTTTCGCGATCCCTGCTGCTCCCAGTGCGATGCCTGCAGCTGCTGCTGCCACTTTCCACCAATTCATATTATTTCCTCCTTGTAAGCGCTACACCATCTCCGATCGAGTAAAAGATCGTATCGAATGAACTATGGTTTTTTAAAAAATCTTTATAGGCTGCGATTTTTCGAACGAGATGTTTTGTGTTGCGGTTTTTTGTGTTTTCTGGGTGTTCTACTAATCCATGAAAACTCATATTGTCTGAAATAATTATACCATCCTCACTTAAAAGAGGAGAGTACTTTGCAAAGAAGCGCTGATATTGGGCTTTTGCGGCATCGATAAAAATAATGTCGAACTTTTCAGAAGGTATGCTGACTTCATTCGCGTCGCCTTCTATGAGATGGATCCTTTCTTCAAGTCCAGCTTCTTTGATGTTCTTCTTGGCTTGAGCAATCATTTCTGGATCTCTTTCAATAGTTGTCACTTGAATAGAATCGTCTAAGGAGGCGATCGCGATCGCTGTTTTTGCGATAGCGGTTCCAATTTCGAGGACTCGTTGTCCTTTTTGGTTCATGATCGTCTCGAGTAGAAATTGAAGTCCATCATCCATCATCACAGGAACTTGATGCTTGGTGGCGAATCGTTTTAATTCTGCTTGTGTTTTCATATACAAAAAAAAGTGAAGCAGATTACTACTTCACAAATTCAACAATAGCCATTGGGGCTGCATCACCGCGACGAATTCTCGTTTTGATGACACGAGTGTAGCCTCCATTACGATCTGCATAGGCTGGTCCGATTTCATTGAACAATTTCTGCAAAGCAGTTGTTCCATTATCATCAACTTCGATGTTGCGAACATAGGCAGCTGCTTGTCTACGAGCGTGTAAATCTCCGCGTTTTGCGAGAGTCACAAGGCTATCTACAACAGCGCTTACTTCTTTAGCTTTCATTTCTGTAGTTTCGATTTGACCGTGTTGAATGACCGATGTCGCCATGTTTCTGAGCATAGCTTTACGGTGATCCGCTGTACGACCTAATTTACGGTTGCGCATTCTCGTTCCTCCTGTTTTTATTCGTTATTTGACTTGAAAGAGAGTCCCATCGAATGGATCTTCTCTTTGACTTCTTTTAAGGATTTCTTTCCTAGATTTCGCACATGCATCATTTCATCTTCTGTTTTTTGGATCAATTCTTCAACGGTTGTGATGCCAGCACGCTTCAAACAGTTGTATGAACGAACAGAAAGTTCTAGATCTTCGATCATCTTTGACTGCAATGCGTTTTTATTAACTTCATTTTCCTGTTCTGGCTGATTGGATTCTTCCAAAATGTCTTCATCCAAGTTACGTAAGATCGCTATATGATCTCTTAAGATCTTAGATGCGATCGATAAAACATCCGATGGTTTTAATGTACCATCCGTTACGATTTCCATCTCGAGCTCATCATATTCTTGTCCTTCTTCGTTAACTTTCGGATAGCTTGTATATCCTACTCGGCGAATTGGAGAATAGAGTGCGTCGGTATAGATCGTTCCTAAAGGCTGGTTATCGGATTGATACATGTGTTTATTGGTTTCTGCTCCAACATATCCTCGACCTAATCGAGCTGATAATTCCATATCAATGGAAGCTCCCTGTGACAAAGTACATATTTCTAAATCAGGATTGAGCACCTCTACCCCTTCTGGACATTTGATGTCTTTTGCGTATACGGTACATGGTCCTTCCTTTTTGATTTCTAAAGTATGGACCTCATTATCATGAATATCGATTTTCAAAACGAGCTGCTTAATATTCAAGATAATAGAAGCTACATCTTCGCTCACACCTTTGATTCCGGTAAATTCGTGATACACACCATCGATTCGGATCGCAAAAACTGCGCCTCCTGGAATGGCCGACAACATTACCCGGCGTAATGAATTGCCAAGCGTGATTCCGAATTGACTCTCCAATGGAGTGAAAATAAATTTTCCAGATGTTTGTGTTTCCTCAACTGTTTGAATATTATACTTTGTCATTCAGGCACCTCCTTATTGTGTGCTATTATCCGCGAGGTCTTTTTGGTGGACGGCATCCATTGTGAGGGATCGGTGTGACATCATTGATCATCGTGATGTTCAAGCCCGCTACCTGCAGCGCCCGTACAGCCGCTTCACGTCCAGGTCCTGGTC
>NZ_MPKA01000020.1 GCF_001945605.1 Dubosiella newyorkensis
TGGCCTTTGTTCTTCCCGATAACGATCGTCGCGATATCATGGCTTAACGCTATATCAACGATGCGTCTGCTTGCTTCATGGGCAAAGCGATCGATCTTCTGGTCCCGGAAGAACTCAAGCCTCTCAAAACGTCTGCTTGAACGGGGCTGATTCGAAAAATCATGGGCCTGATACAGTCTGGCACGCTCCTTGTTGTAATACTGGTTGAGTGCCTTGATGGGGCGGCCGTTGATCAGGACAGGCTGGAATCCGTCGACATTGGAAGCCAGGGCAAATGCATTGTCCAGCCCCAAATCGATACTCAGGTACCGGCCGTTATCCGGTTTGTAGGCGATTTCTTTATTTGTCCTGTAGACCACTTCAACAATGAATCGGCCATGCTGGGGGATGATCCTCACCTGCTGGATGCCGCTTGTTTCCTTATGCTGGAGTTCAATGCGAAAGTTGTCCAGTACAGGAATCTCGACATATCCGCCCTTACGCAGTTTGGCTGTCTGATTGTCGATGAAAATCGGAGATCTTCCGCCTTTCTTGTGATATCCGGGCAGCTTCGGCCGTCCAGTGAACTTGTGAGGGGCTTTCCGGTAGGCGTCCCTGGCTTTTTTCCAGGAGCTCATGGTGTCACTCACGCAGCGAAGGATCTGCTGGACAAGATGAACGCTGTTCATAGACGAGTAGATCATGCAGTCCTTCTGGTCTCTCGATTTCTTGAGACTCTTGTCCAGCTGAGAATAGGTCATCCATCTTCCGTCGAACAGGGCCTGGCGGACCCGGTATAAAGCCTGGTTGTAGACATTGTTTGCTTTATGGGCGTACTCGTCCAGCACTCTGTAATGGCTGTTAGAAGGCCGGATGACATGCCGCTCAACAAGATGTTCGTACTGGATTTCCGTCAGTTTTTGGCGACGTTGGGCATAGCTTTCTTCACGATTCCTGTTGGACTTCTGTCTTTTTGCCATCGCATTCACTTCCTTCCTCTCTTCCATCAGCCAGGGCTTCTTTGATCTTTTTCCTTCTTCCAGAATCCATCCTCATCGAAAAAGCGTGGAGCAGGCTGACGATCTCTTCGAATATCTCCTGCTGATCAGTCGTCTTGTCTGTCAGTTCAGACATGACGACGATCTCGACATGGTATTTGGCGAACAGATATTTGAACAGATCGAACCCAACCCGGCTCAATCGATCTTTATAGGTAATGATCACAGTCGATACTTTCCCTGCGATCACAAGGTCGAGCAGTTCAAAGAACTCTTTCCTTTTCTCAAAAGATATGCCGCTGGCAATATCCCGAAAAGCACCGGCGACCGGATACCCCTGCTTCATCGCGAAATTCTGCAGGTTTTCCATCTGATTTTCCAGATCATGTTTCTGTTTGGGCGTAGATACCCGTGCATAGAGATACACTCCCCGTTTTTCGCCTTTGTTGATCAGTGCATAAACAGAATCTTCGTCCCAATCATACTGGCCGGAAGGAAGCTTGTTTGCTTTCAGGATTCCGTCTTTCCTCCATCTGAGCAGGGTGGAGCGGCTGATCTGGAGAATCTTCATTACTTCATTAGCTTTCATGTAAATATTATATCAGATAGTATAAGATAGATATATTAAATTTAAATAATTATTCTATATATCTTCTCACATCAAAAAGAAACACCTAAAAAATAAAATGTTTAACTTTCACATCAAGGCGAAAATCCTTTGTTTCAAATAGAAATAGAAGACAATCGAAGAGCTGGCCCATGTGAGAGGATAGACCCAATAGACAAATTGGATATCGTGAAACAAATAGCCCGTCACCATTAAAAAGGATACACGAAGCACGCACCAAAACAAAAGCATCACATACATCGGAATCATCGGTTTTCCATATCCTCGCAAGATCGCCGCGGCCGCATGCGAATAGGCGAGCAGAAAATAAAATCCGCAATTGCACCATGCTCTTTGAGCGCCAAACTCGATCACTTCTTTATTCGAATCGAACAGTCCGATCAATTCTCGAGCAAAAAGCATAAATAAGAGGCCGACGATCTCGGCGCTCAGCATAGAACACAAGATCCCGAAGTTCGCCCCTTTTTTGCAGCGACTCAATTGGTTGGCGCCAATATTTTGCGAGACAAAAGTCGAGAGCGCCATATTGAAAGACATGATCGGCAAGAACGCGAAACCTTCAAGTTTCGAATATGCGCCACATCCTGCCATGGCCATCGCTCCAAACGCGTTGATATTGGATTGGACGATCACGTTGGCAAAGGAAATGATCGAATTCTGCACTCCTGTCGGAAGACCATAAACAAGGATCTCTTTCAAGCAGCCAGGATAGAAACGGATCTTTTTAAGTTCGATCGAATACGAGGCGCCTTTTTTCTGCATCCAGATCAGCAGCAAGAAGGCAGAAACAAATTGGGCGAGGATCGTGGCCCAAGCTGCGCCATCGACCCCCATCTTCCAGACGAGAATAAAAAAGAGATCGAGCGCGATATTGAGAAGCGAAGAAAGAATCAAAAAATAAAGAGGCGTCGTCGAATCGCCGACCGCTCTCATGATCCCGGATAAAAAGTTGTACAAGATCAAGCCAAGCGATCCTAAAAAATAAATGGAGAAATACAAATTGGATTGTTCCATCACATCCGAAGGTGTCTGCATCCATACTAAAAGAAGGGGAGAGAGCCATCTTCCAAGGATTGTCAAAACGATCCCGATCAAAAAGGAAAGGGCGATTGTCGTATAGATCATTTGCTTCATCCTTCGCTCGTCTTTGGCTCCGAATAATTTGGAGATCACCACCCCAGCGCCTAATGACATTCCATTAAAAAAGCCAACCATCAAAAAGATCAAGTTGCCTGAGCTTGAGACGGCTGCCAATGCTTTTGAGCCAAGATAATTGCCGACGATCAATGAATCCGCCGTATTGTAAAATTGCTGGAAAAGTTGCCCTATAAAAATCGGCATCGTAAATAGGAGCATGTTTTTCCAAATCGATCCTTCGCTCATCACGATTTGAGATTTCTTCATCCTCATCCTTCTTTCTGCTCTTCTATTGTAAGAAGAATATATCTGTATGACAACTTGAAGTTTGTCCAAATTAGTTTTTAATATGATTTTATTGGAAAAAAGGGTACCAAATATGGAAAAATATTGTATGATTAAAACAGAACAAAAGAAAGGTACTAGGAAGAAATGCAATATCAGGAATCACTACAGGCATTGCTGATCAATAAGAAAAAAGGGATTTCTTATCGGACGCAAAAACCAATTTTTCAGCTTGTTTTTCAAACACATCATGGGATCATCTCTTTAGATGTGGAAGAAAACGCGTTTTATGCAGTTATGATCGGATATTCTGGACTTTTGAAATATGAAGACCATCGTGTCCTTTCATTTGGCCCATGGATCAAAGAGACGATGTATCCATATCCAAATCGAATCGATCTTTCTTGGCTGAATTCTTAATTCAGCCTTTTTCATTTCATCTCGATTGAATTCTAGAGTTCTTGAACTTACAATATTTTTTAGTACAGGAGGATTGAGAACCCATGAAGAAAGAAAAAAATCTTCGCGTTTTCTTATATGTCGTTCTCGTGCTTTCCTTGATCTATACGTGTTTTACGATATTTCAAGCCTACGCGACTTGGAGCGTTTACTACCAAGGCATGAGTTACGACCCAATTGAACTGATTGCTTATCTTGTAAGCAATTGTTATGTTCCACTTTGTTTTACTGTCATCTTTTATGTAATGGTGAGCGCCCTCGATATTTGGTGCACGGCCATTGAACGAATCACTCCCAAGAGCACGCTCGAAATGAGTGATCAATTTTTGAAAAACGAAGAGAGAAAAGAGGAGAAAGAAATGAATCAAGTTGAAAAAGATGTTCGCGAAGTCACTCGCGAAGGCGTGAAAGCAGCCAAAGAAGAAAGAAGAGCTGAAGTCAAAGAAGCTAGAGAAGACGCGCGTGAATTGAGAAAAGAAGCCCGCGAACTTCACAAAGAACAAAAAGAAGCGATCCGCGAAGAACGCAAAGAAGCTTTGGATGATCTTCGCGAAGAGCGCAAAACGATCGATGAAGATGTTCATGCCGAGCGGAAAGCGACCAACGCCCAAGGTTTGGATCATGAGGACAAAGAAGACTTGCATCATGTAGAATTCGAACAAAAGTGGGACGCTTTAAAAGATGAAGTAGAGCGTGAGCATCAAGTGCGCGAAGAAGCTCGTGAAGAGTTCAAAGAAGCACGTGAAGAAGATCGCGAATTAAGACAGCTCGCCCGCGACGAAGTCAAAGAAGCCAAAGAAATGGGTCGTGAAGAAGTCAAGGATGTCAAAGCAGCCGCTAAGGACATGCGTGAAGCGGCCAAAGGCAACGATTAATTCAAAAAGAATTTCCCCTATGTTTAAAAATAGGGGTTTTTTTGTGCCAAAGCGTATAATGGAAAAAGGTAGAGGAGGGATCGTGTGTCGGATTTAAAACGCATTGCGCAAGAAACAAAAGGGATTCGAAAGTATTTTGTTTTGGCGATCGTCTTTGTCGGAATCGAAACACTTTTTGAAGTTTTGATTCCTTTGATCATGGCGCAAGTGATCGATCAAGGGATCTTGGCTCACAATATCAAAGTTTTTGTGTATGGGGGCGTGGGGATGGGGACATGTGCCCTACTATCTTTATTGACGGGGCTTTTATATGCTCGCTTTGCCGCCATTTCAAGCACTCGATTAGGACAAAGGCTGCGGGATCTCGAGTTTGAACGGATCCAAAAGTTTACGTTCACGAATTTGGATCATTTTGAGACGAGTGGCATCATTACTCGTTTGACTAGCGACGTGACGATCGTGCAAAACGCCATTACTTCAGGCCTTAGACCGATGGCTCGAGGTCCGATCATGCTTGTTTTAGGTCTTGTGATGTCGTTCTTGCTTTCTTGGAAGCTTTCGCTCATCTTTTTTGTCGTTTCGCCTCTTCTTGTCTTGATCTTAGTCTGGATCGTAAAGAAAGTGAGTCCACAATATCCTTTGCTTCAAAGTTCGCTGGACGAGATCAATCGTGTGGTGCAGGAAAATTTGATCGCTATACGTACGGTGAAGGCATTCGTGAAGGAGAAGGCGGAACTTCAAGAATTTGATGAAGTGAACGCGAAAGTCGCAGGAATTACGGAGAAGACATTTCATTATGCTTTGTTCAACACGCCTGCCTTCCAGCTCTGCATGTATGCGACGATCGTTTCGATCATGCTTGTTGGAAGCAATATGATCTTGCAGCAAAGTTTGCAAGTGGGCGATTTGACTGGGATCCTTTCGTATGTCTTGCAGATCTTGAATTCGTTCGTAATGTTATCCAATGTCTTTTTATTGTTGACTAGGTCGATGGCGTCGATCCAAAGGATCGCGCAGATCTTGAACGAGCCTCTTCAAAGCGATGTAAACGATCCAGTGACCTCTATGGACGATGCGACGATCGAATTCAAAGATGTACGATTTAAATATAGCGCCAACGCGCAAGAGTATGTATTGGACCATATCAACGCTCGCTTTGAGCAAGGCTGGCGCATCGGCATCGTGGGCGGAACGGGAAGCGGAAAGACTTCGCTCGTGAGCTTGATCCCGCGTCTTTATGATGTGGATGCGGGAGCGGTCTGTATAGGTGGAATCAATGTAAAAGATTATGATCTCTCGTTTTTAAGAGAGCAAGTCGGGATCGTACTTCAAAACAATGTGCTTTTTTCTGGAACGATCTTAGAGAATTTAAAGTGGGGAAATCCAGACGCTTCTTTGGAAGAGATCAACTGGGCTTGCAAGGCGGCTTGTGTCGATGAGTTCTTGCCTCGACTTGATCAAGGTTTGAATATGAGACTTTCTCAAGGAGGAACAAATGTTTCAGGAGGACAGAGGCAGCGTTTATGTATTGCCAGGGCGCTTTTGAAGCATCCAAAGATCTTGATTTTTGATGATTCGACAAGCGCGGTCGATACGAAAACGGATTGTCGGATCCGCTCTTCCTTGGCCAAGATTTCGGGAATGACACAAATCATCATCGCGCAGCGGATCTTGAGCGTGCAAGATTGTGATCTGATCGTCGTGATGGAAAATGGAACGATCGCTTCGATGGGTAGTCATGAACAATTGCTCAAGACGTGCGCGATCTATCGAGAAATCTATGAAAGTCAGCAGAAGGGAGGCGAAGAGAAGCATGGCTAAATATGGTCGTCCGCAAAACTTTTGGAAAACTTTGAAGCGTCTTCTTTCTTATATGGGGAAGCATTCGTTTTTGTTTTTTGTGATCATGGTCTTGGTGGCGGTTTCTGGCTTGGCGAATTTGTTTGGGGTGTTCATGATTCGGCCGATTGTCAACGCGCTTGGCGAAGGACAAAGCGAGCAGGCGATGCAGGGCATTTTGATCATGGCAATCATTTTCACTTGTGGCGTTCTTTCTTCACTTGGCTATACGCAGATCATGGCGAAAGCGGCTCAAGAAGTCGTCAAAGATCTTAGACATGATTTGTTTGAAAAGATGGAGTCGCTTCCGATCAAGGTGTTTGATTCGACAAGTCATGGAGATATCATGTCGCGTTTTACCAACGATATCGATACAGTTTCCGACGCGTTGAATAATTCGTTCGCGATGATGATCCAAGCTTTTATTCAGGCTGTCGGGACTTTGGTGCTTCTTTTTGTGCTCAATTGGAGATTGTCGCTGATCGTAAGCGCGTTCTATATCATCATGATGGTGTATATTCGTATTTCAGGGAATACGAGCAAGAAGTATTTTTCTCGCCAGCAAAAACAGCTTGGAATCTTGAATGGATTTGTGGAAGAGATGATTTCAGGCCAGAAGGTCGTGAAAGTGTTCAATCATGAAGTTCAAAACGAGCTAGATTTTAAAGACAAGAGCGCCGCTTTGCAGACGGTTTCTCAAAAGGCGCAAAGTTTTGCCCAGACGATGGTTCCTATGGTCGTTTCGCTTTCGTATGTGAATTATGCGATCGTGACGATCGTTGGTGGGCTTATGGTGTGGAACGGGAGTATGGATCTTGGTTCTTTGGCTTCGTATTTAGTGTTCGTTCGTCAGGCGGCGATGCCGATCAATCAGTTTACGCAACAATCGAATATGCTTCTGGTCGCGATTTCGGGCGCGGAGCGAATCTTTGATTTCATGACGATTCCCGAAGAAAAAGATCAAGGCGTCGTCACATTTGAATATGTGGATGGAAAGCCGATGTGGCTCCATCCAAGAAGGACGCAGCCTCCAGAATATGTGCCTGTCAAAGGGGAGGTCGAGTTTGTGCATGTGGATTTTGGCTATTCGGCGCATCATCCAATTTTGCACGATATTTCGGTGTTGGCCCAGCCTGGACAGAAGATCGCTTTTGTTGGCGCGACAGGCGCGGGCAAGACGACGATCACGAATTTGATCAATCGGTTTTACGATATTCAAAAAGGACAGATCTTGCTAGATGGGATCGATATTCAGCTGTTCGCTAAAAAAGATTTAAGACGTTCTTTAGGAATCGTATTGCAGGATACGCATTTGTTCACAGGAACGATCAAGGATAATATTCGTTTTGGCAAGGAAGACGCGAGCATGGAAGAGGTCATTCAGGCCGCGAAGCTTGCCAACGCGCACTCGTTTATTGAACGTTTGCCCAATGGATACGAGACGATCATCACCAACGATGGCGCCTCTTTATCGCAAGGGCAAAGGCAATTGATCGCGATCGCGCGCACGGCGATCATTGATCCGCCCGTTTTGATCTTGGATGAGGCGACAAGTTCGATCGATACGCGTACTGAAAAACTCATCGAAAAAGGAATGGACGCTTTGATGGAAGGAAGAACGGTGTTCGTAATCGCGCATCGGCTTTCAACGATCCAAAACGCCGATACGATCGTTGTCTTAGAAAAAGGCAGGATCATGGAAGAAGGCAGTCACCAACAACTGCTTCAGAAAAAAGGCATGTATTATCAGCTTCATGAGGGTATGTTCGAATTATCGTAAGCAGGTAAAAGAAAACAAAAGGACCGGATACTGAACAAGGAATCCGATCCTTTTTATGCGCTTAATGAAAGTTGAAATTAAATTTTAAATAGGAAACAAGCTTATCCTGCGCGTCCAGAGCGCGGGAAAAATCATTTTGCGATTTGTAGTAGTCGGTCAATAAAGAATAAAACGGAATTTCCAGTTCAACCGCCCGAAAGTCGGGAAGCAGGGAAGTGATCTGAGAAGCCAAAGAAGCGATATCCGGTTCCTGATCCAACACGGCCAGCACGAGCTTCATAAACAGTCCAATAAGAACAGCGCGTTCTTCCTCAAAATTCTTTTCAAGAAACTCAATCGCGAATTGTCTTGCCAGTTCAAACTGGTGCAGGCGATAGTTGGAGAAGGCGAGAACGATGTAAATGTCGGGGAAAGTGCTTCCTAAAGAGAGCGCCTGCTTAGCGTATTCAAGGGCTTGTTCATCCTTTTCCTGCATGAATAAACACCAGGCAATATTATCGTAAAGAGATGTCTCTACAAGATTATTTTGAATTTGGTCCTTTCTTGATAATAGATTTGAATAAATTAAATTGGCACGTGAATAAATTTTAAGCTTTAAGTAGAGATTCGCTTTATGCATTTGCACTGTAACAAGCCGCCGATAAGAACCTGATTTCTGTAGATTTGTTTCAGCCTGTTCGATTATTTCTAAAGCAGAATAGTAATTATGGCAATTATTAAAACGGTAAGCCAAGTGATATTCAACTGAAGTGTACCCTTTGTCAAGGACAAAATAATTAGTAGTGATCCTATTTACTGAACAGATGTATTCTTATTTTTGATTTTATCTTTGTTTACTCTCCGTATACATTTCGATTTCGACTTGCAGATAAATATTTATGCAGTGTCTCTTTACAATGGGTTGTCCCTTGGTAAACTGCCGTGCCTTCTGCGAAATGGTGATCCATTCATT
>NZ_MPKA01000097.1 GCF_001945605.1 Dubosiella newyorkensis
TCCTGTCAAGTTTTCAAAGATCGTCCCTGCCTTGAAGCTCTCTGCCTCAACGCTCACTCATATTACCATGAATGAACTGTTCTGTCAACACTTTTTTCAATATTTTTTGAATATTTTTAGAGGACAGTTGAAGCGGGTTCTTGGCCTCAAAGCTTGTTTATACTACTCCTCCTGATCCCTTTCCGTCAAGAAGAAATTTGATTTTTTTCTTGTGGATGGATCTATGAAGTTCGTTTGTCCTGCGTCTTTCTCAACGCTTGCTTATCATACTTCTTTTTTAACTATCTGTCAACTGTTATTTTGATTACTTTTCAATATTTTTAAAGGACAGAATAAAAAATCGGAATTCCTTCCGATTCATTAAAAGCCAAATAAGTGGATTGCAATGTTTGAAAAAAACTCAATCATTTGATTGCGAAGCATACTGATTGGCCCAGAAATCAATCCGCTCCAAAGCAGTGCAAAAAACAAAAGATTCGTCCACCATGCCCCATTATTGATTTTATAATAGAGATCATCCGGTAAAAAGCTCCAAAGGATCTTTGCCCCATCAAGAGGAGGAATCGGAAGGAGATTGAAAATCCCAAAACCAATCGACATTGAAGCCGTCACTGCTAAAATTTGCGATAAAAGCTGACCAATGCTCCCAATGAAAAAAGTTGGAGCGAATCGAATCATTCCATAATAAAGAACTACACAAAGAAAGCTCAGCATAAAATTAGCAAGAGGGCCAGCAAA
The DNA here is from genome assembly GCF_001945605.1 of Dubosiella newyorkensis. GTDB lineage: Bacteria > Bacillota_I > Bacilli_A > Erysipelotrichales > Erysipelotrichaceae > Dubosiella > Dubosiella newyorkensis. The sequence continues at coordinate 739 of NZ_MPKA01000097.1, forward strand.
GCTTGTCCATATGATCCCACTTTTTGGGTCTTTATAATATCGAGAGTCGATGGGTACGGGTTTTGCCCAACCAAATCGAAAAATCAACAAGCTAAACAAGCCTAGCCAATCAATATGCCGAAAAGGATTGAGTGACAATCGTCCAGCCTCTTTTGCGGTTGGATCTCCTAGCCAATACGAAACGAGTCCATGTGCCATTTCATGAATACTCATGCTCAAAATCACGGCGATCAATAAAATGAAAATAGACTCTAAAGACATCGAAGAAGTAAACATTATACATTAAACCTAAAATGCATAACGTCACCATCTTCTACTACATAATCTTTACCTTCTAGGCGAAGTTTACCAGCTTCTTTGATTGCATGTTCACTTTCTAATTGATCGATATCATCAAATTTATAGACTTCCGCTCGTATAAATCCCCGTTTAAAGTCTGTATGGATCACTCCTGCACAGTCTGGCGCTTTCATTCCTTTTTTGAAAGTCCATGCCCTACACTCATCTTCTCCGGCTGTCAAGAAAGTGCATAAGCCTAAAATATGATACGCTTTTTTGATCAATCGATCTAAACCCGATTGAGGAAGACCTAATTCTTCTAAAAACAGCGCTTTTTCTTCTTCATCTAAGGAAGATAGTTCTTCTTCCATCTTAGCGCATAGAGCGACGACTTCGCTATTTTCTTTTTGCGCATATTGTAAGACAGCTTGATAAAAAGCGTTGTTTTCTGGATCCATGACTCCTTCTTCATCCATGTTCGCTACATAAATAACAGGCTTCATCGAAAGCAGATTATAGTTTTTTAAAATCAAAGTTTCATCTTCTGTGGTTTCTAAAGAGCGAGCTGGCTGGCCGGACTCGAGATGTGGTTTTAAGCGATTCAACAATGCCATTTCCATCTTTGATTCCTTGTCATTTGTTGTTTTTGATTTTCTTTCCACTTTCGAAATGCGATTTTCGATCGTTTGAAGATCAGCTAGGATCAACTCTAAATTAATGATTTCAATATCGCGGATCGGATCGATCGAAGATTCGACATGCGTGATATTTGGATCTTCAAAACAGCGTACGACATGACAGATCGCGTCCGTTAATCGAATATTGCTTAAGAATTGATTCCCTAATCCTTCACCTTTTGAAGCACCTTTTACCAAACCGGCTATATCTGTAAATTCGAAAGTCGTATAGATCGTTTTTTTAGGATGAAACAACTCAACCAAACGATCGATACGATGATCTGGCACTTCTACGACTCCAACATTTGGTTGGATCGTAGCAAAAGGATAATTGGCGGCTTCAACTTGTGATTTTGTGATGGCGTTGAACAATGTCGATTTCCCAACATTTGGTAGTCCAACAATTCCTGCAGTTAATGACATATTTTTCCTTCCTATGATTCAAGAAGAGCGTCTATTCTTCAACAGACGCTTTCTTAACGATTCGTTTTAACTTTTTTTCAAATTTTTGTCGCGGCATCAAAACGCTTGAACCGCAACCTTGACATTTGATTCGAATATCTGCACCCATGCGTATGATCTTCCATTCCTTGGATAAGTGGCATGGATGTTCTTTTTTCATTTCGATGATATCATTCAGCTCATACTGAATTGGATCCATTTTCTCTTTCCCGCCTTTCATATGCATCTAGCGTATTAGATAATAGCATACAAACTGTCATCGGACCAACTCCTTTTGGAACCGGTGTAAGCACGGAGGCGACTGATTTCACTTGTTCAAAATCGACATCGCCAACTATTTTTCCATCTTTACGGTTGATTCCAACATCGATGACTACGGCTCCTTCTTTTACGAATTCTTTCGTAACATAATTTGGTTTACCGATGGCTACGACTAAAATATCGGCTTCTTTACAAATTTGCTCTGGATCCTTTGTCTTGGAATGTACCGTTGTTACTGTGGCATTCTTGTTTTGCAGCAAAAGAGCGATTGGCTTGCCCACTAAAATAGAGCGCCCCATCACTACGGCTTTTTTTCCGCTTAGATCCTCCATGCCGATTGAAGAGAGCATCTCCATGATTCCTTTTGGAGTACATGGAACAAATCCTTTTTCTTGCAGAAGTAGCTTCCCTGCATTGCTTGGTGTTAAACCATCTACATCTTTTCTTGGATCGATCGCATTGACTGCTTCTTTTTCATTTAAGTGCTTTGGAAGCGGCAGCTGTACGAGAATACCATCTACATCTTTATCTTCATTACATTTTTGTATTGTATTTATGAGATCTTCTTGGGAAATATCGCCCTCTAATTGAATAATGGCTACTTCCATCCCAACACTTTTGCAGGCTTTCTCTTTTGAGAGGACATATGATTTGCTCGCTTCATTATCATCGCCAACTAAAATAACAGCCAGCATTGGAATCCGTTTCTCTTGGTCTCGCAAAGCATCGATTTTTTTCTTCATACTTTCTTTTAAATGATTCGCTAATGTATTTCCATATAAAATTTCCATTTAGAACAACTCCTCGCTATTTAAAACTATCGTGACTGGTCCATCGTTCGTCAATTCGATTTTCATATCTGCTCCAAAAATCCCTGTTTTGGTCGTCACATATTTTTGGCATTCTAGATTGAATGCTTCATACAGTGGTTTTGAAAGGATCGGCTTAGCCGCTTTTATAAAACTTGGCCGATTTCCTTTTTGCAGTCCGCATATAGCGTAAACTGTGAAATCGAAAGGATTTCCCCACCTATATCTAGTAAAGAAAGATTCATCTTATCCTCTTGATCTGAAAAAATTCGTAGGTGGACGATTTTCTTGACCATCTTTTCGATTTCAATTTGGGTATCGTTCGAATCAAATCCAACAAAAACTAAAAGGCCTTTTTTTATCTTTCCAGTATATTCTTCATCCACTTGGCATGAGGCGCTCGAAACGCGCTGTATCACCGCGATCATTTATTTTCCTCCAATAGGCAAACGCTCATCGCGACAATGCCTTCTTTTCTGCCTACAAAGCCTAGTTTCTCTCCGCGGGTTGCTTTGATCGAAATGGCTTCGGTAGAGCATTCTAAAGCGTTTGCGATGTTGATTCGCATCTGTTCGATATAGGGGGCCATCTTAGGCTTTTCGGCTAAAATCGTAGCATCGATATTACCAATCCTATATTGGTGTCTAAACATTTTCTTTTTGACTTCCTCTAAAAGCAGAATACTCGATATTCCTCTATATCTAGGGTCCGTATCAGGAAAATGGGAACCTAGATCCCCTAAAGCTAAGGCGCCTAAGATGCATTCTGAAATGGTGTGAACTAAAACATCGGCATCTGAGTGCCCATCTAGACCATATTCATAAGGGATTTTTACACCTCCTAGAATAAGGTCCCTTCCTTCTTTTAAAGGGTGTATATCTATTGATTGTCCTATCCTCATGTTCTACCTCATCAAACATTATCATTATAACATTCAAGCAAAAAAAAAGCTTGACTAAATAGCCAAGCTTATCTTTGTACTTGAATATATTGAGGAAGACCAAAGTTTTCTAGATAGGCTCCCGCAATGACTGTTTGCCCTTCATAGTTTCCATGAACGGCTTGTCCATCGCCGATATAGATCGCGATATGATCGACTCCTCGTCCACCGTTGTTATAGTAAATCAAATTTCCGGCTTGAGGGGTATCCGTATAATATCCATATTGGTCAGCATATTGATCAGGCCATAATTGATAAGCATCGCTCACACCTGCACCCGCTAACGCTTGTTGTACAACTTGTGTACACCATTGTCCATCTGTTACGCCTACCAATTGCTTAGCACTTTCCGCAATACTTGCATTTAAATCTGCATACGGATTCGAAGGTGTCTCTTCTACAACTGGAGGAGTCACTTCTTCTGGCGCAGGAGCTGGTGTTTCTTCTACAACTGGAGGAATCACTTCTTCTGGCGCTGGAGCCGGTGTTTCTTCTACAACTGGAGGAGTCGCTTCTTCTGGCGCTGGAGCAGGTGTCTCTTCTCCAACTGGAGGAGTCACTTCTTCTGGCGCTGGAGCTGGCGTTTCTTCTACAACTGGAGGAGTCAATTCTTCTGGCGCTGGAGCTGGCGTTTCTTCTACAACTGGTGTAGGAGCTAAAATAACTTCATTCGTTGTAGTTTCTTCAACAGGAGTCGTTTGTGTGTTCGCTTCTTCTGCTGGTGTAATTGGGGAAATTACCTCTGCTGGTTGTTGTGTTTCCACAACGGGAGCTGTTTCAACGACTGGTGCTGCTTCCACTTCTTGAACTGGATCCACATTCTCAACAGGAAGGGCCGAGGCCACTTCAGCTGGGGCTGCCACTTTCGACGCTTCATCTTCTACAGCTGATTTACTAACTTCTGTTACTGTTTCTTTCACATTTCCAACAATATTGGAAGAAACACTAGCAGCAACTGCTTTTTCAGTTGTATCTTCATCGACAGTTCCATCTTCTTCAGAAAAATAGTAATTTTTTCCTTCGATTTCTTGCCAACCTTTTGCAACTGTAGTGTCCGAATTGATATATTTGTCTCCATGCCAACCTGGTTGAGTTTCCATCGCATAAACTGTAGCAACTACTGGAAAACAGGATGCTACACATAAGACAGCAGCAACTTTTTTACCATTATTTTCTATGAAATTCATTACTTACCTCCCCTTTTTTCCGAATAGCTTAAAATTCATACTTAGAATATCATGATTGAAGGGTGATTTCAAACCTTTTTTTAACTTCGGTAAAATTTTGTAGCTTCAACACGATAACGTAATGATAAACTATATTGTACTAACATGTAAAGAACAATACTCAAAAAAAAGAGCCTGCATTGAAAATTATGCAGACTCTTTTAATGGTTTTTTAATTATTTCGTTTTCTCGATAATCTCGATAAAGCTATCTGGTTTTAGACTAGCTCCACCAATGAGCGCGCCATCAATATCTTCTTGAGCCATATACTCTACGATATTTCCTGGCTTCACGCTTCCACCATATTGAATACGAACAGCATCTGCTGCTTCTTCTCCTACCATGTCTTTTACAACATCTCGAACAAGCTTGCAGCAATTTTCAGCAATTTCAACAGATGCGGATTTACCTGTTCCAATCGCCCAAATTGGTTCATAAGCGATCACGATATTCTTATATTCTTCAGCAGGAATATCTTTGAGCGAACCATTCAATTGAGAAGTGATCACATCTTTAGTTTTCCCCGCATCGTATTCCGCTTCTGTTTCACCAATGCATAAAATTGGCGTGATTCCAGCTGCCAATAATTTTTTAGCCTTTTTATTGACAGTTTCATCTGTATCACCAAACATTTGACGTCGTTCACTATGACCAATGATGCAATATTTTACACCAAGCTCTTCAAGCATAGGGACACTTACTTCGCCCGTAAACGCTCCAGAATCTTCAAAATGAACATTTTCTGCAGCAACGATCAAGTTCTTCGCTTCGTCAAGAGCCGTTTTTAAATCCGTAAAAGGAACACCTACGCCATAAAGGCCTTTATTTGTTTTTGCGACTGGATCAACGGCTTCAAAGAACGCCTTCGTTTCGGCGTTATTCTTGTTCATTTTCCAGTTTCCAACAATAATGATATCTCTCATGATCTTACCTCTTTACTTTTCTGAAATAACAGCGATACCTGGAAGAGTCTTTCCTTCCATATATTCAAGAGAAGCACCGCCACCAGTAGAAATATGCGAGAATTTATCCTGGAATCCTAATTGGATCGCAGCAGCAGCAGAGTCACCACCACCAATTACAGTGATCGCGTCTGGAAGTTCCGAGATCGCTTCGCAAACAGCCAAAGTACCTTTTTCAAAGTTAGGCATTTCGAATACACCCATTGGACCATTCCATACAACTGTTTTTGCGCCCTTTAAAGTGTCTTTGAACAATTCGATCGATTTAGGTCCGATATCAAGACCCATCCAACCTTCTGGAATATCGCCTTCAACAACTTTGATGTTGGCGTCATTCGAGAATGCGTCAGCGATCACGTTATCGACAGGAAGTACGATCTTTCCTTTTCCTTTTTCAAGAGTGTCTTTTGCAAGTTGGATCTTATCCTCTTCAACTAAAGAGTTTCCAACGTTTTCTCCCATCGCTTTCAAGAATGTATAAGCCATTCCTCCACCTACGATAACTTTATCCGCTTTCGCAAGCATATTTTCGATCACGCCGATCTTATCGGAAACTTTCGCTCCACCGATGATTGCTACAAAAGGATGTGCTGGTTCATCGACAGCTTTTCCTAACATATCTACTTCTTTTTCAACAAGGAAACCAAGTCCGTTTTCTGCAATATTACTTGGGATACCTACAGTTGAAGCATGTGCGCGGTGTACAGAACCAAATGCGTCTTCTACGAATACATCACCTAGGCTAGCCCAATACTTACCAAGTTCTTCATCGTTTTTGCTTTCGCCTTTTTCATAACGAGTGTTTTGAACGAGTAAGATCTCACCATCTTTAAGATCCGCAACATCTTTTTCAAGTTCAGGTCCACGAGTAACTGGGCAGAATGTTACTTTTGTACCAGGAAGAAGCTCAGCAAGACGAGCACCTACAACATCCAAATTGTTTTTTGCTTTATCTTCTTCGGTTTTTACTTTTCCAAGATGGGACATTAAGATCACTTTCGCGTTGTTCTCCAACAAATATTTGATTGTTGGAAGAGCTTGAATGATTCGATTGTCATTCGTGATTTTTCCATCTTTACGCGGTACGTTAAAGTCACAACGAACGATGACTCTTTTACCAGCAACGTTAAGATCCTTGACAGTTTTCTTTGCCATTATTAATCCTCCTATGAATTATAAATCGGATATATTATACCACTCTGAAAAAAACATGACTACATCAATTGTGGTATTTTTCACAAATGAAAGCATTAACAAATAGAGAAAAACAAAAAAGGATCTATAAAAGATCCAATTTTACTTATGATAATTCCGATTCGCATCGATCATAAATGCTCGGTAGATCTGCTCTAGAATAAGAATACGCGTCATCAAATGCGTAAAAGTAAGATCTGAAAGCTTCCAGCGATGATCAGCCCGCTGCGCTAATTCTTTTGAAGGCCCTAAACTTCCCGCAATCACGAACACGATCGATTTCCCTTCATCCCTTAATCTCTTCAGCCGCTTGGAAAACGATAAACTATCGTCCATAGTTCCATGTAAATCAAGTAAGATCACAAAATCAGAAGGTTTCAACTTTTCTAAAACCGGGAGTTTTACAGTTTGCAAAAACATAAGCCCCTTTTTCTTAAAATGTCCCATATAATATCAATCTCTTTTTCTTCTGGATACTTATTTGCTTTTTTTTCTCCTCTTTCGTGACAATGTCCTCTCA
>NZ_MPKA01000076.1 GCF_001945605.1 Dubosiella newyorkensis
TAGAAGGATTCTACAATACGATCCGGATCCATTCCCATTGCGGATACGAATCCCCGATGGAATACGAGAAAAATTACAAGATATTGAAAAAGATGCGTTTAGAAAAAAATTGAGAAGCGTCATTGACAATGGGGATCCCTAAGATAAGCTTGGGGCTTTTCAAGCTGCAGCAAAAGCTGGGAGTTTGAAAAGCAACAAGAAATGGGTTCTTAGGGATGGGGCCCGTAGTCAATGGAAAGCGGAACAAATTTTTTCGGATTTGTCAAAAACAGAAATTTAGATTGTCCTCAAACTTGACATAGTACCAGATAGTGCCAAAGCAACAGAATCAGAGACGAAGGATGAACTGATTAAAATTGATGAAGATATTTCTACTGCAGAAGAGAAGAAACAATCGAATGGAGTAGTTGGAAATAAATCAGAAATATTAAAAGAGGACATAATAAGTGAATTTGAAATTAATCTTAGTGATACTGAGATATATACGAATAAAATGTTTGAATATAATTTTGATGACACTAACCGTTTTAGAGATTATTCAATAGAAGATGGTTATGGAGATGTCAATATGAGAAATTTAACGTTTACCAATCAAGATGGTGAAATGTTGATTTTTCAAGAAGAGAATTTTTATGTTTATACAAAAAATAATAATGGATGCTATAAATCACGACTAAGCCCACTAGGAATGCGTTTTATAAGTTGTGAAGATTTTCCCGATAAAAAAAATTATATTATAGAATTAAAAAATCCTATTTTTTCGGTTTTAGGCTACAATGGAGGATATTGGATCGAACATAAGACATTGGGTGATATTTGGACAGCAGATATTTATGGCGGAATTTCTGAAGAAAAAATGGAATTAAATTTACGGCTTAATAACGGGGTCGTCGTGAGTCATATAGTGGTGGATCTAAATGAAGATTTTAAAAAGCAAATGTTAAAAGCTTTGGAAAAAGGTGAAGAAAATAAACCTGATATTCCAACACAGATTTATGATTCTTTCTATCATGAAAATGATTTAGATTTTATTGAACAGACGTATATTGCTACTTCTCCAGAAAGCTTGAAGGAAGAATTATCCCGTATTGTTGTATTCAATGATAATGAAAGTATGTTGGATATTTTTCTAGGAGAATGGAATGTAACAAATGTCGCGCAAGGAATCGCAAAAAATATTCTTTCTGTAAAAGCTCTTAAAGGTGGAGAAACAAGCTTTGGATTAAAACTTGGGGATAAAATAATATCTGAAGTGAACTGTAAGGTTATTCCTAAATTTACTTTATCGGAATCTAAAGTATCTCTCGATCAAGATAAGAAAGAAGTTACTTTAACCGCAGAATCGGAGTTTATTTCGGATGAGCTGGCAAATGAAATTCTCGATAAACTAAAATGGGAGAATAATAGTTCGGCTAAAGTTGATATCAAAAAAGAATTTAAGGATGGAAAATTTACGATCACTTTTACATTGTATCCAAGTTTGGAAGTGTATAAAGATGAGAGTTCTTCGTTAGTAATCAAAAATTTAAATATGAAAGATATTACTTTAGAAATCTTTCAAAAAGGCCATTTTGAATATAAGGAACTTTATCAGATACTGAATAGCCCGGGATTTAAAAATTCTATGATTCAGTATTTGACGAAAGATGGTAATTTCACGGCTTCGCTGCTTGTTTCTGAAAAAGATCCAAAATTTGGAACAGCGCTGGCGAAAGCCTATTCAGATCTCTATTTTAGAGGGTTAGATGGTTGGAAGGAGATCATTGCGAGTGAGGCATCTAAAGATCTCGCGACGGATATTCTGATTGGATATATTTATAATTCAAGTGATATTATTTCTCAAATGTCTGCAGAGAAAGAAGGGTTTTCTTTAGTCAAAAAATTAAGCGAAGCACTGAAATGGTATTTAGCAAAAGAAATGAATGAACATTTGGAAGATGCGGGAATACTTAATCAACTGAACAAAGAAATTACTTCATTACAAGATAGCAGTGAGTTTTCAAAAGCGTTGATTAGCGGAAAGATAGACGATGTATTGGATATTCTGGTTAAAAATGGCTCAAATATCTCAGCGAAAAAGATCTCAGATTTTTTTAATAGATTTTATAAATCAAGCGAATATGTGAATAAAGCAAGTGAATATTTAAAGAAATTCGGATATGCTGTCGATGGAATCATGGTAACGAAAGATACCATGAATAATTTTAGTAAATTCAATGCTTTAGCCAATGCGAATAAGTATTATATTGAAATGTTGGATTATATAGAAAAAAACTGTGAATTGAAGGCAATGGTCAACGCTTCGAAAGAAGTCAAAGCATTGATTTATCGTGAATTTAGTTCTTTAGAATATGTTCTTCAAGATGCTATTCAGAAAGGTACGGACATCGCAATCAATGAAGCTCTCAAATTTGCGGGCACTAAAGTTCCTATTTTAAATATTATAAAAACCGGATTTGATTTAGGAAAATTTGCTGGAAATGCTCTGTTTAACGTGAGCAGTATGCAAGAGTCTTATGATAAGTTAAGGTGTTATACCTATCTCAATAAAGCGCTCTCATCCTGGACTATATCTAAAAACACAAAATTCGCAGAATCATTGATTTCACAAAACAATGTCGATGCTGATAATGCGGCTTATGAATATTTGTATACTCTTGATATTTTAGCCGAAGGACGAATCGGCGGAGAAAAGACATTACAAAAATATCTGGATTATATTTGGATGAATAAAAATGAAGAATTAATTCGATTAAGTAAGACCATTCAAGAAGGAATTGAATCTCAGAACAAGTATTGGGATTTAGGAAAACTGATGGAGAAATGTGTCACGGTTAACATTTCATGTCCGGTGGATATTCAAGTATTCGATAAAAATGGGGGTTATCTTTTTACCATCAAAGACGGAAAGGAAATGGCAGAACAATTGGACGGATTGCGTTATAACGTGGAATACGATCAATTAGTAGATGACTATAATAAAATTCTGACATTTAATCCAGAGACTGGGTATTCTTTAAAACTTGTCGGTTATTCAACGGGATGTGTTGATTATCTTGTGATGTATAAAGATGAAAATGGATTATCAAGATATAAAACAATCAATAATATTCCGATTGAGAAAGGAACAGAGATATCAATCAAACATATCGACGAAAATGCAAAGTTGATTTTATCAGAAAACGATTTGAAGAAAATGGTTTATGAACCGGTATTAAGAGAATCGCAAAAATATCAAAAGGTCGATTCGATCGATTTAAAAGTTAAGAATAGGGTAATGGCTCCAGGAGAATCGCAACCTATTTATACTGTATTAAATCCATCCGATTCTACTATAAGCGATGTGTACTGGTCCACCAGCAATTCAGATATTATTCGCATTTCTGATGATGGAATTCTTACAGCCATAAAATCGGGTACAGCCACGATTTGGGCCTATACGGTAGATGGAGCAAAAAAAAGGGTAATAATTACAGTAAGCAATCTAAATGAAATTGGAGATAAAACGGATGATCCAATCAATGATAAGAATCCATCAGAAAAGCCAACTCCACCGATTAATGACCCAAACAAGAAACCGGATACGAACGATCCTGGGGATACGAATAAACCAGACGAAAAACCATCAAATAATACGCCAGTTATCAAGCCGATGGTAAACAAAGGAAACGAAACCAAAGTCATTCCTGTAAAAGCGGAATCGACCATCGAAAAAGTGAATGGATCATCTATAAAGCACTCGCCAGAAACTGGCATCGCCATTCAGAAGAGCAGCTCCATATGGATGAATATCCTCAGTTTGCTTGGCCTTGGATGGATCGTTCATAAGAAACGGAACCATTAAACAAAAAAAGAATCAGACCTCATGCGAGAAATCTGATTCTTTCTTTTTTTGAATGTGTTCTTGCTCCATGAAGTTGAGCAGATCGTGTCGAAGCCTACGCCACTCTTCATCCGGTTGTTCCGAGCGCAAATAATAACGCAGCTGCTCACGATAGACAGCCTCGAGGCTCTTCAAACTTTTTTTCTCTCTTTCTTTTCTGACAAAGCGACTAAGCGAAAAGAGCGTGAAAAGATTGAGCCCATACAACAAAACGACAATGATCCAATACCAAGAATCAAAAAACATATTTTGATGGACCATGCTCACTTCAAACACAAGCAGGACCTGCAAGATCGTATTGAGCAAAAGCGTAGCCAAATAACTCAACATTTTCAGGTTTGTTAAATCGAGATTCGAAAAGAAACGCAAAAAAAGGATCGTCAAGAAAGCCATCTCAATAGTCGTTGCCCAAGTCAATACAATTTGAAGCTGAGTAAAAGAGAAAAGATCAAAAAACGCTTTTGTAGAAAGATAGGAAATACACTGGCCAAACAATTCCACGAGAATTAAGATCGTCTCATACAACAAGATCGCAAGAACGATCCGCCTCCAGCTCTCCCTACAAAAAAGCACACGACAAAGAAGACCAAAAAATAAGCAATTCACCAAATTTTTAAGAATGACATCCACATTTGAAAGCCATAAATTGATCGGAACAAAAAGAACCACCGAAACGACCCAAATGATCAAAAAATAGAAAACAGGACGTTTTGAATGCAAATAACAAGCAAACCAAGCGGATTGGATCGCCGTCTGCAATAGAACAGCGATCAAATACCAAATCAGCATTCATCCACCTCGTTTTCTCGATCCAAACACAACGTGGCCGTGCTTTTACACCAACCATCCTCGATCTTTTGTGAAAATAAACCACCATGCTTACGACAAGCATTCTCGATGATCAACAAACCAAGACCGTGCTTCATTTTCTCTTTCTTTGTCGAACGACCTTTCTCGATCGAAACATTCTCCAAGACCGTATTGTCGACCTTACACACAAGAACGTTCGCCCTAACGAATAAATGAATATCGATCTTGCGCTCGTGATCCAAAGAAAGCGTCGCCTCGATCGCGTTATCGATCAAATTGGTCAACACGCTCACCAACACAAAATCATCCAAAGCCAATTCTTTCGGAATCGCAGCCACGATCGAATGTTCGATCCCGCCCTCCTTCATCTTTAGAGCCTTGTGATAAAGAAGCGAATCCACAAGATGATTGGGACAATAGTTTATAAAAAGCGAATCACGCTCTTCATCAAGAGCCACATCGATCTTTTCTCTCCATCGACCTTCATCCCCATTCTCGCATCCTTCTTCTTGCATGCACACTTTTAATTTCTTTTTCAAACGAGCCATATCTTCTTCCGCCTTCATCGTCGCTAAAATATGCTCATTCTCCATCTTGACCTGGAGCTCGAATGCTTGCTGATGGGCATCTTCCTCCATCTTGGAAACGAGCTGACAAAACAATCGAACTGAAAAAAAGATAGAAATAAAAAGAAGAAGAAAAATCGCCCACATCATGATTGGCAAAATACTCTTTCCTGAATTCTGTTTCGCCCAAAAAAGAACGGAAATCAGTAATCCTTCTACGATCAAATAGGCGACAAGAAACCATCGAACCGAAAACGAAGATTTCATTTCTCCAACTCCCTAGACTCGATCAAATATTGATGAAACGCCTCCTTGATCGAACGCTGATAACTTCTCGAAACCGAAAGCAAAGCGCCATCCCGCATTTTCAAATCACGCACCATATACGAAGAAACGTGATCAAAATTCACGACAAACGCCCGATGCGAACGATGAAACGACATCGGAAGGACTTGAGACAACGCTTCAAGATCCTCCTTGATCTTGAGCGTCTGCTCCTCCATATGCACAAGCGTATACCGCTTGATCCGCTCCAAATAATAAATCGCATTCGGATCCAAACGAACGATCGAAGAATTCGTATGGACGACGATCGAACTTGACAACTCATTGAGCAAACCGATCGCCTTGAGGATAGCAGGCTCTAAACGAGCTTCTTTTTGTGGCTTATACACAAAATAGCAATGCTCCACCTCATAGACATCGCATGCTTTTTCTAAAAAAGAACTCATAAAAATGATCACACACAACGGATCGATCTTCTTGATCGCTTTTGCCAAAACGATCCCATCTTCACCTTTTGCCAAAACGATATCAACGATCACGATCCGCTTCTTTTCATGAAAGCGAACATGCTCCAACAGACCCTTGCCATCTAAAAAACCAAGAACCGAAGCCGACGGAAACCGACACTCGATCCATTGGATCAAATCTTGACGGAACGAACGATCGTCTTCACAAACAATGATTTCAAACTTCATCTTCTTCCAACTTTCTTTTTTATAGAATTATAAAACAAGAGGAAAAAAGAGGAAAGCGAATGATGCAAAAAAATACAATTAAACTGATATTCTATTCGGACAGAAAAAGGTCTATATCCGCTATAGCCGATATAGACCTATCTCTTTATTTTCACTCAAAGCTTTGTTTTGCCGCTCAGAATATTTTGATAATCCTCCCAATTCTTTTCCAGCAAACTTGGCGTATCCAATTTATAAGGACACTTTGAAGCGCATTGATTACAATGCAGACATTGCTCGATCTTTGCCATCTCGTTTTGCCAAGACTCGGAAAGCCAATTTTGAGAAGGCGCCCGACGCACCATCAACGACATCCTAGCGCACTGATTGATTACGATCCCTGCAGGACAAGGCATACAATACCCACACCGTTGAAAACTGGTTTGTTTTAGTTTTCATGCCCCGTTGCCAGGGACAGCTCCAGGCTTTGCCTGGTTGACGCTTCACAGAGGTCTGCCGATAAAGATGGTCTTACGTCCTCTCCGCGTCCGTTTTCGGCCTCCGAAGCACTCCCGGCGGCCAGTATATTGATTGCTGCATTCAGGTCACGATCCATGACCATCCCGCAGGCTTCGCAGATATAAGTACGTTCACTCAGGGCAAGCTTGGTTTTTACATGCCCGCAATGGCTGCATTTTTTCGATGTCGGTTCGAATCTTTTGATGACTGTGAGTTTCCGGCCTCTCTGGGCACACTTATATTCGAGCTGCTGACGGAGCTTGCCAAACCCGGCATCCGAGATGGCTTTTGCCAGCCTGTGATTTCTGACCATTCCCTTTACGTACAGATTGGATTTAGTATTAATGGTGCATCCCTTAAACCTCTGAAAATTCAAGTGGTAGAATGTCATAAGAAGAACAATTTGAATTCCAGAATGAGGAGGAATGAAAAATGGCAAAGCAATATGAAAAAGACT
>NZ_MPKA01000040.1 GCF_001945605.1 Dubosiella newyorkensis
GAACAAAATCGTCAAAAATGCCAACGGGAAAAATGTGGCGAAATTCATAAAAGAAAGAAAAGGCGTCTAAACCCTTTAAATAAAGGAGATAGGCGCCTTTCGCACTGTTAAAACTGTAAAAGATGGGATAATAACACAGTTTATGGAATTTCAAGCATAAAATTCTAATATTATAGGAAGAATCATTCACTTTTCAGTCAAATCGCTTTAAAAAGTTATAGAAAACTGATATGAATTCTGATCTTTCCTAGTCAAGTAACTATGATACCATAATTTCCCATAAATCGTTTCTTTTTTTTAATGTTTGAGTTTGAACTTCTTTAAAGAATCTGTATTGATCTTGTTTTTTATAAGAGAAATTTTCATCTGAAAAATTGGAAAAGCATTTCTTTGATCCTCTGTGATCATCTTTGCCGTTTGGTTCAACATCAATCCGTCTCCATCTAAATCGGTAGGAAGAATGATCAACTCTTTTTCCTTTACTTCTTGGATCGTAAAGCAAATCTTGTTTTTGAATTCTTCATTGATCAATAAATTCGCTTGATACATTTCTTCCTTTTGTTTTTTGACCTCTAATAAAGTGTTTTGGATATCGTAATTCTTGATTTTCCATCCATTTCTTCGAAAATATTCCACCTGAACGGAATCGACATTGAATTGTTTTCGCTTCAAATTATCTTTTCCATACAACATTGGAATATCTCTTAGAAACAAAAAGGTTTCTTCCTGTTTTGAAAACAAGCTCTTTGTCTGAATAGATCCTCTCACTCGATAAGGTCTAAAAGATTCTAAGTGTTCAAATCTACAGATTAGGGTTTTTGCGTTCGCTTCAATAGTCTTTGTACTTAACGTATTGTTGCCTGGATCTAAAAGCTGAACAACGATCACTTCATTGTTTTTTATATCCTTCAACAACTCGAACTGAATGAAAACGTCCCTTTTTTCATGGTTCGTTTGAATTTGGATCGATCTTTGGTCGACTTCCGGACGATATTGAATGCGAATCATATTTTCCTTGTTCTGTTCTTTATAAAAAAATAAATTTAGATGTGAATACTCTTTATTGTTTTTTAAAGCTGCCGTTTCGATATACATATGCTTCTTCGTCCGCTGGATCTTTGGAACCATTCGAAATTGACCATCATCGCTCATCAAAACGACCCGATCAAAACCAATTCCATCAAAATACAATTTTGAAAAAGACTTGAATTCATCCGAATCGATCGAATGTTCGAATCCTCTCCATGCAAGATCATCAATCCGATAGATCGCTTCAGGTGGGGTCAAAACAAGCCAAAACGTTTGTTTTGAATTCGGATAATACCATTCGATTTCGTACACATTCTTTTTCGAAACATCTTTATGAATGATCTTTCCATCGATCACATACGAATCCTCGAACAAAGAAATCGAAAGTCTAGGCTCATAAAATACTTTTCTATGCGCTACTTTCCTTTTATCTTGAAAAAATTCTAAAACATTTAATCCTTCTTCAAACGAATCAAGCAGCTCTTGAATGTTTTCATAACAATGCCCATTTCGCAAATAGAAACCATCTTCTTCAGGCTCGATCCGATAAATTGAACGATAAATCGGATACGATGTTAGATAATCCTTGATATGAACATTCGAAAACTGATTTCCATACAGTTGAATAACGACCTTTTTTCTTTTCTCTAAACAAATCGTTCCTAGATCATACATTTCAAACTCTTGATCGACTTGGACACTCTCATCCTCTTGCAGATCAACACCAGCCACAATAAATTGACCTTCTAAAGAATCAGTGTTAGAGACATTCTTTCCAAACTCGTCAAAATACAAACGAGAATGGTAAAGACTCTCCCCACTACTAAAAAGAAGATGCTCATCCGTTTTGATTTGAAGTTTTAATCTTCCAAAAGGATCTTCCAATTCAATTTCGAAAGCTCGGATTCGATAGTTGTTGTCATGTCGAACGACCTTTAATCGATCTACCGTTTGAATCATTTCGTTATTTTGGAAGAATTCGATTCTTAACGACTTTGAATATCGTTCTGGATCAAAATCAAAATCCGGAATCCGCAAACAAATTTGATTACCATCCAATATAAAGTCAAAATCAATGCTCTTCTCTTTACTATCATTTCGATCTTTAGTTTCTGTTTTCTCTCTATGATTTACTTTCTTTCCTCCAAGAATGCTTTGGATCTTTTCTTGGATCTTATGATTCGATCCTTTGCCTGTCTTTACACTATGGATCCACTTAAAAAGTTCATAAACATAAAGAACAAGCTCATCCAGTTTGCTTTCATCTTCAAAATAACTCTTGAACGCGATATTCAAATGCGCTTCTGGCCCTCTTCTAAGCAAAGCCTGTTTTAGTTTTGGCTTTGAAACTTTCGCGAGATCATAATTAAACTCATATTTAAAGATCGAATCCAAATACGGAATGAAAAGATCCCAATATGGAAACGGAACAAACGCTTGCCTTAAAACATTGTCGATCTTTCGCCACGACTTTTTCTCTACAAAAGCATCGATGATCTTTCTTAAGCGGGTTTCTACATTGATCACATCATAAGTGGACTGTTCAAAAATAAGTGTCTGCTCTACCTTATCCCAAAATGAACTGTCATAACATTCCATTCCGATCAAGCACAGAGCTAAAAATACCCAGTCTTGATGAATGATCTTAGAAGACTTATTCTTTAAAGCGTTTTGAGCTACAGAATAAATTTCTTTCACATAAGAATCGTTATCGATCAAATATGTAAGAGCGATCCCGATTGGAATATTTTTACGCACTTCTTGAATCAAGATTTGAACGATCTTGTCAAGATCGTATTCTAAAATCGTCGATTGATCAAAACGACGGATTTGGTTCATAAAAAGGATCGGATCGATCGGTATTACATTCCTATAAATTTGCGGAACTCTTTTCTCGTGCGTTCCAAGTCGGCCTGCGATTACAATACCTTCGATAATTTCCTCTTTTTCTTGAATCGGATCAATTTTATAGAATTGGATTTGTTGTTGAAACAAAGAAATTCTGATCATCGGAAAGGATTGTTCATGGACTCCCAAATAACCCCTTAAAATTGTTCCGTCAACACTCTCTTCCTCTTCTTCAGAAGTTGACTCATTCACGGTTAGAAAAACGATTTGAAAAGCTATAGAACTGCGCTTGATCGGAACACAAGGTTCATGTGTTTCTAAATAACCATCGATCAAAACACCTTCTACAACGCTCTCTTCTTCTTTTTTGATTTTGTTTTGTAGAGTTGTGAATTGTGAAAATAAAACTGGTCGCCTTATCGTGAGATTGTTTGGAACGTGATAATCCAAATAGCCCGAAAGAACAGTTCCTTCTAGGATTTCTTCGTTTGACGTATTATGTACTTCGTTTTTTAATTCAACCCTTTGAATCGTTCGTTTAGGAAAAAAGATGATGAGTTGCCTTGGTTGCTCAATTTTTAGTTGTTCTTCTTTTGGTTGTTCTTCATTTAATTTTTCTCTTTTGAAAAATGAGAAAAATTTTAAGAAAAGTTCTTTCCACTTCATATTTCTAACAACTCTTCCAGCCATTGTTTGGCGTACTTTCTTTTTAAGTGCTGGTGTTCTCTGCGATTTCTATAAGTTCTCAAACACCTGTAGCAGCTGCTTTCTTCTTCACAACAATCTTGCGAAACAATATCAAGAGCACAATTTAAAACGAGAGAAAGTGTATTCTCATCCGCTAGTCTTTGCACATGACCCGCTCCTCCTGGAACTTGATCAAAAAGAATAAACTCAAATTCTTGAAACGAGTTTGTCACCAAAAGTCCATTGATATCGTTTCTTTCGATTTGTAGGCTTTGACTTAAAGCGTTCAAGAGTCCATAAAGCAAAGACAAACACCAATCTCTATTTTTAGCATGTTCGCTGTTGATCTTGAGACGTACGACATCGGTTTTGAATACGTAGCCTAACGCTGTATGCTGTAGCGTCGTGTTCTCGCATTCAAAACCTCGAGGATCTCGATGCTTTTTTCTTTCCTTGATCGTATTCGAGCGCATCGTCTGCATTCGTTTCGTATAGCCACAGCTTTTACAATAATAAAAATGTCCTTCATTGATCATTGCAAGCCTGTCTTCTTGGATTGCGGTCAGGCGGATCTTGTTAGCCAACAATACTTTTTCTTTAAATGGGAGTCCTTTTCCTAAATAACGGATTTCTCCTGCGTACGACTTGATCGGTTTGATGTTTTTCGAACGTTTTTCATTGGAAGCCACAAAACCAAATCGAGGCTCCAAAAAGAATAGATCCGTCTTTTTGTACGGCTTGAAACATGTTGGACAGAGTGACCCTTCTTCAAAAGGTTCTAAGGATACTTGCGTATCATGGCATTCTTCACATGTGTAGTAATAAGTCTTTGTCAGCTCTTTGCCTGTCTTTTTTGGAAGCTCGATATAACGAGAAACAAACTTCTTTTCATCGGCGATTACTTCTGAATCCGGCGCGTATTCGCTTATACCAATCAAAAGGTCTCTTTGCAGATCCACACTATGATCTTGAGGCACTTCCATTCGAATGAGATCGACAGGAAATCCATATTTTGGAATAATGGCAAATTTAGATAAGTCTTCCAAAATATTTTTCTTATTCAAATTGTCGATTTGGTTTTTAAAATAATCAGCTTGCCTAAAATTCTCGGATTGGGAGGCTTTGTCTTTTGCCGCTTCCAATGTATTGACGAGTTCGCTTGTTTCTTGAATATATTTTGATAAAACACTTTCGTCTTTCTTTAAAGCGTCGATCCATTTGCTTTGTTTGAACGCTTCTAAATTCGTGTTTTTCAGCACCCATTGATCAATATATTCAACTAAATCTTTTGGATTGCTGTTTATATAGTCAATAAAAGGTTCAAGATGGTCATCATAAACAAAAGAAATATTTCGAAAATGGTCTGGATGCTTTCTAAAGTAATGGGCAAATGCACTTGCCAATATATGGCGAAGAGCGATCTTTTCATTTTCGACCTTGAATTGTGGTGGATCGATCTTTCCGGAAATCATATCTTTTGGTCTTTGATAATAGTAATAATCGTGCGATTCGTTTTGGCAATACGTCATGATCAAGGCGCTCGCGTCTTTGCTTCGGCCTGCGCGCCCTGCTCTTTGGATATAATTGGCAGGCGTAGGTGGGATATTTCGACAAAACACGTATTCAAGACTTCCTAGATCGACTCCCATTTCAAAGGTCGTCGAGCAGCTAAGTACATTGATCTTTTTATTTTTAAAATCGATTTGGTATTGTTTGGCTTTATCGTTTTTCAACTGCGCTGTATGCTCTTGCGCGATTACGTTTTCGATCTTTTTTGTTTTATAGTTATTTCGGTAATAATGGTTTGCGAACACGTGATCAACATCGCATCGATGAAGCGTTCCAGGACATTCATGTTCTGGACACATTCCATGAATGTTGTATAGAGTCACTCTTTTACATTTGTCACATTGATACCAAGTCAACTTGGTATAAGGAATCACTTTAAATTTTTCAACCGGAATATGGTAAGAAAACACTTGGCTCGCTTCTGTTTCTTTCAAGATGCCTAGATTGCACATGAGCGTAAACAGCTTTTCCATAATATCGATGATTTCTTCTCTTTTAGCGTTTGGATAGAGCTTTTGTAAATAGGCGCTCGTCTTATTCTCTCTTTGGGCTTGTACTGGCAAAAAGCTTTCTACATATCGGTATTCATCCTTGTGGTTGTTGTACTCTCGCTTTTCTATGATCGTCTGCTCACGATTTCGATAAGGAAAGGCGTTGATCTTTTCTTCATCGGATAATTCAGCCACTTGATAATCAATAATGCATTTATGGCGCATTTGATCGATTAAAATATTAAAAAGAGTGATCGTTTCTTCTACATTTAATTGAAACGCGGAATGAAGCTCGGCTTCATTTTCATAAAGGATTTGAGGATTCAACTCAAATTGGTAGCCATACAAACCAAGGCTTTGTGCTGAATAGCGTCCACTGGTATACATAAGATCCTGCAAAACGCTGATCCAGGCTTCGCTTTGCTCATGCTTTTGGTTTTTTGAAAAAAGTCCTTCTCTACGGATTTGGTTTGTTAGCTGCATCGCTAACGAGCGAATGTTCACGCCTTGTGTTTCTTTGATCGCATCCCATACGAGTCGTTTTCGTAAAAAGAGTTCATGGTTGTTGTTGAACTGCATTGAAAAGAAGCTGGCTTGTTGTCTTGAGTCAGAGAAAGTCAAAAGCTGTTTTACATTCTTTTTTGGAGTTGTTTCTATTGAAGTTTTATCAAAAAGACTCTTTTTTACAGGTCTTTGCGTTTTTACTTCTACTTGTTTTTCGTCGATCGATTCATAAAAGATTTCGGAAAGTACGGCTGTTCCTGTGTCTTTATTGAGATTGAACGATGAAATCATGCCATTGTCGCTATGCTGTTGACAATATGGACAATCATTTAAATTATTCTTTCTATATAGATTATCCTAAATAATCCGCCTTTGCTCAAATGACTTGTTCAAATCATTTAACACTTAAACAATAAAGCGTTTCAATAATAAAGATAGATAGAAAGAAGTGTATCTCTATGAATCCAGCTT
>NZ_MPKA01000039.1 GCF_001945605.1 Dubosiella newyorkensis
GCAGGGAAAGTCCCCTGCCAGACGCCGAATAAAACGTGGCCTGTATCGTTCAGATACAAACAGACTCATCAACGCGGATATCAATGCCGCATTGCAGATCCTGAAGAAAGTAGTCCCAACAGCCTATGCCAATGGGATAGAGGGGATTGGATTATCCCCAATCAAGCTAAATCTGAGCTTTTAAGTCAGGTTGGCTCGATAAAATATTCCGAACAGAAAACACGACTGCCAAACGAATTGTAAAGTTGTCCACGAGAGCAGATTATTCACTTGATCTGTTTGTTGACTGGTTATTCTATTAGGTTGAGTGAAGCTGTTCTATGCTATTAACTGCTATGTCATTTAACATAATAAAAGTAGATTGAACTAGGAATTTATAATCTGACCACTCGAAAGCGCTTCTTCTTGATCATCCAACGGAAGCCAATTCAACACATCCAAGATCATTCGATCCCAAAAATCCCAATCATGACCGCCTGGAATTTCTTTCCAAGTCACCTCGTAACCAAGTTCTTGAAGCTCTTCATAAAACGCATGATCCCACTTGTATAAATCATCTTCCGTTCCACAAGCCAAATAGACTTTTGGAAGATCTGCTTCTTTTTCGACAAGCTTCTTAGCTAAAAAATGAAAATCCTTGTTCGAGCCGAGCAGCTTATCTAGATCGCCAAACACGCTTTCTAAATACGAACGCCGCATAATAGGAAGTAGCGCTTCTTCGCTCGCGTTCACGAACGTCTCAATATGAAGCGCGGCGCTCAAGCCCGCAATGCGTGAAAACAACGTGTTGTATTTCAACCCATTCACGATGGCGCCATAACCACCCATGCTCAAGCCCGCAATATACGTATCTTCTCTATTTTCGGAAAGTGGGAAGATCTTTCGCGTTTGAACAACGAGCTCTTCGATATATTGAGAAAATTGATCCGTTGATTTGTCATGATCGATATAAAACTTGTTTTCACCTGCCGGCATGATCACAGCCAAATTTCGATCTTGCGCCCATCGAACGATCCTTGTCCCATTGACCCAATCGGTCTCATCGCCAAATACGCCATGCAGCAAATACAAAGTCTTGAAGGGTTTTTGTTCTCGAACCACATCATCAAAATATACTTTATCAAAGGGTAAGATCGCTTGAAAATGCACTTGCCGCAATAAAGCTTTGGAAAAATAATCAACCTGGATCAGCGCCATGAAGGATCAAAGTCCTTTCTCATACAATTCTCGAGCCACATCATCTTTAATCGTGACACCTTCCGCCTTCAGGCGAGCGATATCTTCGGCAAATTGAGGCAAGTATTTTTCATGCGCCACCAACAGCTCATCCATCACTCTCTTAGCAGTCGCGCCACTAGGAATTTGTGGATTCAAATAGAAGGCCGTCAGCAATTTTGCATAATCACCCGTCACCGCCGCTTCTTCGGTCACTTGCTCCATCGCCTTCATAATCTGCAGCCATCCACGCTCTGCTGTTGGCAACTTACCAAACGCGATCGGTTTTGCCCCTGTCGCGCCAATGAAAGAAGAGACTTCGACCGCCACATCTTCAGGAAGATCTGGAATGGCTCCATTGTTTCGAGTCGTCACGACAATGTGGGCATTCTTATTCGCGTAGATCGATGCGATCGTATCACACGCCGCATCTGAATAATGTGCTCCGCCTCGTTTTGCCAGCTCTTCTGGCTTATAGTTCAAATTCGGATCTTTATACAATTCAAACAAAGCGGCTTCGGTCGCTTTCACTTGCTGCGCGCGCACACCCTCTTCAGAAGCGTATTCTTCCAACATATGGTTGAGCATTTCTTCTTGCCGATAATAATACCGATGATATCCGCAAGGGATCATGTTCATTTCAAGCAGTTGCTCCTTCATGAATGGCATATCAAAAATATTGGCCGGAATGCCACTGTCTTTTTTTGGATCATACATGGCTTCGATCAAGCCTTTCGTGACTTCATTTCCTTCATTGTCCCAAACACGATGCCAATGGAAATGATTCAATCCCGCGAACTTGTAGATCAATTCATCTAATGTCTTATCGATCGTTTCTGGCTCTTTCATCATCGCGCCGATCGGCACATTGCAAAGGCCGATCACCTTGTCCCAATGTCCATACTTCATGACGGCTTCCGTGACCATGCCGCTTGGATTGGTAAAGTTGATCAACCAGGCATTTGGACAAAGTTCCTTCATATCCTCTACGATATCGAGAATGACAGGAATCGTTCTAAGTGCCTTAAAAATTCCTCCAGGACCATTTGTTTCTTGACCCATGATCCCATAAGAAAGCGGGATCCGCTCGTCTTTGATGCGGGCATTGAGCAAACCTACACGAAATTGGGTCGTGACAAAATCCGCATCTTTGAGCGCCTCTTTTCGATCAAGCGTCAAGTGGACCCTGACATCGTAAGGAGTCGCGTCCCACATCCGTTGAGCCATGGCGCCCACGATCTCCATCTTTTCGCGTCCCTCTTCAATATCCACTAGCCAGATTTCTTTGATCGGCAATTCATCATATCGTTTGATGAATCCTTCCATCAATTCGGGTGTATAAGAACTTCCGCCGCCAATTGTCGCAATTTTAACTCCATCTTTTGCCATATAAATAGCCCTCTCTTTCTTGATTCCATTATATTGGATCCGAAATCAAAAAAAAGAGAGGGCTTACAATCCGTAACGCCGTTTCCAATTCCTTAAAAAAAGAACGCTTAGCGTGTAATCATCGTTTTATCGATCGAAGCAAGATCGGATGCTCCGCACATTTCCATCGTATCTTTCAATTCTTGGCCGAGGGTTTCCACAAGCACCTCGACGCCTTCTTCCCCAGCGCCATAGACCGCGTTCACGAAAGGACGAGCGACAAGAACAACATCCGCTCCCATCGCGAGCGCTTTAAAAATATCCACGCCGCTGCGAAGACCTCCATCCACGAAGATCTTCATTCTTCCGTCGACGACCTTTGCGATCTTCTCCAGCACGGAAGCGCTCGAAGGCGTTCCATCCAAGACTCGCCCTCCATGGTTGCTTACGACGATCGCTTTCGCACCGGCCTCTAGCGCTTTGATCGCTCCTTCTTCGCTCATGATCCCTTTGAGCATAAACGGAACAGGAGAAGCGTCGATGATCTCTTTGAGTTCTTGCACACTCTTTCTTCCCGCTGGCGGGGTGAAGCTCTTTAAAAAAGGGAGTCCTGCCGCATCGATGTCCATCGCTACCATAAAGGCTTTGCTATTTTTGACAAGCTCTAGCTTTTCGAGCACGATTTCTTTTGGCCAAGGTTTGATCGTGGGCACGCCTAAGCCATCTTGGTTTTTGATTTCTTGACATGCGTCGATCATGATGGCTGGATCCATTCCATCACCCGTAAAGGCACAGATGCCCGCTTTCTTCGCTCCAGCCAACAACGTCTTATAGAACGTCTGATCTGAATAAAGGTCGCTGTAGTGCATGGCTACCGCGCCCACAGGTCCTGCAAAAATTGGATATTTGAACGTTTTTCCAAAGAGAGTCAATGTCGTATCGATCTTTCCCTTGGGAACGATCGTATCCATCTTCACGAATACATCTTGCCAGCCTTCATAATTGCGCGTCGCCACGCGTCCGCTCCCTTTACTTCCTGGTCCTGGGATCTGGTTGCAACACGCTCTTCCGTCGCAAATCAAACACGCTTTGCAGTGAGGACCAACAAGCGGCCGGCTTTTATTCAACACTTCTTGAAAATTCATGCTTCTCTTCCTTTCTCAAAATACAATTCTACACAGGCGGGAATCTCTTTGACCGATTCCACATAGGGGGCGTAAGGAAATGGGCCAAACCCATATTTCGCCAATAAAAAAGGCACATTCGCTTTTTTTGCTGAAAGATAATCGTTTTCGATATCTCCAATATAGATCGCTTCTTTGATCTTGTTTTCTCGAATGATATCTTGGATGTTTTCTGCCTTCTGTTTATGAAAGTCGCCAAACGCCCTTGTAAAGTCTACATAGTCTTCGAGTCCGTAATAGGCCAAGAACGCTTCGATATAGCCTGCCTGACAATTGGATATGATCCCGACCATATACTGCTCGCTCATTTGAGAAAGCACTTCCCGAACATGTTCGAACAACATTCCCCCGTGACTTCGAATATAGGCGTTTTCAAAACATTCGCATCGTTTCATCACCTGTTTGCCGCGTGCCTTTTCGCACGTTGGAAATAACGTCTGCCATATGTCATCCATTGAAAAACCCATTACGCTTCGCATTTGTTCCGCACTGATTTGGGGAAGATCTTCTTGAGCCAAGATCACGTTCCACGCATCCACAACCGATTTCCCCGAATCCCATAGAGTGCCATCTAAATCGAACAAGACAGCCTTCGTATGATCCTTCATTTTTCTTCACTCCTTGAATATCATTCTAACAAAAAACAGAAAAGATGAAACAAAAAAGACGAGTCAATTGACTCGTCTGATCATTGAAATTCGACCATGATCCCGAAATGATCCGAAATCACAGGCCAATTTTTATTATTGAAAATCACTTGCGAACTTCTAACGGAAAGAGGGCGATTCGTCTTTGCGGGATCGGCTCATTTTCCCGCCAGCCATCGATTTGTCCTGAAATCGTATAGCCATCATCTTTCTCTTTGGCTAAAAGATACGTGTCGTAAAATCCAACCTGTCGAATCGTGTCATAGTTTTCGTTTCGGATCGCTGCGTCTCCATTGAAGTCTCCAAGCAAGAAAACGGGTTCCTTCTTCTTTTGGGAGATGCTTTGATTTGCCTTCTTCCATTGATTGGCGAAAGGTTCTTCTGGATCAGCCCACCATGAGAAATGGACGCTGTAGAACCAGCCATCTTCATTGCGGATCCCTAGAAGCCGTCTCGTCCGATAGTTTGAATAGCTTTTGTTTTGAGAAACAAGAAGATCTTCCACTTCCAAGATCGGTTTCTTTGAAAAGATCGCGACCCCTTCATCATACTTTCCATAGCCAACTTTGATTGGCAGCCATACCCACTCGTAATGGATTCCCTGGCCTTCGAGCATTTTTACGATCGTATAGGCATGATTATCTTGTCGAAGTTTGATTGTATCTTGGATCTGAATTTGATTCTTGAGTGGTTTTACTTCTTGTGCGCCTTGGCTTTGATTGACTTCTTGCAGACAGAATACATCGGGCTGCAAATTGGCGATCGCTTCCACGAACACTTGTTGTTTTGAAAGCATGTACTTCTCTTCAAGCGAGTGTGTATTTCAAGTAAGAAGACGCATGCGGCCTACAAAATGTCGTTGATGTCCGATTTAAGAACATCGGCTTTTGGTCCATAGACGGCTTGAATGCCATTGTTTTTTTCATCAATCCCATGGCGCCTTCTTTTTTCCATTCTGTCACGTCCGCGACTTTTTCTGGATCTTTGACCGTGACTCTTAGGCGGGTCATGCAGGCGTCGACTAGAGTAATGGTGTCTCGTCCTCCAAGAAGCGCGATGATTCTTTCTGGTTGTGAATTTCCATCGCCAGTTTTCCGTTCTTTCACGTCTTCTTCTTCATCGTTTGAATAGTTTCCATTGCGGCCTGGTGTCGCGTAATTGAATTTCCCAATCATCCAGTACGATACAAAATAACCGATCGCTAAGAATACAAGACAGGCGATGATAAAGTTGATGATGTCGCCGCCAGTCAAGCGATCAATCATTTAGAAAATCCTAGCTTGATGGCAAGCCGCACGATCGTGCCCTATCAAATCATCGTTCGAGATTCATGGTAAGCGGGAATTAAAACAGCGTATAGAAAACGCTCATCGAATCAGAGACAATATCTCTACCTGCGATGAGCGTCTTTGTTTTTATTGGCATAGGCTGATCAAATTTGGATTCCAAGGCATACATTGTTCCAGTATTTCGCTGGTCAGCTTTCCGGCATGTCTTGAGAGTTCTTTTAAAAGGTGAAGGATGTATTTGTAAGGGATCAGCCCATTGGCTTTGGCGCTTTCTACGATCGAGTAGAGCACTCCGCAAGCCTTGGCTCCTCTAGGACTTCCCGAAAACAGCCAGTTGTTTCTTCCTACCGCAAAATTTCGGATCGTCCTTTCGGCAAGCGAATTGGTCATCGGCAGACTTCCGTTGTCCA
>NZ_MPKA01000038.1 GCF_001945605.1 Dubosiella newyorkensis
TCCTGTCAAGTTTTCAAAGATCGTCCCTGCCTTGAAGCTCTCTGCCTCAACGCTCACTCATATTACCATGAATGAACTGTTCTGTCAACACTTTTTTCAATATTTTTTGAATATTTTTAGAGGACAGTTGAAGCGGGTTCTTGGTCCCAAAGCTTATTTATAATAGCGCTTCGATTAGTTTCTGTCAACCACAAATTTTTATATTTTTAAAATAATTTCAATTACAGAAAGAAAGTTCTTCGTTATAATAAAAGCTATGAACATATACTTAGAACAATTCGATCAATTGATCGATCCCTCTCTTCCTTTGATTTCAAATCTCGCCAATGCGGCAAGCTGGATCTACTTCACCTTTCCTTCTCTCAACTGGGCAGGCTTCTATTTCTATGACTCGAAACAAAAGCTTTGTTTTTTAGGACCATTTCAAGGAAAGGTCGCCTGCACCACGATAAAAGAAGGAAAAGGAGTCGTTGGTACTTGCGCCAAGAACCAAGAAACGCTCTATATAAAAAATGTCCATACCTTTGATGGACATATTGCCTGCGATCAAGCGAGCAAAAGCGAGCTCGTCCTTCCGATCTTTCGCAAAGAAGAGCTATGGGCAGTATTGGATATCGACTCCGATCAGTTGGATGGGCTTTCTAAAGAATCGATCGCGCTTTTAGAAAAGATCGCCGCTAAACTCTCGAAGCTTGTTTCAAGCGCGTAGGAAGCGATCGTGTGATCATTGAGCTTTCTTTCCCGCTTTTTAAAATGCTTTCGAAGTTTATGAATAAACGATTGTCTCGTTTTTCCGATCAAGAATGTCCGGGGCAATCGTTGTTTTTTATGATCGAGATAAGCTCTCTCAATAATTGTGACTTCTTGTTCAAATTCGTGAGCGAACGCATTCGACAAACAACTATCTTCGAACGCCATATCGAACAACAGCAATCTAGCTTCCCGGCTTCGAAAGCACTGTAATACATGATTCAACGAGATGGGATCGTTCATACTTTGCTCGGTCCATTCTTTTTTATATTTTCCGTAATAAATAAAACTATATACAGGATGACTCGTTCGATATACGCCAGGATATCGAAGCAGCATATCGGATAAAACCGTATTGCTCGCTGTGATCTTGGCGTTATATCCATTCATGCTTTCCCGGATCGAAGACCAAAGAGAGTATGGATATCTTGTGAAACAATGGGTGGCAGGATCGAGTGTAGAAAATGAAAAGGAAGGCATGATCAAGCAGCCTTGCGATCCGATTGTTTCTTTGAGCGCTTCGATCAGTGTTTGTTCGCCTCCGGCGATCGATGAAAACGAATTGAGATCGCTTTCCACAAAAACAGGCGTTCCCTTTTTTATATTGAGTTCCTCGAACAAAGCGACGAGGTCTTCTTTCGTATATATCTTCTTTTTATTCATATCTCTATTATACAAAAAAATAGGCGATCACAACGGATTCGCCTATTTTTGATCATCAACCTCTTAATTGAGCGTTGAGATCTTTTTTCAAAGATTCAAGCATCATCTCAAAGACATTGTTGATTTCTTCATCTTTTAAAGTATGGGTATCGCTTCCGAACACGATGCGGATTGCGATCGATTTTTCATTTTCCTTTACGTGTTCTCCTTCGTATACATCAAAGATTTCGATCTCTTTTACGATCTTTTCTTTTGTTTTTTGGTCGCGTCCATGTTTTTCGATCAATTGAACAATGTTTTCGGCTGGAAGCTCTCGATCCACGATCAGTGCTAAATCTCGCGTGACTGTCGGATATTTCGAGATCGGAGTGAATTTGATCTTGGATTTTTTCGTTTCCATCAAGCTAGAAAGATCGAGTTCTGCCATGTAGACATTTTTCACATCGTTTTCTTTCGCGTATTTTGGATGGATCTCGCCCATATATCCGAGCGTTTCTTTGCCCATTTTGATGCATGCGGAACGGAATGGATGGAAGTGACCTTCATCCTTGTTTTCCGTAAAACGGATGCGGGCTCGATTGATGCCTAATGAATCGAACAACGTCTCTAATAGACCTTTGAGCGTATAGAAATCAGCTGGGGTTTCTTCATGAAGCCATGGTGTCATTTCAAGGGGTCCGGATAGACAAATTGCTAAATGCTTTCTTTGTTGGCATCTTCCTTCGACATCGCTGATCTCGAATACATTGACGGAGGATAGTTTTCTTGCTTGGTTGTATGCGACGACGCCTAGAAGCGAAGGGAGAATGCTCGTACGAATCCAACGTCTTTCTTCCGACATCGGCATCGCAAGCTCGATCGCTTCATCGTTTGACAAGATCGCGTTGTCTTTTTTTAACGTGCTAATCAAGGTGTAAGTAATGCATTGTTCTAAGCCAAGCGAGCTCAATACATTTTCTGTCGTTCGGATCATTCGTTGTTGTTCGTCTAATTTTCCTTCTGTCATCGGCATGAAAGGAAGCGTGCTTGGTAGACGATCGTAACCGATCAATCGGATCACTTCTTCGCTTAGATCTGCCATCCCTTCCATATCGGTCCGATAGCTTGGGATCACGACAGAAATAACGCCATCTTGGATTTCAGGATCGAAATCAAGACGTTCGAAAACGTCCATTACTTCTTCTTGGCTAAAGTTGGTGCCTAAGCGATCGTTGATCTGCTCGATCGTGCAGTGAAGGATCTTTTCTAAACCGTCGACTTCGCCGATTTGAACGGTTTCTTCGATCGCTGTAGCATCCGCGTATTCGATCAGCAGCTGTACGGCTCGATCGATTGCTTTGAAAGGCGCCATTGGCTCGATTCCTTTTTGATATCGCAATGATGATTCGGTTGCTAAATTGAGTCTTCTTGTTGTGTTTCGAATAGAAACGTGGTCAAAAGAAGCGCATTCAATGATCAGACCATGGGTCGTTTCTAAAATCTTGGAATCATCTCCTCCCATAATCCCGGCAATTCCGATCGGTTTTCCTTGGTTGGTGATAACGATATCTTCTGGAAGGAGCTGATAGGTGATTCCATCCAAGGCTGTATATTCTTCTTCAAAGCCATCGGCTACAGTGATTTCTTGATCTTTGATCGCATCAATATCGTAAAAGTGCATCGGTTGCCCTGTTTCTAACATTACGATATTGGAAATATCCACGACATTGTTGATCGAATGCATACCACTCGCCCTCAAAAGCTCTTTCATCCATTTTGGAGACTCTTTGATCGTGATCGATCCGATGACTTTTTCTAAAAAGAGTGGGCATTTTTCTGTTTTGCTGGAAAGAGCAAATCGTGTATGATCGCCAAGATCGCTTGCTGCATCGAATTCAGGAAGAACGACTTCCCGATTCAAGATCGCTCCGACTTCTTTCGCGAGATTGAATTGCGCTTGGCAGTCGCTTCGATTTGGCGTCAAACCAATTTCTAGGATCTCATCATCATAGCCTAAATAGCCTAATGGATCGGTATAACCGACTGGCGCGTTTTCTGGAAGGATCTCGATACCGTTTTTTTGTTCTTCGCTGAGCATATGTGGATCAACGCCAAGTTCGAAAAGTGCGCAGATCATGCCATTGGATTCTTGGCCTCGGATCGCTCCTTTTTTGATTTCTCCTCCTGGCAGCTTGGCACCTGGTTTTGCGACGATGACTTTTTGGCCTTCGGCCACATTGGGCGCTCCGCATACGATTTGAACGATCTCATCGCCCAAGTCGACTTTAGTGATATGAAGATGATCGGAGTCTGGATGCATTTCGCATTCTACGACTTGTCCGATCACTAAGTTCGTGCCAGAAGATAGAGGATAGGCCGCTTCTACTTCCAAGCCGGCATTCGTGATCTTTTCAGCCAATTCTTCTAAGGACAGATCGGAAAGATCCATATATTGGGATAACCATTTTCTAGATGTTCGCATTTGTTCTCTCCTTTATTCGTAGCGTTTGAATTGTTTATTGAAGCGTAAATCATTCGTGTAAAAGTGGCGGATGTCGTCGATGCCGTATTTGAGCATGGCGACGCGTTCGATTCCGACCCCAAAAGCAAATCCGCTGCAGACTTCTGGATCATAGCCTGCCATTTTCAATACGTTTGGATGCACTTCTCCGGCGCCTAAAATCTCGATCCATCCTGTCCCTTTGCATGTTGGACAGCCTTTGCCTCCGCAAATGTGACAAGAAACGTCCACTTCGACGCTTGGTTCCGTGAATGGGAAATAGCTTGGGCGGAAGCGGATTTGTCGATCTTGTCCAAACAGTTTTTTCGCCATGAATTCTAGCGTTCCTTTCAGGTCGGCGAGCGTGACTTTTTCCGCAATAACAAGGCCTTCCATCTGCATGAACTGGTGGGAATGGGTCGCGTCGTCATCATCTTTTCGATAGACTTTGCCTGGACATACGACTTTGATCGGTAGTTTTGGCGCGTTTTCTTCGAGGACTTTCATTTGTAGCGCGGTCGTGTGGGTCCTTAACAGCCATTCAGGGTCGATATAGAGGGAGTCTTGCATCGCTCTTGCCGGGTGGTCCTTGGGGATGTTGGCGCGTTCGAAGCAATATTCATCGTTGACGATGTCGCTTCCTTCGATCACTTGATATCCAAGTCCGATAAAGAGATCTTCCAATTCTTCGAGAACGGTAATGAGTGGATGTTTGTTTCCTAGTTCGAATTGACGTCCTGGAAGGGTGATGTCGATCTTTTCGGATTCGATTTGTTTTTGCATTTCGAGTTCTTCGAGGTTGGATTTTTGTTGTTCGAGCGCTTCGGCGACTTCTTGCTTAAGGGTATTGATCATCGCTCCGAAGGCTGGTTTTTCTTCTTTTGGCAAGTTCTTCATTTCTTTCATGAGCGCTTGGATCGATCCTTTTTTCCCTAAGAAGGCGATCCTAAGGTCATTGAGTTCTTTTAAGGAAGCGGCTTGCTGGATTTGTTCGAGAGCTTCTTGTTTGAGGGTGTTGATTTGTTCCATATTCTTTCCTTTCCATTAAAAAAAGACGTCACAGGAACGGAAGATCCGCGGTACCATCCTGTTTCGTCATTTACGCACTTTGATCATGATAACCGTTTGATACGGAAGAGGGTTGGCTCTTAGCTCCAAGGTGAATTCGTTCCGGATACTTGTCGAAGATCTCTCAGCCTTTGGATCTTCTTCTCTGTCCAAGCGTTACGGAAGTACTGTTTCTTTTCTGCGCTTTAATGTTTCAATTATACAAAAGCGTTTCTTAAATCTCAAGGTTTCTTGATGTTTTCCTGCTTTGATTTTCAGTATAATGAAACCTGACTTTAAGAGATGATTTTCAAAAATGGTGCTAAGGAAGCGGTGTAAACCGATATCCCAGCACCTTTTTTATTTGCCCCTTCGTTAAAAAATAATTATTGAGAGGCAGCGAATAATATTTG
>NZ_MPKA01000125.1 GCF_001945605.1 Dubosiella newyorkensis
AGAATTTAAAGAAACAAAAAATAAAAAAGCCCTTAAAATAAAGGGAATTTAATGATATAACTAGGGACAAACAAGTGAAAATGTCTTCAACTTATAAACAAGTTAGTACTCAACTTGAAAAGACGGGGCTTCTTGATCAGATCGTTCTGGCTTTGCAAGAAGCCATGAAAGCCGATCTTCCTATCCATCAACCGGATCTAGAGAACATTTATGTGGTTAGAGAAAATGAATATCGCTTGGATTTGATCGGAAGCGATCCATCCTTCTCGTTTGATTCCTTGCAAGAACTTTTCGAGTATCCGAAACTAAAACAGAAAGTCAAAGAAAGTGATTTATGGACCTATTCATTTTATGATAACTAAAAGGAGTGGTTACGTATGAAACTCATTGGATCCATCGTCAAGGTCGCAGGAATCGTTTTGATTGGAACAAGTTTGGTCAAACTTGGCAAAGAGCTCGAGAAATTCGAAGAATTCAAAAAGAGAAACCATAAGTGGTTATAATTGAATGCAAGAGTCCTATTTTAGGGCTCTTTTTGTATAAAGCATCTAAATTGAAGTGGTATTTTAGCGGTTTTATAATAGATACAAAGGTGATGACTCTTAGACAGGTCATAAAGGAGGACTTCTATGGATTATGAAAAAATGTCCGAAAATCTACAAAAGATTTTAATGAATGCCGTAAACGACGCTAGAGCGAATCAGCACGCAAGTGTAGATACGATCGATGTGTTGGAAGCGATGTTCAAATCTGAAATCCTTGATGGTCTTTTTGATCGTATCAATGTAGATAAAAAACTGGCTTTGACCATCATTGCGGAAGAAGAAAAGAAGATCGCGAAAAGTTCTTCACAAAACATTAATTTGTCCAATGAAGTACAAAAGTCGATCGATAAAGCAGCGAAGTGGGCGTCTCAGCACGATGAGATCTACCTTTCGGTCGCAACACTTTGGATCGCATTGATGTTCAACCATTCATACATTTCACGCAGACTCGTACAAACATTCAATCTCACGGAGAAAGAATGTGAACAAGCAGAATTAGAACGCCGTGGCGGACGGAAGATGGATACGCCAAATGCGGAAGAGAACTTAGAAGCGTTAAAAAAATATGGACGCGATCTCGTTGCTGAAGTCAAGGAAGGAAAGATCGATCCGATCATCGGCCGTGACGACGAGATCCGGCGCGTAATGCAGATCCTTTCAAGGAAAACGAAAAACAACCCTGTCTTGATTGGTGAGCCTGGCGTTGGTAAAACAGCTGTAGTTGAAGGACTTGCATGGCGGATCATGAAAGGCGATGTACCAGAATCTTTGAAAGATAAGACTTTAATCGAACTCGATATGGGTTCTTTGATCGCTGGCGCAAAATATCGTGGTGAATTTGAAGAACGTTTAAAAGCGGTTCTAGATGAAATCAAAAATTCCAATGGGCGGATCATCGTATTTATCGATGAGATCCATAACTTAGTAGGTGCTGGAAAAACAGAAGGCTCGATGGATGCCGCTAACTTATTGAAACCTATGCTTGCGCGTGGTGAATTACATATGATCGGTGCCACTACGTTCAATGAATATCGTCAATATATTGAAAAAGATGCCGCTCTGGAACGTCGTTTCCAAAAGGTCAATGTCAAAGAACCAAATGTTGAGGATACGATCGCGATCCTTCGAGGCTTGAAAGATCGTTTTGAAGGGTATCATGGTGTCCGTATCCTTGATGATGCGCTTGTTTCTGCGGCAACTATGTCAGATCGCTATATCACCGATCGTTTCTTGCCAGATAAGGCGATCGATCTTGTGGATGAATCCTGTGCGACTTTAAAAGTTCAAATGGAAAGCATGCCACAAGAGCTGGATGAATTGGAGCGCAAGATCATGCAGCTTCAAATCGAAAAAACGTCTTTGATGTCAGAGGATGACAAAAAAGCGGTTGAACGTCGTACTGAAATCGAAGAAGAAATGGGAAAACTGCAGGAGAAGCGTGATGAACTCCATTCAAAATGGGAAGATGAAAAGCGGATCCTGAATATGGCTCAAGAAGATAAGATCGCATTGGAAAAGGCGAAACTCGATCTCGAACAAGCACAAAACGAACTTCGTTACGAAGATGCGGCCAAGCTTCAATATCAGATCATTCCTGAATTAGAGGCTCGGATCAATAAAGATGGATTGCCTAAAAACGAAGGAACGATGATCCAAGAAACAGTGAATGAAGAGCTTGTCGCAAAGATCATTTCACGCTGGACAGGTGTTGAGGTGTCTCGTTTGGTGGAATCGCAACGTGAAAAACTGCTCAACTTGAAAAATGAACTCGAAAAACGTGTTGTTGGACAAGATCATGCGATCGAACTCGTGGTCGACTGCATCCTTCGTTCGAAAGCGCAGATCCAAGATGAAAATCGTCCAATCGGTTCTTTCTTGTTCTTAGGACCTACAGGTGTAGGTAAAACAGAAGTTGCCAAAGCGCTTGCGGAACAATTGTTTGATGACGAGCGACATATCGTTCGTATCGATATGTCGGAATATATGGAGAAACATAGTGTGTCGCGTTTGATCGGATCGCCTCCAGGATATGTAGGTCATGAAGAAGGCGGTCAACTGACGGAAGCGGTTCGAAGAAATCCATACTCGATCGTTTTGTTCGATGAGATCGAAAAAGCGCATCCAGATGTATTCAATGTGCTACTGCAGATCTTGGACGATGGTAGAATCACCGATTCAAAAGGCGTTACAGTCGACTTTAAGAACACGATCATTATTTTGACAAGCAACTTAGGCGCGCAATATGCGTTTGAATACATCAATGAGCCTGAACTTCTTCAAGAGAAGTATATGGATGCGGTCAAGAAACATTTCCGTCCTGAATTCATCAACCGGATCGATGAAATTGTTGTCTTCAATGCACTGCAGGATAAGGCATTTATCCGAATCGCCCGCAAGTTTATGAATGAACTTTCTCATCGCCTAGAGAACAAAGACATTACTCTTCATGTGAGCGATGCGGTTTACGATAAGATTGCGGAAAATGGTGTTGATCCATTGTTTGGGGCAAGACCGATGAAGCGATATATCCAAAGAAATATCGAAACGGAAATCGCCAAAAAAATGATCGCGGAAGGTGCTATGAATGATGCAACGATCGATGTTGACGTTAAAGATGATCGGTATCATATCGAAGTTAAGAAAAATCCAAAAGATTAGTATATAATCATTAGGCGAGGTCGTTCCTCGCCTTTTTTAGGAGAAGATATATGAATCAAATAGAACAATTAAATCAATGGATCCGTGAAAGCAACCGGATCGTGTTCTTTGGTGGCGCGGGAGTATCGACGGAGAGTCATATTCCTGATTTTCGCAGCGATAATGGATTGTATAAGAAAAAATATCCATATCCAGCTGAAACGATGCTTTCGCACACGTTTTTTGTGAACCATCCTAAGGAATTTTTTGATTTTTACTTTAATCAAATGATTTACGAGGATGCTGTTCCGAATAAAGCGCATTACGCGTTGAGCAAGTTGGAACAGGCTGGAAAGCTGAAGGCGATCGTAACTCAAAATATTGATGGGCTGCATCAAAAAGCGGGGTCTCTCAACGTGCTCGAGCTTCATGGTTCGGTTCTTCGCAATTATTGCACTCGGTGCGGAAAATTCTTTACGTTGGAAGAGACGATCAAGCTTCGTGATCAAGATGGCATTCCTCGTTGTGATGTGGATGGGCAGATCATAAAACCCGATGTAGTATTGTATGAAGAGGGGTTGGACCAAAACATTTTATATCAAGCGATCGATCAGATCTCGAAGGCGGATCTTCTGATCGTAGGAGGAACGAGTTTGGTCGTCTATCCGGCTGCCGGATTGATCCAATATTTTCGAGGAAAGCACTTAGTATTGATCAATAAAGAAGTCACACCAATGGATGCGCAAGCGGATCTCGTGATCCATGAACCGATCGGAGAAGTTTTGGATCAAGCGGTCAAGAATTTATAAATGATGTTGACAATTCTATTGTTTCTCTTTCTTATATCGCTTTGTGTCTTCTTATCGATCATGTATCGTGAGCCACGTACTTTGTGGAGCGGATTTTCGTTCTTTTGGGTGCTTTTGTTTTTGGGATTGCTGATCATTGGTTATTTAATGAAATACTCGCAATGGATCGTTGAGCATCAAGGTTTGTATTTGGCTTTGATCATTCTATTGATCATAGCCATGATTTTGTTGTTTATGTTTCCCGTATTGGTGATCTTGACATTTTTTGTAGAAGGAATCAAATTGATCCGTCATGAAGGCTTTCGATTTTCGAACATTTTGTCCTTATTATTCTCGATCGGTTTGTTCGTTTATTTGTTTGGCTTTCCAATCTTTTTTGGATTGCAGCAAAATCCGTATTTAACGATCCTTTATGGGATCGTGTCGACTTGCGTTGTTTTTGGTTTAAGCGTGTTCACGATATTTTGTTTTTCGGCGATGCTCAATCTAGTTCATTTCACAAAACGAAAGAATCTAGACGCGATCATCGTGTTAGGTTCGGGCATCCTTGGAAAGAAGATCACTCCTCTTTTGAAGGGGCGCGTGGATGCGGGGATCGAATTATTGAAAAAAAACCCAAAAGCGATCTTGATCCTTTCTGGAGGACAAGGTGAAGGGGAAGAGATTCCTGAGAGCAAAGCCATGTACGAATATTGTCTTTCGAAGGGAGTCGATCCTGATCGGATGATTCAGGAAAATCGTTCAAAAAACACAAATGAAAATTTGCTTTTTTCTAGAGAGCTTCTTTCAGGACAAAAGGATCGGGTGGCGATCGTGACGACACGATATCATGTCTTTAGAGCTTTAGAGCTTGCCAGACTTCAAAATTTTCGATGCATTGGTTTTGGCTCGAAAACAAAGTGGTATTTTACATTGAACGCTTTTTTAAGAGAGTTTATCGGCTATATCGCGATGACTTGGAAAACGCAAGCAATCTTATTGGGTATTTTATTGATTCCTTGGTTTTTAACTATTTTGCTCACTCTGAGAAAATAAAGCTCAGGTGAGCTCTTTTTTTATTCTGTCCTCTAAAAATATTTAAATAAAATTAATAAAATTATTGACAGATGATCCAAAACAAAGTATGATAAGCAAGCGTTGAGAAAGACGCAGGACATACGAACTTCATAGATCCATCCACAAGAAAAAAATCAAATTTCTTCTTGACGGAAAGGGATCAGGAGGAGTAGTATAAACAAGCTGTTGAGGTTTCTCCTCAATCTGTCCTCTAAAAATATTCAAAAAATATTGAAAAAAGTGTTGACAGAACAGTTCATTC
>NZ_MPKA01000087.1 GCF_001945605.1 Dubosiella newyorkensis
TTCAGATATTTATCGACCGTTCTGCGATCGACATCGAGTTCACGGGCAATCTTGGATTTGTTCAATTTCAAAACACCCTCCTTCATAAGCGGCATAAGCTTGTTCAAATCTGTCAAAGAATCAACACGCAACGAGTTGTTGATTGATAAAGTAATGATCATAAAATCCTCCCTGCAAATAAGAGAATTTTACAATCTTTTTTTAGAAATTGTACATATTTATCTCATCGTTTATGTACATATTTATCTTATCGTCTACAGCGCAGGACAAAGCATCGCCGAAGATTGAAAAAGTCCAAGAGGCGGCAGAGGGGCTATCGAAAACCGACATTGAAACTAAGATCGAAGCGGTCGACAAAGCGACCAGCAAGATCGAAAAGATCAAAGCGACCGCTTCAGGTATCGCGAAAAAACCGTTCGAGATCATTGCAACCATAAGAGACAAAGCAACGAGCAAGCTAGATTCGATCAAAACAAAAGCGGTGGCCATAGCTAAAAACCCCCATATCCTTGTTGTGCAAGCAAAGGATGCCGCTGGCAACATCTTGGATGGGATCAAAAACAAGCTGAAAGGTCTGCAGAAAGAGGCTGATGATACGAGCCGAAGCATGAGCGCCATTAAATTCGGCGCGCTCATGGAAGTCGGTAAAAAAGGTATTGGTTTGATCACGAGTCAATTTTCGGGATTCGTTGGAGAAATGAACAACTCAAGCAAAGCCTGGAAGACATTCGAGGGGAATATGAAGGCTTTTGGAGCTTCAAGCGGAGAGATCGAGCGTGTAAGAGGGACACTATCCAAATTTGCGACAGAGTCTATATAT
This sequence comes from Dubosiella newyorkensis, assembly GCF_001945605.1. GTDB lineage: Bacteria > Bacillota_I > Bacilli_A > Erysipelotrichales > Erysipelotrichaceae > Dubosiella > Dubosiella newyorkensis. Next base: position 821 of record NZ_MPKA01000087.1, read on the forward strand.
AGCGCTTCCGACATGGCTAGCACGTATTCCCAGCTTTCGGCGGTCGGTATAAAAAACTGTGACAAGCTCGTCACCGGGTTTGGCGGCCTTGCGGCAGCAGCTGAAAGCCCTCAGCAGGCTATGAAAACGTTGAGTCAGCAAGCGACACAGATGGCGGCAAAGCCAACTGTTGCCTGGGCGGATTTCAAGCTCATGCTTGAACAAACACCGGCAGGAATCGCCGCTGTCGCAAAACAGATGGGCATGACCACATCCGAGCTGATTTCCAATGTGTCAGAAGGGACCGTCGCGACGCAAGATTTCTTTGACGCCATTTCAGCTGTTGGTAACAATGACGCCTTCGGTAAAATGGCCACCCAGTATAAAGGTGTGGATGAGGCGATGCAGGGGCTGATGGAAACACTGCAAGTCAAACTTGCTCCGGCATTTGATAAGCTAAGCCAGGTGGGGATCGATGCGATTTCCAAGCTCGCGGACGTCATCGACAGCTTCTCTCTAGATCGGTTTTCAACGGTCATCAACAATGTTAAAAAGACGTGGGACAATTTCAAAAACGGATTTTTAAATACTGGCGCTATAGAGGCTGTAAAGGCCGCATTTAACGGTTTGGGGGATATGATCGGAAGGGTGGCTACCTCCTTGTCTGGCGATGCGGCGAATGGAGCGAAAACGTTCGGGGAAGTCATCGGATCGGTGGCGCGCTTTATTGCGGATGCCGTAACGGCTATCGCGGATTTAGATGCAAAAACAGGCGGAGTCGTCGGCAAACTCGCGGCTGGCGTTGGCGCCGTCATGCTTTTTTGCGGATCGTTCAATAGATTGAAATCCCTCGCATCTGGCGCTCTCGGAAGCGTTTTTTCTTTATTGAAAAAAGCATTACCGAATCCATTCAAAAAATTGCCATCGGGGGCAGCGCCGCCATTAAATCAAACAAAAAGCAAAGTGGCGCAATGCGTCGACTCCATTGGAAATATGTTTAAGGGTATTGGCACCGGGATCAGCACGGCGTTCAAAGGGGTCGGAAAAGGAATCAGCACGGCGTTCCGTGGCATTTCTTCGGCTATCTCTAGTTTGAATCCGGTTGGAGTGCTGGCATTTGCTGGAGTGGTCGCCACCCTGACGGCGGCGTTCCTTGCGTTGGCCGCGTGTAAAGATATCGTGTTGCCGTTCCTTCAGGGGCTGGCCGATATTATGACTGGCGTACTAAATACCGCAGTTCAAATTTTTGTGGAAGCGCTGAATCAGTTGGCTCCGATACTGCCAATCATCGCAGAATCATTGGCGAAGCTATCTCCATTAGTCACGGCTTTTGGGGAAGCGCTTTCGGCGGTAATCGAAGCCATTGGCACGGCTATCGCTACGATCGTTGAGGCTTTGACGCCAGTGATCGAGATCATCGCAAACATGTTCACGAATATCGTTCAGATCATCGCGAATGCGATTACACAAATTATTTCAGTATTGGCTCCATACATTCCGGAAGTAACAAAAATGGTGGAAGCGACCAGCCAAGCCGTACAAGCAATTTGCGACGCATTTACGAACCTCGTTAATCAAGTCAACCCAGCGTTGGAGAACTTGAGAAACATTGTTGAAACCGTATTCAGTGGTGTCTGCGACGTCTTGAATGAGTTTAAAGGGATCGTCGACTCGGTGTTCGAAGGCGTTTCGGGTGTTTTCGAATCGTTTGGAAATATGGTCAATAATGTCTTGTCTGGTGTGGCGAGTGTGATCGACTCGATCGGTAATGCATGCCTGAATGCGGGAAAAGGGTTTGACCTTTTGGCACGGGGAGTGGAAAGGTTGACGGGGCTCAATCTGTTTGATATGGGTGCGAGCCTAGCAGCTGTCGCGACAGGCGTAGGGGCTATTGCTGCAAATGCTTTGAACCTAGGCGATACCGGAGCACAGATGCAGTTATTGGCGACTGGACTTACTATGATTGCAAACAATGTAGAAAGCATAGTTTCAGCAAGCGCACAGATGCCTCAAGTTGTTGCCCAGTTCCAGAATATGAGTACCTTGAGCGGGCCATTGTCCTCTGCGTCATCAGCCTTGACTAGCTTTGCTGCCTCGGCTGCTGCAGCCGGAGTTCTTCTGGTGGCGGCGAGCGCAAGCATGGCGATCCTTGGATCTGCTGTGAAAACATGCGCTTCGTCTATGTCGTCTTTAAACGGTCCGGTTCAAGCTTTATCAACCGGACTGCAAAGCCTTGGAAGTATGATTACCGCAGCGATCTCTCGCTTTGCTTCGCTGTCCTCTTCGGCAATATCTTCTTTTGCCCAAGTCGGACAGGGGGCTGTAAAAGGGACAAGCCAAGTTAAATCCGCCTTAAACCAAATGATCCAGGCGATGAATCAAGCAGCGAATAAAGCAAAAAGTGCAGGAACACAGATCGGGAACGGGATCTCCAATGGAGTGCGTTCTGGAATGGCTAAACTGCCTTCGATCGCTTCTAGCGCTTTAGCATCGATGTTTAATGTTTTGAGCGCCGCTAGAGGGCGGGCTTATTCCTGTGGAGCGTATATTGGTCAAGGACTCGCTTCTGGACTGAATGCGTCTGTGGGTGCGGTCCAAGCTGCAGCCGCACGACTGGCAGCGGCGGCCGATGAAGCCATCCGGGCGAAGGCTCGGATCAATTCGCCTTCTAAGGTTACGGCCGAGGATGGGCGGTATATTGGACTGGGACTAGTAAAAGGAATCGAAGGGACATATCGGCAAGTCCAAGGCGCGATCGACAACATCATGGATCTAACTGCTATGGCCGCGGATCCAATGGCATTTGCATTCGCGGGCGGGCAATTCACACAGGCGTCGGATTACTCGTATGGGATCAATGTCGCCGTAGATGTTCCACTCTATGTAAACGGTCGTGAATTCGCAAAAGCGACCTCGGAAGACTACGAGGATGTCACAGAGAAACGATCGAAATTTTTGAAAAAAATGAAAGGAGAACGATAAAATGTATGAATTTCACGATTTAATGCCTGCCACTAAAGGCGAGGTCAAAGATCGTATGGCTGAATCCTTCTCCTTTAACGGGGTCTGGATCGAAGACGAGATACCACAATTCGTCGTGACCGGAACGACCGGTCGTGAGCTGATGGAAGCCGAACTTGATACTTTCGAGGTCGGCTTTTCCAACGGCTCTAAATACAGAAAAAAGCGCTATCCGGAAAGAAAGATCACAGTGCATTACATGATGGGCGCGCAAACAGATCACGATTTTCGGCAGGCTTATAACAAGCTGAACGCCCTGCTTGATCCAGAGCAGGCGCAGCTTATCTTTGCCGATGAACCGGATAAATACTTTGTGGCGACAAAAACCGAAAACTCGACCGTAGAACCAGGCAAGAATTTTGTTGTCGGCGAGATCGTGTTTACTTGTACAGATCCTTTGAAGTATTCTACCGTCACTAAGTCGTTTACAGCCACTCTGATCGAGGGAGTGCTTACCGCAAACATCGAAAATAAAGGAACCGCAGCAGTCCCGATCGATTACAAGATCCACATGAACCATGAAAATGGATACATCGGGATCGTTTCGGAATCAGGGGCCATGCAGTATGGAAAAAAAGAAGAGGCGGACGGCAAGATCGTGGAAATGAATGAACGACTCTTGACCATGACAAACTTTTTTAACAAAGCAGATGATGGCGCATCCGGCGTGGACTATATGCATCCAAACTATGATGCAACAGGAACTTTAGCTGTTGTCAATTGGTGGGATCAACAATGGCTTAGCTTTGGCAGTGCCGGCCCGAATCCAGGACAGGCTATGACAGGTGGTCAGCGCACTGTAGCGGTACCTGCCGATTCGAATGGACACGTAGGGGCGAAGAATTTTTACTCTTACTTTTTTGTGGTTATGTGGGCTGGTCTGATGGGGCAAGTTGGAGAGTTTAACATCAATTGGTTGACAGCCGATAATAAACAGATTGCCGGTGTCAACTGGTATAAACAAGATCTCTCTGGTAATACCGCCCACTACGAGTTATGGAGCGATGGAAAGATCCTTGCGACTTACTCATACGAATCCAGTCATGAAACCAACAAGAACCCTTGGTGGAGAACAAATGGGCACTGCGATCTGCGAAAAGTCGGCCGAAAGCTTACTTTCTACTGGTGGGCAACGTACCCATCATTCGAGATCCCCGAAATTGAAAACTGGGAATGCGCCAAAATCTCAATGGCATTCAAATGCCATCCGGTTTATCGGAACAGGTTGGTTACTCATATGGGTATCCGAAGCTTTATCTTTGATAAGCTAGGTGTACAGCACTGGAAGGACGTACCGAACCGATATCCAGGAAACGCTGATATGATCGTGAAAGGCAACGAGGGCAAGATGTATTTTAGAGGGATGCCGAGGCCGCAGGATGAGATGACGGGCACCAAGTACTTTCTGGCCAAACCGGGTGTAAATAAGGTTGAGTTTTATCACTCGTCTTTTAGTTCACCGGCGCCGACGATCACTGCAGAAATCAGGGAGGCATGGTTATGATCAAACTCACATCTCGAATTGCAATTCTAGACCAGAATGATACTGTTGTGGCTTTCCTGGACAATAACGTTCCTGATGGTCTTCCTTTCTGGGATGATGAGCTACACGAGTATCTGGAAGGAACGAGCAACACGTTTACTTTTAAAACGGACGCAAAGCATCCCGACTCTTTGCACCTTGTTGAGGGCTATAAGATCGCTTTTAAAACCGATCGCAGAGACTACTATCTCAATATCATGATCGTGCATCGCGACGAGAACGAAGTCGAGATCGAAGCGTGGTCCACGAACCTGGAATTGCTGAACGAACAGGTTTCGGGAATCGATCCGGGAGAGGCGCATTCGTTTTTGTGGTATAAGAATAAGTTTGATCCTGAAAACACCGTGCAGATCGGCTTAAACGAGGTCAGCGACAAGCAAATAAAGAACAAATGGGACGGCGAAAACACCGTCCTTTCTCGTTTATACAGTTTGGCCAACGTGTTTGATGCCGAGCTCGAATTTGTGCCGCAGCTCAATCAGGATTACTCCTTGAATAAGATCGTTATGAACGTATATCGTGCGCATTCCGACACCGTACAAGGCATTGGAAAAGCGAATGTCTCTAACCTTGTGTACGGCCGTGAGATCAAAGGAATCAAGAAAACAAGCGATATCACCGACCTGTATACCTGCATCTATCCACATGGCGGAACGATCGAAGGCAGCGATTCCAAGATTGATATATCGGGCGTTAGTCATACGGTTAAAGATAAAGATGGAAGAGTCGAATTCTTTACGGATGGTGCATTGATCCGTGCGCCTCTCGCTCGTGATCGTTTCCCGTCTTTTATGAGCAAATCACAGGACCGCTATGTCCTTGTCCACTGGGATTGCGATGTTACGGATAAGGAAATGCTGTATGGTCGAGCACTAGCCGAGCTGAAAAAGAACTGCACGCCGAAGGTCACTTACGAAATCGAAGGCTATGCAGATACTGGAATCGGCGATACGGTGCGGATCACAGACGAGGAGTACAACCCGATCTTGTACTTGGAAGCACGTGTGACGGAGCAGGTGCGAAGCATCACCGATGAATCAAGAAATAAAACGATTTACTCGAACGTCGAGGTCTTGAAGTCAGAAGTCGATTCGTCCTTGATGGCACGAGTCGAAGCTTTGATCAAAGAAAACAAGGTATACATCGGGCAGATCATGAGCGACAACGGCATCCAGTTTGTCAACGGGGAAGGTAGTACGACACTGACCGCGCAGGTCATGGATGGCGTCGTTGACATTGCTGATCAGTATCAAATCGTGTGGAAGAAAGATGGAACACAGATCGCTACAACAAAAACAATCATCGTTTCTTCTGGCGATTTTGGCGCGCAAGCCGTATACGGCTTTGAGGCGATCAAGGACAGCAAGATATATGCACGGGCCGAGGTAACATTGACCAATGTGCATGACGGTGTGACGCCAGAGCCTCTTTACTTGCATATTCGCTATTCGAACGATGGAGGGCAGACCTTTACTGGCAACAGTGGCAAGACGGAAGGCAAATGGATGGGGCAGTATAGCGATCATCTGGAAGCGGACAGCGAAAAGCCGAGCGACTACACCTGGGCAAAGATCCGAGGCGATGATGGGCAGTCTCTCGTGAGCATGACGAGGGAATTTTACATGTCGACCAGCAACACAGCTCAAGAGGGCGGATCATGGAGCGCTACTCCACCGACATTTGATGCAGCTAAATATCTTTGGGTGCGGTTTAAGGCTGTCTATAAAAACCCGGACGCTATTGCTTACTCTGATCCTGAGCTTGACGGCACATGGAGCGCCACACTGCAGGCAATCGACACCGCCAATCAGGCAGCGACAAGCGCAAGCAACGCAAGCCAGAGCGCACAGAATGCAGCGCAGCAGGCCGGAGAAGCCGTTAATAAAGCGCAGGAGATCGAGCAGGAGATCGGCCCGATCAAGACCGGAATCCAGGAAGCGAAAGATGCGGCGGCCGAAGCAAAGCAGGATGTGGCGGATGCGACCGAACAAATCCTTTTGGATATTTCGGGATCATATGCGACAAAGAGCGAAATGGCAGACATGGAAGGCGATCTGCAAACGCAGATCACGGCGAACGCCGACGGGCTGAAAAGCAAGGTATCGAACACAGAGTACCAGCAAAACAAGGATGCGATTGACGCGGAGTTGCTCAAACAAAATCAGGCTCTCCAAAAGGCGCAATCGAACCTTGCGGAGCTGCAATCCAATCAATCGGAAGCGAACCAAAAGCTCACTAAGGCCGAAGCAGACTTGAAAGCAGCCAAAGACGCTGTGACCGCACTCGAATCTGACCAGGCGACGACCACGGAACAGCTGAACGCCGCTAAAACGGCACTCAATGCCGCACAGCAAGCGGTGGACAAAGCGCAGGCTGACGTGACACAGGCGAAAAAAGACATCGCCACAGCGCAGGGGCAGATCAGCGGGATCCAGGATGGCATCACGGACTTGACAAGCCGGATAACGACGGCGGAAACAGGAATTGAGCAGAACTCGCAGGCGATTGCTTTACGGGCGACGAAGACCGAAGTCAATACGGCGATCCAAGGGGCGAAGGACTACACCGATGCCCAACTCAAGGTGGAGGCGGGCAAGATCACGCAGTCGGTCAACTCGGTTAGTACGAAGGTCGACAAGCTCACATCGCAAAAACAAGAAACTTATTACTACCAATCCACATCCAACACCACACAAACAGGAGGATCGTGGAGCACGACCAAACCAAGCGAAGCATCTGGAAAATACATCTGGATGAAGATCAAGTTTACTTTCGTCGACGGAACGACAAGCGAAACATCACCAATCTGTATGACGGGTGCTACTGGAGCGCCGGGAAGCCCGGGTGCAACAGGGAAGGGTGTTAAGTCTACGGCAATCACTTACCAATCCGGCACATCGGGTACGACAGCGCCAACAGGATCGTGGAACGCTACGGTGCCAGCAGTAAGCCAAGGTCAATATCTCTGGACGAGGACGATCCTCACCTATACAGACAACACGACAAGTACAAGCTATTCTGTATCCTACATCCCTAAAAACGGGACCAACGGCACCAATGGTACATCTGTGACTGTATCGAGCACATCGGTTACTTATCAAAAGTCTTCGAGCGGAACTACTGCACCTACTGGTACATGGGTTAATTCGCCTCCTGCAACAAATGCAGGCGAATATCTATGGACGAAAACGGTTGTCAATTATTCGGATGGAAAATCTACGACCGCTTACAGTGTGTCTAGAAACGGTTCTAATGGTACAAACGGAACCAATGGTACTTCTGTTACTGTCAAAAGCACAGCCGTCACTTATCAGGCAGGTGCTTCTGGGACAACGGTTCCTACTGGCACTTGGTCAACAACGATTCCGACGGTTCCGGTCGGACAGTTTTTGTGGACGAGAACGATCGTCACTTATTCGGACAACAAAACGACCACGAGCTATTCCGTATCAAGGCAAGGGACAGATGGGACAGATGCTTTTCTGATCGTCTACGACACGCCAAACGGATTGGAGTTTACCGCCTCACAAAAGACCTTGACCATTACAGCCAAGGTTTTTAAAGGCGGTAAAGAGCTTACCGACACTCAAGTCAACGCTTTCGGTGCGATCAAGTGGTATCAAGTCGGAGTGGCTGCAGCGATCGCAACGGGCAAGACATTGACCCTTACAACGCCGAAAGAAGTCTATGCGACGCTGGAGAATTAGAAAGGAGTGAGAGAATGGAAATCAAATTAACGTCTGATATGTTTGAGCAAGGTAAACTCGATCCTTATGCTTCTGTCGGAAGTGACTATGCGGCATGTAAAGATTCTTCCACGCACTCGCTTCACGAGAAAAGAGTTCGTTCAAAAGATCTTATTCCTTGCGGATCAGACAGAAAAATCACCTTTTCTGGAGATAATTCTCATTTAATGATATGGATTCTTGAATTCGACAAAGATAAAAAATATTTAGGAATTGGCAAAGGATGGAATTACTTTACAACTTATACGCTAAAGTTTGAAACTGCTTATGTTGCATTTATGATTGCTAGAAATCCAAATAGCGCATATCTTGATGTTTCGCTTTTAGATACCCTTTCGCTTATTCCCTACCACGATGATTGGATGTCCATTAAAGTCGACAGGTATCGAGGACAATGTTCGACATGGGCTACTAAACCTTATTCTGATTGGGGTATTAAAGCTGGAGATGTTGTAACGTTTCAGATTCGAATCAAATCTACATCAGGCAAAAAGCTTCATGCTCGTATAGAGTGGTTCAATTCTGACAATGATAGAATTTCTATTTATCCTGAAACCGTACAAGTTATTGAGAACAGCGAAGGTGTTTCAACCATAACGCTAACAGTTCCATCGGATTATTCACAAATGGGATTGTGGTTAGATGCTAATCTAACAACGCAAACTCATACGGAAATAACTACAGAGCTTGTCAAAGCTGATATCTTTGTAATCGGTTCGAGCATTCCTTCGAATCTCGACCGGGGGGGGTACTTCAGATGAGTAACTACCCTGAACTTCAAATCGTTAATACTCCCGACGGGTTAGAATACGCACGTGGTTACAATATCTTATCTGTTTCGAAAGCCGTGATACAAGAAATCGGAAGAAGTGGAGCTTGTTCGGTTTCAAGGGTCGTTTCAGGCGGAGGAATAGATATTACTGTAAATTCCGATACAAGTGGAATAGCAGTACCAAGGTTTCAATCCTTGAATCTTCCCTATGGTTTAACTGATTATCGTTTAACTTTCGATATGTGGGCGGAAATTCCCGATGGGGGAAATTCTTTAATTTGCAATGTAGGTATTTGTGATGCCAATTCCAAAGGATTTGCTATTCCAACAACACGAACTGAATTTTCAAACGTACATCATCCAAGGAATTCCTATATTTTTGATAACACCTATCACGGTTTTGTGGATTTTGAAATCAGAGCTTCTTCAGGAGCAATGAAAGCCGGAACGGTAATTCATATCCGAAACATCATGGTTTCTTTAAGTTCAGATAAATTTGTGTATAGATCAAACCCTGCCGATCTGGTCGGGGGGGGGGGTTGCCTATGAGCATTATTGCTAGAGGACTACCTCTTACGGTTCGGAACAGCATTGATGAAGCGATCCAGAATACCGCATCTCAGCTGGAACAGCGCCTGTCAACGTCGATCGCACAGACCGGGGAAAGCATAAAAAACGAGGTTTCGCAGCAATACTATGCGAAGGGAGACACTGATAAATTGATTGCAGAAGCATCAACGATTCTTACCCAAAAATACAACAGCTTCGAGATGTCGTTTAATTCCTTCAAACAGATGGTAGACAGCAACCAAAACCTGACCAACCAGGAGTTTGCTACGATCACTAAGTTTATCCGTTTTATCGATGGGAACATCTTTTTAGGGGAGAACGGAAACAACCAGATGCTCAAGATCGCAAAAGATCGGATCTCTTTTCTCCAGGGGCAAGCGGAGGTTGCTTACATCTCCGACAGCACGCTGTACATCTACGACGGCGTGTTTTTAAATTCTTTGCGCATTGGAAACTTTGCCTTCGTTCCGCGAGCAAATGGATCCTTGGACTTCAAGAAAGTGAGGTGATGATCTATGGCCTACGGAAATTGGCATGGCGCTGTATGGCGCAATGTTTGGGCCAGCGCCTACTACTCGATCGATGTGCAGTGGGACTACTGTCAAGATATTGAGGCAAATAAAACAAAGATCTCGATGATGGCGATCCGTCTCCATCGTCTGAACAGCGCTTACTATTTCTACAATGCTTACGGCAAGGTAGGGATCGGAGACTTTAATGGTGGCAAGTTTGAGTCGACAGTATCAATGGACGTCAGAAATACGACGCTTCAAACTTTTGCCCTGACAAACCGGCACAGCGAAGTCGAGCACAATCCTGACGGATCGTGGCCAACGGGCAAAAAATGGGGTCAATGGATGTTCAAGGCAGGCATCAATGGATACAACACGCCAGAGGTGGGATGGACAGTATTCAATATTGATGGATCGATCCCTAAGATCCCTAGAGCAACCGTTCCAACAGTGAGCGCAGAAAGCATCAATATGGGATCTGAGGTCACGATCAACCTCCCAAAAGCAACCAGCAGTTTCACACACGATATTTTTTACAAATATTCCAGCGATTCCAGTTATACAACTCTTGCAACTGGTGTAACTGGGACATCACAAAAATGGACGCCGCCAGTATCTTTAGCAAGCAAGATACCAAGTGCAACAAGCGGAACATGGAATATTTTGGTAAGAACAAAGTCCGGCAGCACGATCATAGGCGATAAGAGCATCAATATAACGCTCAGCGTCCCATCAAACATTGTGCCGAGCATCTCATCTGTGGCCGTAGCTGAAGCAACGGCCGGGATCGCAGCACAATTCGCCGCCTATATACAAGGCAGGTCGACTTTTAAAGTGACGGTGGCCGCAGCCGGAAACCAGGGAAGCACGATCAAAAGCTATTCGGTAAAAGCGGATGGCAAAACATACTCAAGGGATAGTAACGTCTTTACAACACAGACCATTAACGGTTCTGGAAATTTGAACGTCGTTGCTACTGTTACCGACTCACGGGGGCGAACGGCATCGAAAACAGTAACGGTCGCTGTGTCTGCTTATTCATCGCCATCTGTCACGACCTTCAAAGCCGTACGGTGTACAAGTGCAGGCGTGGAAAACGAAGAAGGAACAGCAGTCAAGATTTTGTTTAATTTCTCGATCGCTGCAATGGGGAACAAAAACACACGATCTTTTAAAATCCAACAGCTTAATGGCAACACATGGACCGACATTCACACGATCACGGATTCGTATAGTACGAATTCAAGCATCATCAAAACCGGTCCTTTTTCTGTGGACAGCAAATTCAGCTTCCGGGCTGTTGCGGCGGACTTTTTCACGAGCGCTACGGTGTACTCAGATGTATCGCCGTCTTTTGCGTTGATCAATTTCGGGGCAGGCGGTAAATCTTTAGCGTTTGGTGGAGTGAGCTCGAATGATGGATCATTTGAGTCGTATATGGCCACAAAAGTTTACAACAAATTTCAGGTTCCTATTGCCAAAGACTTAACTGATAATGGCGTACCTTTTGCGGGAGCTGGACCGGGATTAACCGACCTGACTCAATTATCGAATTATCGTAGCTTTATCGGAGCACTCGCTTTAAACGGCGTGTGGAATAATGTTTTGAGTATACGGCACAGAAATGGATATTCTGATGGAAGCAATTACGGAATGTATATCCGAAGCGCCTTAACATCGAGCGGTTCCTTATTTTATCGCCAACAATATAGCGGTAATTGGGCGAGCGAAAGGATGATTGTTGATAGCTGGAATTATCCAGAAGCAACCAAGCGTTATCACTATCGTTTTTATTGTCCTTCGGGAGGTGGCGCAAGATGGGTCCATATCGGCGATTTCCCATCAAATACCGGAGGGACAACACATGCGATTACGATTTATACCGGCAATGGGTTTAATGGTCGCTCAGATCAAAACAGTGAAATAGAAATTAGAATCAAGCCTGCAGCCGAAAACTATGGGACTACTTTTTGGGTTAATGGGTATTATCATAATTCGATCCAAGTTAAAGTCTATACTCAGTCTACATCAACACCTTGCCAGCTTTGGGTATATTTCCCGTGGGCATGGTATTCTGGAAGCGTAGAGGTATATACAGAAGGAAGTTTTAACTTTAGTGGTGCCAATCAAACCGGAACACCAGCGCAGCCAGCGAATACAGCAAACGCCCCAGTGGCGAATATAACCCCTGACATGCGAGGCTATCCAATCGGATCAGTTTTCGAATGCACTGCAGCTAGTATTTCGAACCCCGCAAATGTGATGGGTGGAACGTGGCAAGAAATTCGTGCTGTGTTTGCGAATATTAATAATTCGAATCAGGTTATTGATGTGGCGGGCGGCGCAACTGCTAATGGTACGAATATTGATTTATATGTTTTCAACGGATCGAATGCACAAAAGTTTTTGATACAAGGTTCGCCGGCTGGACAAAATACAGCTCGACATGATCTTCGTATGTGGATTCGAACACAGTAAATTATATAAAATTATTTAATTTAAGAGTTGAAACTCTTGAGATTATATAGTATTATATAAACACAAGGAGGAACCATGAAACAAAGAGAGCTTATAAAGAGGCTAGGAAAACTTGGATTCCATTTTGAAAGACATGGCGCGAACCATGACATTTACACAGATGGAAAAACAAAAATTCCCATTCCAAGACACAAAGAAATAAAAGAAGCCTTAGCAAAAGCCATTATCGAACAAGCGGAGCTCAAATGAGCACGCTTGTCGATATCTATGTTTTATGAAATAAAAATATGAAAAAATTAGTATATCCGGCTGAATTTGTAAAGCAAGATGACGGATCTTATTTGGTGTTTTTTGTCGATATTCCCCAATGTATGACAGAAGGAAAAGATTTACCAAACGCGCTTTATATGGCTGAAGATTGCCTGAAAACATGGGCACAAGCAATGGTTGATGATGGACTTTCATTACCAACAGCAACCAGCGGAGAAAACGCGAAACCAACAAAAGGGGGCTTTATTAGTCTAGCAACCGCAGAATTAAAAGACTCTAAGCCGGTGATCAAATCAGTTAGCCTTCCTCATTGGATGGCTGACGAAGCAGCAAAAGCACATCTAAGTTTATCTGGCGTATTGCAAGAAGCACTTTCTCAAAAATTAAGTATGTAGAAACCTGTCGAAAGACGGGTTTTTATTTTAAGGAGGCAAAATGCAAATTTATATTGAATACGGCTTAAACGCCACAATCAAAAATATTTCTTCTGTAAAGACCGAGCAATGCTATGCCCCGGTCTTTTTTGATGATCCAATTGATATCGACAAAATCGAAGGATACATGACCTATATCGGATCGGACAGTCAGACGCATGCAAGTTTTGATCAAGCCACGTGGGAAGCGTACGAAAGAGCAAAAGAAGAAGAGAGAGCACGGAAACAGGCGCAAAAGATGCTCGACGACTTGTCTTATAAGACCGTCCTCGACACCGCCACCGACGAGCAGGCGCTTGTCATGCGGCCACTCTATCCAATGTGGCAGGTCGATCAGGTCTACAAAAAGGGGGCGTATTTGCAGTATGGCGGCAAGCTGTACCGCGTACTCCAAGACCACACATCGCAGGCCGACTGGACGCCAGACAAAGCCGTGTCGCTCTATGTCAATGTCGCCGATCCGCAAGACCCGTTTCCACCGTATAAGGCGCCTACGGGAGCACATGACGCCTACAGCAAGGGTGACGGGATTACTTTTGAGGAAAAGCATTACCGCTCGAAAATCGACGGGAATGTGTATAGTCCGGCCGAAAGTCCGGATAGCTGGGAGCTTGTAGAATAGGAGGTAAATATATGGAATTTCTACAATCTTATTTCAATCTTTTAATTGTTGGGTGCTGCGTTGTGATTGGGTATGTATGGACGACGTTCACGCCGGAGAACGATTTGAGCCGACGGTATATCCCTGTAGTGATGGCCGTACTTGGAACGATCCTGGCATGTATTGATGCACGAGGCGTGAGCCTTGAAATTATCCTTTCTGGATCGGTGAGCGGCCTGGCGTCTACCGGATGTTATGAGGCATTTAAGCAGTTAATTCTTAAGCCTAAGTGGATTGAAGACAAAGCAGAGGAAAGGTAAATGGAAGAGGTAATCAGTGCGTATGGCTTACCGACTTTGATTGCGATTGGAAGCGCTCTTGTGGGCGCTTTTTTCTCGTATCGCGAATTTCGAAAAAAAGCGTATGATCATGCAAAAGAAATGATTGATCTATCACCAGAAACAGCAAAGGCAGAAAGGGATCATATCCGCAAGGATGTCGATGATCTGAAAGATGAAGTTAGCGCAATCCGAGAAAGTGTAGATAGCCTTGTGAAATCCGACTTAGCCAATCGGATGCTCAAGCTCGCTGATAAAGCACAGTACTATAAACATCTTGAATACTGTCCCATCGAAATGAAAGGCTTGCTCAAGTCTGAATTTGATCGATATTTTGATGAAGGCGGAAATCATATCACCCGGGATCTTTTAAAAGAAGTCCTGGCGTTACCAAATGAGAAATAGGAGGAAATAATATGGCAAACTCAAATTTAGCAACTTATCGAAACCCGACCCGGAATCATTCCGGAGGGCGAACGCAAAAAATATCAAAAATTACACCGCACGAAATGGCGGCAATCTGGAGTGGCCGGCAGTGTGCTGACTACTTTGCCGGAACGACACGCCAAGCATCAAGCAATTACTGTATCGGAAATGGCGGCGACATTGCAATCAGTGTGGACGAAGGAAATCGCGCTTGGACAAGCTCCAGCGAGTACAATGATCAGCGTGCGGTGACGATCGAAGTATCGAATTCCGTGTGCGGTGGCGACTGGCCAGTCAGCCCAGCCGCTTACAATGCTCTTGTGCGTCTTTGCGCTGACATCTGCAAGCGGAATGGAATCAACCCGGCCTATAATGGCGCAGCAAGTGGCAGTATCACAATGCACAAAATGTTTGCATCCACGGCTTGTCCAGGGCCTTATCTGACTCATAAAATCGTGTCTGGAGATCTTGCAAGAGACATCAAAGCCGCAATGGGTCAAGGGACTGCAAAGCCAGTATCTCAACAGCTTTATCGCATCCGCAAATCATGGGCTGATGTTAAGTCGCAGATCGGCGCTTATAAGTCACTCGAAAACGCTAAAAAAGCCTGTGGTGTTGGTTACTCTGTATTTGATAAGGACGGTAAGGCTGTCTACACTCCAGGAGGATCCGCAGCTAAAAAGTGGACACAGGACTGCGTGCTAAAAGTTGGCGATAAGGTCATTTCTGTGTCGTGTGGCATTGTAGCTGTACCGGGTACTAACTCAGCAGTGCAAGGCAACTTGGTCAATATTCCAGCTCTAGGAGGGATGGTCCCGCTATCCGACGTTTCAGAAGCCGATGATACAGGCGACGGCAAAAAGGATGACTATCTGGCCAACACTAAATCCAGAGTATTTTTGCTGCAAGCGACTGTGACTAAGATCATCAGCAATGATCTTGTTCAACTTGACCGCGGATATGTGGTAAAAACTGGTCCTTTGATGGGACTAAGATAGACAAAGCTCCCGAAAGGGGGCTTTTAATTTTGGCCTAAAAAAAAGCCCCCTTCTGGCTGGGAAGGAGGAAGATAATGAAACCTGATATTTTCGAAGCTGTTTTCAGGCTTATCGAGATCTCTATTGCTATTATAACAGTTGCGATAGAGATTTACAAATTGAAGAGATAAGAGTGATTGCGAGGTCTTCGGACCTCTTTTTTTATGTTTCGTGAGGAATATATGAGGAAAAAAGAGAGAAATGTTCACGAAAAAAAACAAAATAAGTGGTTTTAAGCAATCTAATATCATAATCAGTAAACAAAAGTAAGTTGTAGCACAATATATGGAGTTTCCCGTCATCTGCTCCATCTAGTTGAGTTAAAAACCGCAGAAATGCGGTTTTTTGCTATTTGGAAGTTTTAGAATTCATAAATTAAAAATTTTATTTTTTCTCTTTACAAACACTCAATTATTCGATATTATAATTGAGCATATGGCGGTTGTGGTGAAGTGGTTAACACAACGGATTGTGGCTCCGTCATTCGCGCGTTCGATCCGCGTCAGCCGCCCCATTTTGTAAGCAAACGTGCCAATCGAAAGATTGGCATTTTTTTTATAAGAAAGGATCTAATTTATGAAAAAACTCTTCATTCTTTGTGTGTTCCTTTTGGCTGGCTGCGCTACACAAACTCCATCAAAAACCCCATCCGCATGCTCCGAAGAGCAAGCTTGTACGATCGGTGATCAAAACACTGTTGAAACGATGCAGCCATTGTCTTTTGAAGAGGCCCTTTCCTTTTTCAAAGAGAAAAAAAGCGGTCTATTGTATTTTGGCTTTGAAAATTGTCCATGGTGTCAAGAAGCGCTCCCGATCCTTCGAGAAGAAGCTAAACGACAAAACGTTTCGATCCATTCGATCTTGACACGCGATGAAAATAATGAACTTCTTTATACGGAGGAACAAAAACAAGAAATCATTCCTTATCTTCAAGACTATATGTCCAAGAACGAGGAAGGTGAGCTCACGCTCTATGTGCCTCTTGTCGTTGTCGTCAAAGATGGAAAAGCGATCGAAGGTCATGTTGGAACGGTGGATGACCACGATGCCCATGCGCGTAAAATGACGGAAGAAGAAAAACAAGAACTTCAAAAAAAATACGAAGATATGCTTGCGCAATTATCTTCGTAATAAGACTTCTGCCCGAAATAAGTACCAGCCATTCAGCAAGAGAAGTGGTGTAAATAGATCATACCCCATACCTGAAATCAATTTTACGAACGGATGGGAAACAAGTGTAGGAAACAGGAAAGGGAATACCCACGATACCCAGATCGCGACCACAAAAAGGAAAAGATTCACAAGAAATAAGATCCGAGTCATCACTTTCGAAGTATGCAGATCCGTAAAAATCAATTTAAACATAGGGCTCCCTCCTTTTTCTATGATTATAAGAAATTCGATTCAAGAAGGGGACTCAGACACTCTTTGTGTGAAATTATGTGAATTAATAAAACGCGGCTCATTTTTGAGTAAGAATTCGTATTTATAAAGTATGAAGATCAAAGAAATGATGCAAGAACAAAGACCAAGAGAAAAAGCGCTGCGCCTAGGGATCGAATCTCTGAGCGACACAGAACTTTTATGCTTGATCATTTCCAGCGGTACGAAAAATAGGCCAGTGGACGTCATCGCCGAAGACTTGCTGAAAAAAACCAACAACCTATCCACATTGCCCAATATTCCGATCCAGTCGCTCATGGAGATCGAAGGGATCCGCGAAGTCAAAGCGCTCCAGATCGCAGGCTCCATAGAACTATGCAAGCGAGCGATGAAAGCTAAGACCTATCAACAAACGATCCATCATCCAAAAGACGTGCTCAATTGGTTTGAAATCGAGTACGGAATCCTTCCCCAAGAACATTTCATCTGCGTCTATCTAGACACCAAAGGGAAGATCATTACCCATAAAGTCATATTTATTGGCTCGCTCAACGAGTCTTTGATCCATCCTCGCGAAATATTCAAAGAAGCGTTCCTCAATAACGCGTATTCGATCCTTTTTGTACACAACCATCCATCCAACGACACGACCCCTTCCCGTAGCGATATCGCATCGACCCATCAACTCATGGAGGTCGCCAAGACGATGGGAATCTATGTGATGGATCATATCATCGTCGGAAAAGACAACTGGTATTCCTTCAAACAGAACGGCGCTCTTCATTGATTCTACCCTTCTTTGTAGCTATAATGAAAGAAATGATTTTGGGGGAAGAATGAAAAAACTAACTCGACTACAAAGAATCTTGATCAGCGCGATCCTCGTCGTCACATTGATCGGCAGCCTCATGCTCGCGCTAAGACAAAATACAATGACCAACATCGGCTATAGCGCCTGGACCTATATAAAATATGGCTTGATCGATTATCCGATCACCTCGCTCTCGAATATGATTTCCGACGTATCGAATTTATGGCACGTCTATGACGACAACGTTTATCTCAACGAACAGCTCGCCACACAGCGAAGTTATGAGACGATGTATCAAGATGAACGAAATAAAAACCGCGAACTCGAAAAGCTTCTCGATCTGCAGGGAGGGATGGAAGAAGCGCTTCGCGTAAATTGTTCCGTGCTCTCAAGACCTGTTCAAAACTGGAATCAAAGCGTCACGCTATCCGCCGGAAAAAATCAAAATATCGAAGAAAATATGCTCGTCACTTCTTCTGAGGGAGCTGTCGGCTTGATCGAGCACGTAGAGACGACCACAAGCCAAGTCCGCCTGCTCACTAGCCCTGAGCTAAGAAACGATATCGCGATCCAGATCGCCCTCGATGATGGAACCAATGTCGAAGGCATCCTACAAAGATATGACACCAAACGCAAAGCGTATCAAGTCAACTTGTTCGATCACGATGTTACAGTCGCCAATGGACAACAAGTGGCCACAAGCGGAAAAGGGGGTAACTATCCAGCCGGTGTCTTGATCGGTACGGTAGTCGACACCGTGATCGGGGATGATGCGATCGTTTCCACGATCTATGTCAAACCAGTTTCCAATATTCAATCGTTCAATTATGTCAGTGTGATCGGGATGAAAAAAAGCGCATGAAAAAAGCACAAATCATCGCGATCGGATTTATAGGACTCGGTCTATTGGATTCCTTGATCACATTCGCTTTTCCGATCGATTTTACCTATGTCCATTACAGTTTCGTTCCGCACCTTGTTTTTATCGGAACCCTCGTGTATACCGTCGATAAACCTTGGCTCAATCGGATTTTGATCTCCATGGTCATCGGGCTTGGCTTCGATCTATTGTTTGCCCAGATGTTCCCGATGAATATGATCTTATTCGCTCTATTTGGCTACTTGGCAGGATGGATCTATGAACATATGCATCGAGAGGGAAGCCTATTCCTTATTTTTCTAGGCTGCGCCTTCCTCTACGACTTGATCCCATATATCATCTATTTTATGATCAACCACTCGCCAAGCCTTGATACATGGTTTTATAAAATCGAAAGCTTGACCCTTCTTGCCGATCTGATCAGCATTCTTTTCTTGATGTATATTCAGCAAGTCATGTCCCGGTTCTTTATGATCCGCCAATACCGCGAACGAAAGCAAACCACCAAAAAACTAAATCAAATCAAAACATCCCGGAAATGAGATCAGCCCTCGTTTTCGGGATTCGTGGTAAAATGGAAAAAACAAAGGAGCTTTTATGAAAAAATTACTATTGATCGATGGCAATTCGATGCTGTTCCGCGCCTATTATGCCACCGCCTATACACGAAGAATGTCTACAAGCACAGGCATCCCTACCAATGCGGTCTTCGGATTCATCTCCATGATGCAAAAAGCGATCCACCTGATCCATCCTGATGCGATCTTGGTGGCATGGGACGCTGGAAAGAAAACGTTCAGACACGAAAGCTATGAAGACTATAAAGGAACACGAAAAGAATTGGACGAGGATCTGATCGTTCAGATGCCGATCGTGCGCGAATATCTCGATGAGATCCAGATCCCTCGATATGAAGAAGAAGGCTATGAAGCCGATGACATCATCGGATCGATGTGCGAAGAAAACCCGGACATTTCGACCACTATTTTGACAAGCGACCGCGACCTTTTGCAACTCGTCGACAAAAGCACCAACGTATTGCTCATGAAAAAAGGAATCACGGAAATGGACCTCATGGATGAAGCGGCGCTCCAGGAAAAATATGACCTCAAGCCTCGCCAGATCATCGACCTCAAAGGATTGATGGGCGACGCTTCCGATAATATCCCCGGCGTCAAAGGTGTTGGAGAAAAAACAGCCTTAAAACTACTCCATCAATACGAAAGCGTAGAAGGCGTTTATGAACATATCGACGAAATCAAAGGCAAAATGAGAGAAAAGCTGATCGATGGAAAAGAGTCCGCCTTCTTATCCAAAGAGCTCGCTACGATCTTTACAGAAATGAAGCTTCCATTCTCTCTCGATGATCTCACTTATCATCACCATGAAGGAGAAAACTTCTATAAAAAATACGAAATGAAATCGCTTTTAGAACGCGAAAAAGTCGTTGAAGTCCCTAAGACGATCGAGACCCATACGATCGATTCGATCGGGCAATTAAAAGAAATCCCAACCTTGATGATCCCTGTCGCAAGCGATGAGGCTTTCTTAGAACAAACGCTCTATGGCTTTATGTTTTGCGAAAACGAATCCGCTTACTATTTGCCGCTCAAGGATGCCAGCAATGACGAAGCCTTCATCCAATGGCTAAAAACGGTAAAGTTGACGACCTATCGGGCAAAAAATGCGATGCATCTTTTTGACCGCTACGGTTTTACGATCCCCCACATTCAAGACGATTTGCATCTAGCTGGCTTTTTATTGTATAGCCAAGCCACCAATATGGACGATTTGTTTGAAGCTTTAGAGATCCCGCTCCACGAACCATGGAAAGATCTATCCAAAAAAAGCTTAGGCGGTTTTTCCGAAGAAAGAATGAAACAAGAGATCGCTTCGATCATCGTTCCTTTGGCTCATAAAAAAAGCTCGATCCTCGCTTCGATCGAAGAAGAAAATATGAAAGAACTTTATTACGATGTCGAACTTCCGCTCAGCAAGATCTTGTACTCGATGGAAAACGAAGGAATCGACGTCGACGAAAACAAGCTCGAAGAAATACGACAAGACTACCAACAAAAAATGGATGCGCTTCTCGAAACGATCTACAGCTTTGCTGGCCATGAATTCAATGTCGACTCGCCAAAGCAGCTCGCGGTTGTCTTGTTTGATGAACTCAAATTGAAGACAGGAAAGAAACGCTCCACAGCCGCGGATATCTTAGAAAAACTAAAAGAAGATCATCCGATCATCGATCAGATCCTCGAATATAAAAAGTATTCAAAAATCATGTCGACCTATATTATCGGCCTGAAAAAATATATTCATAACGGAAAGATCTTCACGACCTTCAATCAAACCGTGACAGCGACAGGACGTTTGTCATCATCCGATCCAAATTTGCAGAACATATCGATCAAAGACGAAGAAGGAAAAGAAATCCGCAAAGCATTCGTTGCACCCAAAGGATATAAACTCATCTCCGCCGACTATTCCCAGATCGAATTGAGAATGCTCGCCCACATGGCGAATGAATACAATATGATCGACGCCTTCAAGCACGATATCGACATCCATACAAAAACAGCGTCTGAACTCTTTGACGTCTCGCCTGATGAAGTCGACGAACACGAGCGACGGATCGCAAAAACGGTGAATTTCGGTATCATCTATGGCCAAACAGAATTTGGACTCTCTCAAACGTTGCATATCAGCCGTCAAGAAGCGAAAAAATTCATGCGCACCTATTTTGCATCGTATCCAAACATCCATCGTTTTATGGACCAAACGATCGAGTTCTGCGAAGAGAACGGTTATGTAGAAACGATGCTGCATCGTCGCCGCGCCATCCCTGAAATCCATGACAAAAACTTTATGACCAAAGAGTTCGGTAAACGGGCGGCGATGAACGCTCCGATCCAAGGAAGCGCCGCCGACCTGATCAAGATCGCCATGATCAAAACGTATGAGGCGATCAATTCTCTAGGTTATGATACAAAAATGCTTTTGCAGATCCACGATGAACTCATCTTTGTCGCCCCCGATCATGAAGTGGAAGAAATCATCGCTCTCGTTCAAAAGACGATGGATGAAGCGATGCAGCTCAACGTGCCATTAAAAGCCGGGATCTCGTATGGCCAAAATTGGTATGAGGCCAAATAATGCCAGAAGCACCAGAAGTACAAACTGTCCTGTCGACCTTGGAACATCAAATCAAAGGGGTCAAGATCCTAAAAGCCAAGATCTATCACGAAAAACTTTCCGCCAACATGGAAGCGGAAACGATGTGCAAATCGCTCAAAGGCCAATCGATCGAATCCTTTTTTCGGATCGGCAAATATCTAGGCTTCGAAACCCAGGATTACGACTGGATCTGCCATTTGCGGATGGAAGGAAAATTTTATTTGATGGATGCCATCCCAGAGCCAAAGGACAAGCACATCCACGCGATCTTTACTTTAGCTGATGGCCGCTATTTGTGTTATCACGATACTCGAAAGTTTGGACGGATGTATTTGTATCCTAAAACCCAAGACAAAGCAAGCTTGCCATGCTTTCAAAAGATCGGTAAAGATTATCTGGAAATGAGTGGCCATGAATTGTATGAAAAGACGCGCAAGATCAAGCGAGAAATCAAATTCGTCCTGCTTGATCAATCGATCATGGCGGGAATAGGAAATATCTATGCCGACGAGATCTTGTTCGCCTCTCGTCTCGATCCTAGAACACCAGCCAATCATCTTGATGAACACGATTGCGATGAAATCGTAGCCCAGACCAAGCGGATCCTGCAAGGCGCTACTCGAGCTGGAGGAACAACGATCCGCTCCTACACGTCTTCTCTAGGCGTGAGCGGCCGCTTTCAGCTCGAACTCAAAGCCCATAAACAAGAAGGCAAAGAGTGTCCTATCTGCAAAGGAACGATCGAAAAGATCAAAGTCAATCAAAGGAGTACGTATTTATGTCCGCATTGCCAAAAACGAAAGTGATCGCGATCACCGGAACGATCGGCTCAGGAAAATCAACAGCAGGCCACTATTTAAAAACGATCTATCCTGTCCTCGATTGCGATCAAGTCAATGCCGAGCTGCTGCAGCCAGGCCATGAAGGAGAAAAAAGACTCAGAACGCTCTCTTGGATCCATTATGATCAGGATGGAAAGATCGATAAACAAAATATGGCGTCGCAAATGTTTCAAGATCACCAAAAAAAACAAAGCGTTGAATCGATCCTGCATCCACTGATTTTCGAAGCGATCGATCGATGGGAAAAGGAGCAGAAATCTTCGCTTCTTTTTGTTGAGATCCCTTTATTGTTCGAGATCGGGGCTCAAGATCGCTTCGACGAAGTTTGGTGCGTGGCTATCCCGAACGATCTCGCTTGTAAGCGTTTGGTCGAGGGAAGAGGTTTTTTAGAAATGGAAGCGAGACAACGAATCAAGAATCAATTTTCGCTCGAATACAAAGTATCCAACAGCGACAAGGTGTTTTGGAATACGGGAAGCCAAGAAAAGCTGATCGAGCAGAT
Source organism: Dubosiella newyorkensis (assembly GCF_001945605.1). GTDB lineage: Bacteria > Bacillota_I > Bacilli_A > Erysipelotrichales > Erysipelotrichaceae > Dubosiella > Dubosiella newyorkensis. The sequence goes on from NZ_MPKA01000087.1 coordinate 24,146, forward strand.
CAAAAAGGCATGTCAAGAGGAGGGCACACTTTGAAAGGACAAGCGAGCATTCAAATCAAAGGCACCTTTTATACTGACTATCGCTCGGTGCTCATCTTATTGTATTATCCATTGATCGATAAAGGCGCCTATCTATTGTATGAAACGCTGCTTGCTTTGAGCGAGCACAACGAGAACTATACTCTCGAATCACTCTGTTTGTTTTCCGGACTCAAAGAAAAGAAATTTGAAGAGGCTAGACAGATCTTGGAAGAGTTCCAGTTGCTGCAGACGTATTCCGATCCGATCCGCAAAGCGTATCGCTTTGAAATCTATCCTCCCAAAAAAGCGAATGATTTTTTGAGAGACAACACATTTGGCCGTTTGCTGCTCGAGGTGCTCGGATCCGCGAAATATGAACAGCTCAATCGCATGTTTCAAAAAAAGGAAGAAGCTTCCACTCAAGGAATGGTCAATATCTCGAAGCAGTTCGACCCTTCCAGGCTTTTAGCTTGGAATGATGATAAAGAAGCGATGTTGGCTTCGATCCTTCCTAGAAAAGAAGAGCAACGCGTCCAATACGCTTTCGATTTTGACACGCTGCTTGAAGGCATGCGTCGAATCTTTCCGCCGCGTTTGCGGACTACCCAAAACCTGCAGACGATCGCGACACTCGCCAACGTCTATGGGATCGATGCCAAAGAGATGAAGATCTACTTACAAAGAAGCGTCGACCCGTTTACCCATGAATTTAGCCCGGAAACTTTGGAAAATCAGATTCAGCGCGCCACACCCAAAATCAAGCCGACACAAGACAAATACGCGATGCCTCCGATCCATTTCTTGCAGATGAAACAAGCCGGACCAATTGCGCAAGCCGATCAAAAATTATTGAAGGATTTGTGTGTTGCGTACGAGTTCCCGAACGAGGTCGTGAACCTGCTGATCGAATACGTGCTCGACAACACGAATCAAAACTTGCAGCGCTCCTATGTAGAAAAAGTCGCCTCTACGTGGTCGCGCTTGAAGATCGACTCGAAAGAAAAAGCGCTCGAACAGATCCACAAACAGAAGACGCATCGCTCGTACAAGACTAGTCGCTCTTCTAGACAAAGCGAACTTCCAGAATGGTATCAGAATCAGCAGGCCACTCCGCTTCAAGAAAGCACGAAAGCCGAACTGGAAAAACGACTACAGCGTCTCCAGAAAAAAACATCATCCTAAAAAGAAAGAAGGCATGCGATGCAAAGATTACGAAAAAATCAATTTCAATTGAGTGAACAACAAGAACGCGCCCGTTATTTGCTCATTGAACAATTAAAAAAAGATCCTCTCGTCCATCGATTCATTCAAAGTCATAATTTGCCGCTTCATATCGTGGAAAAAAACGCCTCTCTGTTTGCGGCTTATACAGAAACGATCCGGAAATGTCAAGGCTGTCAAGGAATCCAGATGTGCGCACAGCCGATCCCTGGTCGATTCCAGTCGCTCGATGTCGATGAGCAAGGATTTTTATGCGATATCTATAAACCGTGTAAATATGAGAAAATGAAGCAAAAACAATATGGCCATCAAAAGCGCTTTAAGATCTTTTATGGCAGTCCTTCCAATTTTTTGATCGACTTTGAAAAAATCGATCTTACGGAAGAATCGGATGAATATACCCAATCGTATATGGCTCTGATCGATTCTTTGGACACGGAAAAAGGAATTTATTTATATGGAAAGCCGGGAGCGGGGAAAACGTATTTATTATGGGCAGTGGCGAATCGAATGGCGAAAGAAGGCAAGACGATCTCTTTAGTCCATATTCCTTCGTGCATTCAAGAAATCAAGCAAAACATCCAAGATTCCCAATTTCGAAACCAGATGATCTCGAAGATGAAGTTTTGCGACGTGCTGATCGCGGATGATATTGGCTCTGAAAGCATTTCGCCTTGGACTAGGGACGAGATCTTGTTTCCCATCTTGGAATATCGAATGAACAACCATCTGAAGACGTATTTTTCCTCCAATTATACGCTTCTAGAGCTGGAAGATCAGTACGCTTCCTTGAATGAGGTCAATAGTCGCGTGGCTTCGCAGCGCTTTATGGAACGGATCAAAAGCGCGAGCCTTCCTTGTCAATTGATCGGTGATTCTCGACGCTAGTGTAAGATTTTCATGAATACATTAGCGTTTTCATTTTAACCTTTTCAAATCATTGGGAATGGAGTAAAATATGCTTGACTACATTGATTACTTAAAGGAGGAAATAGAGTAATGTTAGTATCTGCTACTGAAATGATCAATAAGGCTCATGAAGGGCATTATGCGATCGCTCAATTCAACATTAACAATATGGAATGGATCAAAGCGATCCTTCTAGGATGTGAAGCGAAAAAATCCCCAGTGATCCTAGGTGTATCGGAAGGTGCTGCCAAATACATGTGCGGATATAAAAACGCGGTGGATATGGTCAACAACATCATGGATTTCTACAACATCACGGTTCCAGTTGCGGTTCATCTAGACCATGGAACTTATGAAGGTGCGAAAAAAGCGATCGAAGCTGGATTCTCGAGCATCATGTTTGATGGATCTCATTATCCAATCGAAGAAAATATCGCGAAATCAAAAGAATTGATCGAGCTTGCTCATTCAAAAGGAATTTCGATCGAATGTGAAGTTGGCGGAATCGGCGGAGAGGAAGACGGTGTCGTTTCAGCTGGTGAAGTTGCGGATCCAAACGAATGCGCGGCTGTCGCAGATCTTGGCGTAGACTTCTTAGCTGCTGGTATCGGTAACATCCATGGTAAATATCCAGCAGACTGGCAAGGTTTGAACTTTGATGTTCTAGAAGAGATCCAACAAAAGACGAACGGAAAACCTCTCGTTCTTCATGGTGGAAGCGGAATCCCTCAAGAAATGGTCAAAGAAGCGATCACGCTTGGTGTATCGAAAGTCAATGTCAATACAGAATGCCAAATCGTATTCGCAGACGCGACTAAGAAATATATTGAAGATGGCGGAATCGACAAACCAAAAGGATACGATCCTCGTAAACTTTTGAAACCAGGCGCTGACGCGATCCAAGCTTTAGTAGAAGATTACGTAGTAAACTTCTTCGGTTCAGCAGACAAAGCGTAAACATGAATCATAAAAGGTGGGAAACCACCTTTTTTTAGGAGAAAAAAGTGAAACCAACAACAATCAACGATTTATATTCTTATACTTTTTTAGGAAATATGAAAACGAGCGCCAATTCTCTCATCTTTGTCAAAGCGAACTGCAGCGAAGAAGAGAATACCTATGAGCAAGTGCTCTATGATTACCGCGCCTCGTTTGAGCAGCCACGCCAGCTCACGAGTTTTAAAAAAGAATCCAACTTCGCTTACAAAGATCCAAACACGATCGGCTTTATATCCAACCGTTCAATGAAAAAAGATCGTTGCGCTTTGTATGAGATCTCGCTTGATGGCGGAGAAGCGATGGAAATCTTGGAAATCGATCATCCAAAAACACAGCTCGTTGGCTATTTGGTCGACCATACGATCGTTTTTCTGCAAGAAGATGAAGAAGAAAAAACAGGATCCGATTACGAAGTTTTGGACGAGACACCGTTTTATCGCAATGGAAAAGGCATTACGAATAAAAAAAGACACCATCTTGTTTTATACCGGAATGGACAATGGGAGACGATCACAGAAAAGCTAACCGATATTTCGATGATCAAGATCGATCACGACACGATCTATGTCCTCAAAGAAGAAGTCAAGCATAAATTCAGCTATAAGCCAGGACTATACGCCTACCAGCCAAGCTTGAAAAAATGGACGACACTTGTAGAGCCGAATACATTGATGATCCAAGACTTTATCCCATTTTCAAAAGGAATCTATGTCTTTGCGAGCACCGGCGCAGAATATGGTTTGAACCAAAATCCAGATCTCTATATTATTGACGAGGACGGATGCCATTTTCTAGAAAAATGGGGATATTCACTCGGAAATACAGTCGGGACCGATATGGCTAGCGTGCCTGGAAATTTGTTAGCGATCCACGACGATATCCTTTATTTTACAAGCACAAAAGACGATCATGTCGAGCTCTATCGATACCAAGATGGCTTCCATAAAGTGTACGCGATGGATGGAACGATCCATGCTTTTGGTTTTGTGGAAAACAGCCTCTATTTCATTGGAGCCAAAGAAGGAGCGCTTCAAGAACTCTATTGCTTGAAAGGAGAAGACGCTCTGCTTCCGTGTTCTTCGTTCAATGCGCTCGACTCCCACGTTTCCGTGCCTAGAAGGATCCAGTACAAAGACTTTGAAGGCAAAGAACAAGTTGGCTACGTTTTGTATCCGATCGACTTTGATCCAGACAAATCATATCCGGGCATTCTCGACATTCATGGTGGACCCAAAACCGTCTACGGAACGGTGTTTTATCATGAAATGCAAGTGTGGACATCGAGAGGTTATTTTGTCTTTTTCTGCAATCCGCATGGATCGGATGGAAAAGACGACGCGTTCGCGGATATTCGTGGAAAATATGGAACGATCGATTACGAAGATATTCTTTTGTTCGTCGATACTGTACTCGACCAGATCCTGCAAATCGATCCAGAACGTTTAGGCGTGACAGGAGGTAGCTATGGAGGCTTTATGACCAATTGGATCATCGGCCATACCAACAAGTTCAAAGCCGCGGCGAGCCAAAGAAGTATTTCGAATTGGATCTCCTTCTACAACACGAGCGACATTGGGCCTGAGTTCACAAAAGATCAACAAGGCACCACGATCGAGGATGATCTTGAAAAGCTTTGGTTCCATTCGCCGCTTCAATACGCCAAACAAGCCAAGACCCCAACATTGTTCATCCATTCGGACGAAGATTATCGTTGTCCACTTTCAGAAGGGCTGCAGATGCTCAACGCGCTGCTGCAAAACGATATCGAAGCGAGAATGTGCATGTTCCATCAAGAAAACCACGAGCTTTCGCGTTCTGGCCGTCCACATGATCGAATCAAGCGATTAGAAGAAATCACGAATTGGATGGATAAGTACCTCAAGAAATAATTTTTGCGTCTATTAGCCTGATAGTTTATAATGGGTTGGAATCAGGAGGTACAACGATGGAAGAAGTCATAAAAATCGAAGGCGGACATCGTTTACACGGAACAGTTCGGATCAGCGGATCGAAAAACTCCACTGTGGCCTTGATCCCAGCTTGCGTTTTGGGAAACGCTCCCATTACGATTTATGGCGTGCCGAACATTTCCGATGTGAAGTCTTTGATGGAATTACTCAGAGAACTTAATGTTTATGTCGAACAAATCGATGAAGAAACTTTATATATAGATCCAACGAAAATGAACAATATCCCGATGGTTTCCAATGCGGTCTCTAAACTAAGGGCCAGCTATTACTTTATGGGTGCTCTTCTAGGAAAATTTGGCCATGCGGAAATCAAGATGCCAGGCGGGTGTTATTTAGGGCCGCGGCCGATCGATCTGCATTTAAAAGGCTTCGAGGCGCTTGGCGCTTCGATCACCTACGAAAATGGGTGCTATATCCTGCATGCGGATGAATTGATCGGCAATCGGATCTTTTTGGATATTTCAAGCGTAGGAGCCACGATCAATATTATGATGGCGGCTGTCTATGCGAAAGGAAGAACGGTCATCGAAAACGCGGCGCGCGAGCCGGAGATCATCGACATCGCCACGCTTCTCAATAAAATGGGCGCAAAGATCCATGGCATGGGAACGAGCACACTAGTGATCGATGGTGTTGGTGAATTAAAAACGAGCGGATGCAATCACGAGATCATTCCAGACCGTATCGAGGCGGCGACTTATATTATCATGGCAGCTGCGATGGCGGACGATATGATCATTGAAAACGTGATTCCGCAACACTTGGAAGCGATCTTGATGAAGCTCGAAGAGATCGGGATCAATATGAAAGTCGGACCCGATTTCGTTGAGATCTTTGGAAGAAACCAAGAGCTCAAACCGACCGAAATCTTGACTAAACCCTATCCTGGATTCGCAACCGATGCGCAGCAGCCATTCACAGCGCTTCTGACCCAAGCTGCTGGGCAGTCGGTTGTGACCGAAACGATCTATACAGAACGCTTCAAGCATTGTTATGAATTGAATAAAATGGGCGCTGATATTGATGTTAGAACGCCTAGCGGCTTCGTGAATGGAAAGACCAAGCTTTCTGGAACGAGCGTTGTGGCGACCGATCTAAGGTGTGGCGCTGCGCTGGTCGTAGCTGGATTGATGGCTGAGGGGATCACCGAGATCCACGATGTCTATCATATCGATCGCGGGTATGACAATTTAGACAATAAATTACGCTCTCTTGGAGCCGTGTTCTGGCGTGAGAAAGTAGAATAAAGAAACTGCGGATTTTGTTCTGCAGTTTTTTTTGTGAATGCGTTTTCATTCTTCATTGCATGTTTTTTTTCAAGCCGTATAATAATAAGTGGAAAGAAGTATAAAATTGGAATCAGAATTATGATACGAATCGCTGTTTTGGAATACGAAAAAGAAACAAAAGACATCATTTTTCAAATCGGAAAGCTCTTTTCGAACATCGATTGGACATTTCGCCATTTTTGGAAGGCGAGCGATCTAGCGAAAGCGATGAAGGAAGAAGATTTTCAAATCTTTATCTTTGATGAGATGTTCAAGACTCCGCGATTGGAAAGCGTCTTTGTTCACGATAATCCCAACGCCTTGTTCGTCTATATTTGCGAAGATTCGCGGATCACAAAAGGAGACGATCAGCGGGAACGGATGTTTTATATCGATAAAAACAACTTATCCAAAGAATTGGAGATCTTAGCGCCGATCCTTTTGAAACAAAGCTCGCAAGGGGATGTATACGCTCTTTCTTACAATGGAGTGCATGTCAATTTGCCATTCGAAAGCATCTACTATTTAGAAAAGATCGAAAAAATGGTCCACTTCCATACCAAAAAAGGAGAATTTCAAAAGCGGATCAACATGTCCGATCTCGAAAAAGAATTCGCTCCTTATGGCTTTTTGCGCGTTCACGTCTCCTATCTTGTCAATGCCAAACATATTACCGCTTGGTACAAAGACGAGGTCGAGCTGATGAACAAAGAGAGGATCCCACTTTCACGCCAACAAAAACGAAAGATTATGACTATTAAAAAAGAACGAAAAGCTCGGATCTGAGCTTTTCGTTCTTTCTTTTTATTCAATGCTTCTGAGCGCGTCCACGAGAGCCGTTTTGCTTGTCGCTTTTTCATCTTTTTCTTTGATGATCTTAGCCGGACAGCCAGCGACTACGCAGTTCGCCGGAACATCCTCGATCACGACCGCGCCAGCTGCTACAACTGCGTTTTCGCCAACCCGAACACCTTCGATCACGACCGCGTTGGCGCCGATCATCACATTGTCTTCGATGCAGACAGGAGTCGCGCTGGCGGGTTCGACCACGCCAGCTAGAACGGCTCCAGCCCCAATATGGCAATGGTTGCCGACAATCGCTCGTCCGCCTAAGATCGCGCCCATATCGATCATCGTTCCTTCGCCGATCACAGCGCCAATATTGATGATGGCTCCCATCATAATGATCGCCTGGTCTCCAATCTCGACATCATCCCGGATGATCGCTCCTGGTTCAATGCGCGCATGCAGGTTTTTGATATCTAAAAGCGGGATCGCTGAATGACGCGCACTCGTTTCAATATAGTAGTCTTCCACACTGAGCAAATGGGAACGAAGCACAGGCTCGATGTCTTCCCAATCGCCGATCACGACGTTTCCAAAGACTTTCGCGTTCGGAAAGTGAATGTTTTCTCCTCCTTTGATATAGACTTTGACCGGGGTCTTCTTTTTTGATGTTTGAATTCGTTGTATGATTTCAGCTGCGTCCATGCAGTTCTCCTTTCAATAAATCGTCCATAGAATATAAGCCATTCGGCTTGTTCGCGATGAATAAAGCTGCTTTGATCGCTCCATTCACAAAGATTTGACGGGAAGTGGCGGTATGCTTGATTTCTAGCACCTCGTCTTCTCCAAAAAAATCTACTTCATGGATCCCGGCGATCGTGCCTCCTCGCAAAGCGTGGATCCCGATTTCTTTTTTCCGCGCCCCTACATTTCCTTGCCGACCAAAGATATGTTCAAATTCATGATCAGGATCGATACTTTCCAAGAGAGAAAGCGCCGTGCCACTTGGCGCGTCTACTTTTTGATTGTGATGGGTTTCCACGATCTCGATATCAAAGCTATCCTTTAAAAGCGGCACGACTTCTTTGAGCAGCTTATGAAAGAGAGCGATCCCATACGAGTAGTTGGTTGCGTAGAAGATCGGATTGTTCTTCGAAGCGGCTTTGAGCGCTTCTAGCTGTTCTTCTTGTAGTCCGGTCGTTCCCTCCACCAAAGCGATCGAAGTCCCTTCAATCTCCTTCAAGATCCACATCAAATTGTCAGGATGCGAAAAATCCAAGATCACATCGATGTCTTCTTTTTTTTGTTGAAGCAAGGAAGGATCAAGCACGTCGCAACAGCCAAAAGAAGTCAAGCCTAGCGCTTTGGCTTTGGCGTCGATCAGCTGCCCCATTTTTCCTTTGCCTACGATCAAGATGTTCATAAAACACCTGCCTCTTTCAATGCCTGAGAGAGCTTTTCGCGATTTGATTCGCTCATTTTCGTCAAAGGAAGTCGATAGCCGCCTACGTTTTTACCCATTAAGTTCAAGGCTTCTTTGACCGGGATCGGATTGACTTCCATGAAAAGGGCATGGATCACATCGAGATATTTTTGCTGGAGGGCTAAGGAGCGAGCCGGATCACCCTCTAGATACGCTTGAACAAGATCGTGGGTTTCTTGCGGCAAGATATTAGAAAGGACGCTGATCACGCCGCTAGCGCCGATCGAAAGCATCGGCGTGATGATATCGTCATTTCCAGAATACATGACGAAATCATCATTTAAATACCGAGAAATATTCATCGCGTACGATAAGTTGCCGCTCGCTTCTTTGATCCCTTTGATATTTGGATGTTGGGATAAGACTTTGATGGCGGATTCCGAGATCGAGCATCCCGTTCTTCCTGGAATGTTGTAGAGGATGATCGGAATATTGACGGCATCCGCGACCGTCTTGAAATGCTCGATCATTCCTTGCTCATTCGTCTTGTTGTAGTAAGGAGAGATCAAGAGAAGCTGATCCGCGCCCATCTTTTCATAATCGAGCGATTTTTTCTTCATCACTGCCGTGTTGTTGCTTCCTGCTCCTACGATCACAGGCACGCGATGGTCGACTTGCTTGATCACAAATTCAACGACCGAATCATCTTCTTCATGAGACATCGTCGAGCTTTCACCCGTCGTTCCTAGCACGAGGATCCCGTCGGTATGGTTAGCGATCTGAAACTCCACAAGTTCTTTTAGTTTTTCAAAATTCACACTGCCATCCTCATGGAATGGAGTGATCAAGGCTACGATCGATCCTTTGATCATTTTATGATTCATAATACTCTCCTTTAGCGATTTTCACAGCTGGACCTCGCATCCATACACGTCCGTTTTCATCGATCTCGATGTCCAGACTTCCTTTTTTCATCGTCACGTTCAATTTGTTCTGGCATCCTTTTTCTTGATAAGCGACATAGGCGCTTGCGCATACGCCTGTACCGCAAGCAAGCGTCACACCGCATCCTCGCTCATAGGTCTGTACCCGTAAATGGCGATCGTCTACGATCTGTACGAAGTTGACATTCGTTTGTTCCGGAAAAAGCGAAGATTCGCAGATTTCTTGGCCGATCTTTTCAATGTCCATAAACGCGTCATCTACGAAAACGACTGTATGGATCGTCGACATGAACAAAGTGTACAATCGAAGCCCTTTATAGTCGTAGTTCCAGATCGGTGCTTTGAGCGCGCATTTTGCTGGCTCTAGATCGGGCAGACCAAGATCGACTTGAAAGCGTCCGTCGTCTTGAACATAAACGACCTTTTCACCCGCAAGGGTTTGGACGGAAAAAGAAGGGGTGTCTATAATATGCTCGTCTAGACAAAATTGAGAAAAGCATCGGATCCCATTGCCGCACATGGGCGCACGAGAACCGTCCTGGTTGTAGTAGATCATTTCTAGGGGATGCTCTTTGACGATAATGAACCCATCAGCGCCGATCCCTGTATGGCGATCGCAGATCGCTTCGATCCATGAGGCGTCGATTTTGTTTTGATCGATCCAGCTTTCGTGAACGATCACGAAATCGTTGCCGCAACCGTGATATTTTGTGTAGGGAAGCACGTTCATACTGGATCCTCCATGTCTTTTTCGATCAAATCCTCGAAACATTGTCGTCTTACAACAAGCTTTGATTGGCCATCTTTCACAAAAACGATGGCGGGTATACATAAAGCGTTGTAGTTGGAAGCCATAGAATATCCATACGCTCCTGTCGTATAAACGACAAGCAGATCGTTTTCTTCCGCTAGGGGAAGAGAAGCGCGTTCGATCAAGATATCGCCTGATTCGCAACATTTTCCTGCGATACAATACGTTTCTTTTTTTTCTTGGTCCATTTTTTCAACGAGATCGCTTCGATAGGCGGCTTGGTAGAGGGCTGGGCGGATGTTGTCGCTCATTCCGCCATCCACAAAGGCGTACTGTTTATGGGGCGTTTTTTTTATGCTTCCGATCGTGTAGAGCGAATAGCCCGCTTCTGCCACGATGCTTCGCCCTGGTTCGATCAAGATTTCCTTAAGCGATAGACTATATTTTTCTTGCATCGCTTCACATGTATTCACGATCAAAGGGCAGATCGTCTCGATCGGGATCGGCGCGTCTTCTTGGGTATAATAGGCGGCAAATCCGCCACCAAGATCAAGAACAGAAAACGTGCGTTCCATTTTCTTCTGCAATGTGGCGATGAACTCAGCCATCGTTTCGATTTCCGCGATAAACGCTTTGGGATCGAAGATCTGTGAACCGATATGGGCATGGAAGCCATCAAAGATCACATTGTCCGCTTCATCGCACGTTTGAATGATCGTCTCGATCGTATCGATTTCGCTTTTGAGGATACCGAATTTGGAATCGATATGAGCCGTCACGATATAGGCGTGGGTGTGTGCTTCGATACCTGGGTTGATCCGAAGCAAGGCGTGGATCGGTTTTGTTGAATTTTGCGACAATCGGACAAGGCGTTTTGCTTCATCGAGATTGTCGAGAACGATCGTATGGACTCCATAGTCGATGGCTTGTCTTAGTTCCGCCTCGGTTTTGTTGTTACCATGAAAATACACACGATCCATATTGAATCCGGCTTGTTTTGCGATATAAAGCTCCCCGCCTGAGACGACATCCAGGCATAAAGAATGTTTTTGGGCGAGTTTAACCATCGCTTTGCATAAAAAAGCTTTAGACGCGTATAAGACCTTTGTTTCAAAAAGTGGAGAAGTAAATGTGTTGTAGTATGTTTCCATCCGTTTCTCGAGAGCGGCTTGATCATAAATGTAGAGTGGGGTTCCGTATTGGTCTGCTAGATCTTTAAACGAGAGCCCCTCGATATAAAGCTGGTTGTTTTTGGTTTGTATCATACTTTTGTTCAGCTCCTTGTTAAAAAGCCAGCAGGAATGATCCCTGCTGGCCTGAATAAATCGACAAGACAATGAGATAGCACTCCTACCAAGGTAGACAGTCCAGAAGATGTTCTCCGCTGGCCCACCGTTTTTTTATGCCTAAAAAAACAGTTCGGCAAAATCGCTCGATCAAACTCTCCAATGCATGCCTGCTCGAATTATCACGGTCTTTTCTGCGCCTCTATCATTGTTCTTAATTCTAGCATCCACTTTTTGAAAATACAAGTCACGGATTGAAAAAAATGAAAACGATCTGAAATTGCTGTAAAATGGAAAATACTTTGATAGAATCGAAGAAGAAAAAAAGGATGAATAGTATGTACGAGAGAATCACTAAATATCGTCGGGATCTTCATAAGATCCCAGAATTAGAATTGGAACTGCCATTGACGTATCAGTATCTTTTAAAACAGCTTAAACCGTTGTCTTGCTCGATTTCTTCACCGATCCCTTACAGTGTGGCTGCCTATTTTGACGCAGGCAAAGAAAAGACGATCGCCTTTCGGAGCGATATGGATGGTTTACCTGTAAAGGAAGCGACGGATCACGACTTCAAAAGCCGTAGGGAAGGCTGTATGCATGCGTGTGGTCATGATGGACATATGTCGATCTTGCTTGAATTCGCGCAACAGCTCAACGAGATCTATACTTCGCTTCCTTATAATGTGCTGTTGATTTTCCAGCCTGGAGAAGAATCGCCAGGAGGAGCACGCTTGATTTGCGAGACAAAGATCTTGGAGGAAAAAAAAGTGGCGGCGATCTTTGGGACGCATTTATGGCCTATGCTGCCAAAAGGAGAAGTGGCGACTCGAAAAAACGAGATGATGGCCCGCTCTTCCGAAGTCAATGTCGATATTGAAGGAAAGTCCTCGCATATCGCGAAATATAAAGAAGGGATCGACGCGATGGAGATCAGCGCTCGTTATTTGCTGAAGTGTTACGAGATGGAAAAAAGCTACCATCCGGATATTTATAGGCTGCTCCGGTTTGGAAAACTAGAATCAGGCACAGTCCGCAATGTTGTCGCCAGCAAAGCCCGCATGGAGGGAACGCTTCGCGCTTTTCAAGATGAGATCTATTGGGAGTTAAGAAAAAATATGCATCGGATCGCCGAATATCTTGAACGAAAGTACCAAGCGAAGATCGATCTTGAGTTTTCTTTAGGCTATCCTGCGGTGATCAATGATGGAACGCTTGTCGAAAAGGTTTGCGCGATCGATCCTCAAATCAAGCTTTTGAAAGAACCGGAAATGATCAGCGAAGATTTCGCGTATTATCAGCAAGAAGTGCCAGGGGTCTTCTTCTTTCTGGGGACTGGAACCGGGATCCCGCTCCACAATGCCCATTTCGATTTTGAAGAGTCGATCTTAGAAGAAGGTGTAAAGTTGTATTTAAAGATCCTTAAGAGCATCAAATTGTAAACTGTAAAAAAAATGTGACATACTAGGACTGATCAAAGAAAGCGCCTTTAAGACGCATCTAGAAAAGGAGATATTACGTATGGCAAAATATGTATGCGATGTTTGTGGATGGATCTATGACGAAGCAGCAGGATATCCTGAAGGGGGTATTGAAGCTGGAACAGTATGGGCGGATGTACCAGCTGATTTCGTTTGCCCAATTTGTGGCGTAGACAAATCCCAATTCTCTTTATTGGAAGACTAATTCATAAAGCACAAAAAAAGATACAGGCGTTTAGTTCTGTATCTTTTTTTTGAGGAGGCAAAATCGATTGCGATGAAAATTGATCAAGCCTTCTTTTTTCATTTTTCCAAGTTCTTTAGAAAGAGCGCTCCGTTCAACATTGAGATAACTAGCCATCTGTTCTCGATTGAAAGGAATCGTGAACCAACCTTCTTTTTTTTGGGCGGATAAATATGAGAGGACTTTTTTTCGGATCGTTTTTTTAGATGCGTGTTCGATTCGTTCGGAAAGGATTTCGTTTTTAAGCAAAGCGATGCGCAACAAATTTTCTAGAATACAAGGCGGCAGGTTTTTTATGCTAAACAAAAAAATAAAACAATCTGTGTTGGCGATAGCACTAACTTTTAGTTTTTTTCCTAAAAAAGCATACGTCTCCCCAAAACAAAAGGAAGGTTCAACAACAGTATATAAATGGACAGCGCCTTCATAATCGACGGATTCGATTCGTACCGTTCCTTTCAGAACGAGGCCAATTTGTTCGATCTTCGCTCCTTCCATAAAGATCGTCTCGTTTTTCTTATAGGACTTGATCGAGTGATCCAACGCCTTTAAACACGATTCGATTTGTAAATCATCGCAAGAAGCAAATAATGGCGATTGTCGGAAAATGGGTAGCCAATAGTTCAAGAATTTCCTCCTTTTGTGGTAAATACCACCGAAATTACGCTTACAATGTACTAGATTATACATGTCTAATCAAGGAGGAAACAAATATGAAAACGTATAAAACTGGCGAGGTTTTTTCTCTTGCCAAACAAATTCAGCTTGAAGAAGGGAAAGCTGTTAAAAAACTCGTGATCGATGGAGAAGCGATGAAATTGCTTCTTGTTGGAATCGACCATGGAGAGCTTCCGGCCCATACAGCGCCTATGAATGGATTGATCAGCGTGTTAGAAGGAGAAGGGACGTTTTTTTATTTAGGAAAATCTTTCGCGATCCATCAAGGAGACAACTTCGCTTTCCAAAAGGATCAACTGCATGCGATCAAAACGGATTCAAAGATCAAATTCAGCGTGCTGCTGTGGAAAGAAGGAGAATAAATGGAAGATAAAACAAAAGCTTTATATTCAATGATCAAAAGACTACAAGATGGAGAAGATTTGCAGGCCGTACGTCAAGATTTTGTCGACCGGTTCCAAAGCGTTTCGGTCCATGATATTATCGATGCGGAAAAACAGCTGATCGCCAAAGGCACCGCTGTACAAGAAGTCCAGCGATTGTGCGACTTGCACTCCGCTTTATTTCATGGCAAGACAGAAGCTGAAGTCTATAGAGAAGAAGAACGCGTCCGGACACCATACTTGATCCAGATCTTAAAAGATGAGAATCTCGAATTGTTGAAGCGGATCAAAGCTCTCAATAACGCTCTTGAACTTGACAAGAGCGAAGAGATCGAAAAAAAGTTGCTTGATCTCAAGCAGCTCAAAAAGCATTATGGAAAAAAAGAAGAGTTGATCATGCCTTATTTATATGCGGCGGGAATCGAAGGACCTAGTCAAGTCATGTGGGGTGTTGATGATGAGATCTTGAAAGAGCTCTCGAAGATCTTAAGGACGAAAGCTTTCGATCCTCATACGATCCAGGCTTTATTAGATCGTATGAAAGAAATGGTCTTCAAAGAAGAAAAGATTTTATTTCCTTTGGCGATCGACCATATGAAACCGGAAGACTGGCTAGAAACATACGCCGACATTCAAGAATTCGGATATGCGTGGTTAGAGGATGTCCCTGTTTGGGAGCAAGGAGAAGAGTGGAAAAAAGAACACGCGTATACGCCAGAATCGATCAAGATCAGCTTGCCTAATGGCGAACTTTCTCTTTTACAGCTCGTTGAGATCTTTCAATATTTGCCGATCGATCTGACCTTCATCGATGAAAACGACCAGCTTCGATTTTTTACCAATGAAGGGAAAGTGTTTTCTCGACCGCACAGCGCGCTGAACAGGAAAGTTTTTGACTGCCATCCACCACAATTGATTCCTGTTGTCCAGGATATGCTAGAAACTTTTAAAGCGAAAAAGAACGATCGCGTCGAACGATGGATCCCCAATCCAGAACGACCAGTCAAAGTGGTCTATCAAGCTTTATACGATCATCAAGGTTGCTATATCGGCACTTTGGAAATGGTCCAATCGTTTGAGCATGAAAAGAATATTTTACGATCCTTTCAAACGGATCCTAAAGAGCTATGAGTTAGCTCTTTTTTTATGTTAAAAAAGCTCTCCCGAATAGGAGAGCCAAGCATGAGAACTAGCGAAGGACGCCCGCTTCATGAAGAACCGCTTTTTGAACGGAACCCATTTTCGCTTTCGAATTGGCTGGTGTGATGCTTGAAGGCACGCTCCAGTCAAAGTCCGAAGTTCTCGAATTCATATAACGAAGAATCATTTCTTCCGATTTCATAGCATTGATATTGTTTTGTTTCATTTGAGTGTCCTCCTTTGAACACCCTTAAAATAGACCTTTATTTTAAGAAAGTAAAGTAAAAAACAAGAAAAAATTATTTTTTTAAAATGTAAGCGTTTGCTTTAGATAAAGCAGAATCCAACATTTCGACCTGGAAGGCTCACGCATTCAGATACGAAGCGCTCGAAAAAGAAGAAAAAGGAAAGTCGACTCGTTTTTCTTCTTCATCCTATAGAGAAAAAGCATAGGTTTGCTACAATGAAATAAGAAAGAAGAATATGATGAAGAAAATACAAAAAAACTCACGAAGACATCCTTTATATGCGAAAAATGGGATGGTGATCACTGGCAATGTGCTCGCAAGCCAAGCCGGACTGCAAATGCTTATGCAAGGTGGAAACGCCATCGACGCTGCGATCGCGACCGCGGCGATGCTTACGGTCGTTGAACCAACAGCCAATGGACTCGGTTCGGATTGTTTTGCGATCGTATGGATCCATGAAAAACTTTATGGACTCAACGCCTCAGGAAAATCACCGGCTCTGCTCTCGAAAGAAAAAGTGTTGCATAAGCATCAAGATCATCTACAGATGCCTAAGTATGGCTGGACGCCTGTGACGGTGCCAGGTGCTGTTTCTGGTTGGCAAGCTTTAAGCAAACGCTTTGGAAAACTTCCTTTCGCTAAATTGCTTGCTCCAGCGATCGAGGCGGCAAAGCATGGTTTTCCTCTCCAGCAAGAAACAGCCCGCTTATGGTTGAAAGCGATCCAAAACGCCAAAAGCAATTGGCAAGAGCCTTGCTTTGATGCATGGTTCTCCACGTTTGATCTTCCAGTGGAAGAAGGAAAGATCGTTAAACTTCCTCAAATCGCAGACGCGCTCGAGAAGATCGCAAAAAGTGGAGGCGAAAGCTTATATACTGGTCAGCTTGCCCAGCGCATCGAAGAAGAATCGATCAAATATGGTGGCTTTTTGAGGGAAAGCGATCTAGAACAACATCAAGTGGAATGGGTCGAACCGCTTTTTGTCAATTATCGCGGATATCAAGTTTATGAGCTGCCACCCAATGGGCAAGGGATCACGGCTTTGATGGCGCTCAATGCCTTGGCATGTTTTGATGGAGAGAATCCGGATTTGCCGCATACCCATCTTCGTATTGAGGCGATCAAGCAAGCTTTCGCTTACGCCAAACGATATATAAGCGATCCAAAAGCGATGAACATCGATCCTTCTCTTTTGATTGATGCAAAAGTGGGCCAAGAAATGGCTAGCCGAATTTCGCTCGAAAAAGCAGGCGACGATTGGCTCCGTCCTTATGGCTCGGGCACAGTGTATTTATGTACAGCAGATCGAGAAGGCAATATGGTCTCGATGATCCAATCCAATTATATGGGGTTCGGGAGCGGCATCGTCGTCGATGGAGTTTCTTTGCAGAACCGCGGCGCCGATTTTTCTCTAGACGAAAACGAGATCAATTTTCTTTGTCCAAATAAACGAACGTATCATACGATCATTCCTGGATTTTTGTGTAAGGCTGGAAAAGCGATCGGTCCTTTTGGCGTGATGGGAGGCTATATGCAGCCCCAAGGCCATGTGCAAGTGATCACGAATCTATTGGACGAGCACCTAGATATTCAAGAGAGCTTAGATGCTCCAAGGTGGATGTGGCTCAAAGACAATGAACTCGAAGTGGAAACCGATTTTGATCCCGATGTGATCCAGGATCTAAAGCAAAGGGGACATCTTGTCAAGATTCAAGAAGAATATTCGCATTTTGGCCGAGGACAGATCTTGTTCCGTTTAGAGAATGGCGTATATATGGGAGCTTGCGAATCGCGGACCGACAGCAACATTTCCTGTTATTGAGAACATTATGTGATAAAATAAAACTAATTGGAATTTAGAGAGGATACTAAAATGAAACTATTAGCGAGTGATTTTGATGGGACTTTGAATTATGGCGATACAATCATGGAAGAAGATCTTGAAGCGATCAAAGCTTGGAAAGAGGCTGGAAACGAATTTGTGATCGTCACAGGACGTTCGTACGAATCCTTGAAAAAGCAATTGGATCGATATGATCTGCCCGTGGATTATGTCGTTTCGAACAATGGAGGCATGATCTATGATGGCTCTGGAAAAGAATTGATGGCGACTTATTTAGATACGATTACCGCTGTCGATATTTTGTACGCTATGCATGAAATTCCCGATGTCGCATCTTATGTGGTCAACGATGGCAAACAGCGCTATAAGATCGTGGTCGATCCAAATGTGAGTGAGCATAGATATCCTTCGATGCAGCCGACTTTAAGCGAAGAGAAAGTGCTTGATCTAGGACAATACGCGCAGCTTGTCATTTCCATGGGAAACCAAATGGATGCTTTAGAGCTCGCCAATCAGATCAACCATTTCTTCGGCTCGACCATCACGGCTTATCCGAATAATTTTGTGGTCGATATCGTTCCTAAAGGCGTCTCGAAAGGAAGCGGAATGGATTTTGTTTTAACATATTCTTCCGTGGATGACGATTCGATCTACGCGATCGGGGATTCTTATAACGATATCCCGCTTTTAGAGCAAGTTGAAAACTCGTATGCGATCGCGACAGCCCCAGAAGAAGTGCAAGAAGTGGCTAGCGAAACGGTTTCTTCGATCAGCGAGCTCATTCAAAAAAATATGTAAAGAAAGTAAAGGGGGATGTCACATTCATGTCAATGCAAGATTTGGCGGTTCTAGGGAAGCTGCTTCTCGACATCCTAGTCGTATGGGCATTGATCTATTCAGGACTAAGGATCATCCGCAATAATTCACGGACGATCCAAATTTTCAAAGGGATCCTTGTGATCCTTTTGATCAAGATCGTCGCGGTTTTTCTAGGACTGAAAGCTTTGAGCGCCTTGATCGATACGTTCTTGAATTGGGGAGTCGTTGCGGTCTTGATCCTTTTTCAGCCAGAGATCCGATCGATGCTTGAAAAAGTCGGGAAAACAACGACGATCTTCAACAACAACGTGACCGAAGGCGAATACGTGCATATGATCAATCAGCTTATTGAAGCGTGCACGGCGATGTCGAAAACAAAAACAGGCGCCTTGATCACGATCCAGCAATCGCAATCGCTTGAAGACTATATCGAGACAGGCATCAAAATGGATTCTGAAGTATCCAGCGAACTGATCAAGACGATCTTTCAATACGGAACACCGATGCATGATGGCGCCGTGATCATTCAAGGGGTCAAGATCGCGTGCGCGGCCGCCTATTTTCCGCCAACCACAAAAGATCTTCCAAGCAAATATGGAGCAAGACATCGAGCCGCTGTCGGGATCAGCGAGATCACCGATTCGATCACGATCATCGTTAGCGAAGAAACAGGCAATATCTCTGTGGCAATCCGTGGACAGCTGACTCAATACAAACCGGAAGGACTGCAGAGGCTCTTGATGAACAAGCTTGTCATTCCGGAAGCCGAAAGTTCCAATCTTTTAGATCCGATGATCCGTTCCGCAAGAAATTTCGCGCTCAATCGCTCCAAAAGGCAAGAGATCACGCGAAAAGAAGACGAACGCGTCAAAGCGATGGAAATCGTAGATCTCTATAGTCAGAATGGAGGCAGACGCAATGGATGAGAAAAAGAAAAGCTGGTGGGAGAGGGTCCAGAAAGAATTCGGAATAATCTTTTCGAAATTTTCGAAGCTTTTCGACCGCATCATCTACCACAAGACGAGTTCGATCATCGTCTCGCTCCTCGCGTCGATCGCGATTTGCGTTTCAGTCAGCTTCGATGATCTACGTTATACATTTTTCAATTCGGAAGCGGCCACGCTCAATGTCCCAGGTGTGAGTGTCGAAGTCAGGGCCGATACAGAAAAATATGAGATCACTGGCGTGCCTAGCTCGGTCGATATGACCTTGACAGGCGATCCGGCTGATATCCAAGCGTTTCGGAATCAATCCAATTCGGCTCTCGTGATCGCGGATCTGCGCGATTTTACGAGCGGAAAAAACGTCTGCATGCTGCAGGCGAGCAATATTCCGAGTCAATTGACCGTAGAGTTGAATCCATCGAGCGTCAATGTGGATGTGATCCCAAAATTGAACAAGACGTTCCCGATCCAGCTATCCTTAATGGTCGGTAACGGACAAAAGGAAAGCGATTTTGAAAGCATGAATTCAATGACAAAGACCGTCATGGTCAAAGCGACACAAGAAAAATTGAATTCGATCCGAATGATCAACGCGATCGTCGATACGACAGGGCAAGTCGGCGATTTTGAAACCGAAGCGCCGCTAGTGGCGTATGATTCAAGCGGCAATCGTGTCGATGTCGAAATGAATCCTAAAACGATTCGTGTCAGTGTGAAAGTGAAGACACAACAAAACGATGCCAATAAAGGAGATTAATATATGGGAAAATATTTTGGAACCGATGGAGTAAGAGGTAAGGCCAACGAAGATCTTACATTGGATATGGCGATCCGGATCGGTCAATATCTTGGCTGGTATTATGGAAAAAATAGACCAGCGAAGATCTTGGTCGGTAAAGATACCCGTTTATCGGGCGATATGTTTGAAGCGGGCCTCGCTGCTGGAGCAACGAGCACAGGCGCCGATGTTTATTTGCTGGGTGCTTGTCCAACACCAGCCGTTTCCTATCTCGTGAACAAAGACCGTTTTGATTGTGGAATCATGGTTTCGGCTTCGCACAATCCATATTATGACAACGGGATCAAAGTGTTCGATCACAATGGTCAAAAAATGGATGAAGAAGTTTTATTGGAGATCGAGAAGTATATCGATCACGAAATCGAGCTTCCTTTAGCGACAGGCGATCATATTGGCGAATACTTTGATTGGTCGGATGGTCTAGAGATCTATATGTCATGGCTCAAGTCTATCGTTCCTGTAGATCTAAATGGGATGAAGATCGCGGTCGATCTTGCCAATGGCTCGGCCACGAGCACCGCGGTAGAAACGCTTTCCTCTTTAGGTGCCACCGTGGAGGCGATCGCCAATTCGCCTAATGGACTCAATATCAATTTGAAATGTGGATCGACCCATCCAGAAGAGCTAGTCCGGGTCATGAAAGAAAACGACTATGACATTGGTTTGGCGTTTGATGGGGATGCGGACCGGCTGATCGCCGTCAACAGCGATGGAGATCTGATCAATGGAGATTATGTGCTCTACATTTGTTCTAAATATCTAAAGGAGATCAACCATCTCAATAAAAATATGGTCGTGACAACCGTTATGGCGAATCTAGGCTTATACAAAGCGCTGGATGCCAATAAGATCGACTATATCCAGACAGCGGTTGGCGATAAATATGTATTCGAAGAAATGCAGAAAAATGATTATTATTTAGGTGGAGAACAATCCGGTCATATCATCTTTTATGAAAACGCGGTCACAGGCGATGGATTGCTGACGGCATTGAAGCTTTTGGAAGTCATGAAAAAAACCGGAAAGAGCCTGCAAGAGCTTTCGGAAGGCTTGTTCATCTATCCGCAGCTTTTGAAAAATGTCGAAGTCAAGGATAAAAATGAAGTTCTCAATGATCCAGGCTTAAAGGAATTGATCGCATCCATCAACAAGAAACTCGATTCGGATGGCCGGATCTTAGTTCGGCCAAGCGGAACAGAACCACTCATCAGGGTCATGGTAGAAGCGAAAACGGATGAGTTATGTAAAAATTATGTCGATGAGGTCGTTACTTATATTCAAGAACGCGGCTTTTAGGAGGATAGTTTATGAAACGTGTCATAAGCATTGTGGAAGATGAAAAAGATATCAATAATCTTGTCGCTCAATATTTGCGCAAAGATGGATATGAAGTTCATCAATATTATACGTATGAGGAAGCAAGCGCCCATGTAGGGGATGATGATGTCCATTTATGGATCCTCGATATCATGCTCGATGACAAATCAGGATTCGATCTATTGGAAGAGATCCGCTTGGAGGGCCCAGAGATCCCCGTGATCTTCATGTCGGCGCGAGATAAAGAATTCGATCGGATCATCGGTTTGGAAAAAGGGTGCGACGATTATATCACGAAGCCGTTCTCTCCCAAAGAACTCGTTCTACGTGTCAACAATATTATCAAGAGAACATATAAAGAAAACGCCAATCGGATCTCGATCGATGGCTATGAGTTGGACGAAGTACAGCGCAAGATCTATGCTGACAATGTCGAGATCGAGTTGACGACCAAAGAATTCGATCTGTTGATGATGTTTATCAAAAACAAAGGCATCGCCTTTTCTCGCGATAAGATCTTGGAGAACGTATGGGATGAAAACTACTTTGGCTCCGATCGTGTCGTGGACGATACATTGCGAAGATTGCGTAAAAAACTTCCTAACTTGAACATTCACACGATCTATGGATATGGATATCGCTTAGGTTGATCCATGAAACACAAACTTGGATTTTATTTTAAAAAGCTCTCATTGACCCAGCAAGTGCTGATGATCATATTGGTCATGCTGATCTTTTTGACTTTGTTTTTCACGTTCTTTTTGAACAAGAACATCGAGATCACGATCTCCAATCAAATGTATTCGGTGATGGATTCTAGACAAAAGCCGATCTTGAGCGCGTTGGAAGCCAATGAGCCAGTCACCTTTGACAACGATCTTTTTCGTTATTTGTCTACGGACTCCGTGCAGACCAACTGCATGATCGAAGACGATACGATCCAATTCTTGACCATTCCAGAGCATTCTTTTAAAAATGACGCGTTCTATAATTTTTTGATCGTCAAAGCCGATCAAATGCTCCAAGAAGGCGTGAGCGAAATGCATGGAACGATCGAGGTGGACGATGGTCCATATTATTATTTGCTTGAAAAGTGTATTTCCAGAGGCAAGCCTGTGATCGTGGCAAGCTTTATGGATGATACGTACGCGAGTGAATTTCGAAGTTCTTTGATCGATTCGACCGTGTACGTGATGGTGGTCGCCTTTTCCTTGATCTTGATGATCTTGATGATCTGGGCGTTTTCGATCATTCATCCTCTCAATCAGATCCGGGTATATATTTCGCAGATCAAGCAAGGAAAAGATGTCGAACTCAATATCAAGCGGGAAGACGAGATCGGAGAAGTGGCTAGAGAGCTCATTTCGATGAAAGAAGAGCTTTCTAAACAACAAAACGCCAAAGAAGAGATGATCCATAACATTTCGCACGATCTGAAAACACCGATCGCCACGATCAAATCGTATTCGGAATCGATCAAAGATGGAATCTATCCATATGGCGATCTTGAAAGCAGCGTCGATGTGATCTTGAACAATGCGCAGCGTCTTGAAGATAAAGTCCATAGCCTTCTTTATTTGAACCGGATCGAATATTTGATCACGACAGACGCGGAAGGGGTCGTGACCAATATGAAAGAGGTCGTCGAGCAAGTCGTATTGAACTCGGCAGTCATCGATCCGGATATCCGTTTGATCACGGATGTAGAGGAAGTTTTCTTTGACGGGCTTCTAGAGGGATGGCGCGTAGCGATCGAAAACATTATGGAAAACGCCTTTCGATATGCAAAGACATATATCAAGATCGTCGTCCGCGAAAACGATATTCGGATTTATAACGATGGACCTAAGATGCCAGAAGACCGGATCGAAACGTTGTTCAAGCCATATGAAAAAGGCGAGGGAGGCCGATTTGGCTTAGGACTCTCGATCGTATCGAAAGTCACCAAGACCAATCACTATATAGTGAAGGGTTACAATACGGACGACGGAGTATGTTTTAGGATCTATCGGCCTATCACACAGAAAAAAGGACATAAGAGAGGGAAAAACAATGTTGGAAGTAGGAACGATTGGCAGCGGGATCATCGTTGATCGAATGATCGATACGATCAAGCAAGTTAACGGGATCCGATTGAATGCCGTCTATTCTAGAAATGAAGAAAGAGCGATGGAGTTCGCGAAAAGTCATGAAGCAGATCGGTTTTTCTGGGATCTTGATCAGTTTTTATCCGATCCCGATCTGGATGTGATCTATATCGCAAGTCCGAATTCGCTTCATTATGAACAAGCTAAAAAAGCTTTAGAACATAAAAAACACGTCTTGTTGGAAAAACCATTTTGTTCGACAGAAGAACAAGCCAAAGAGCTCTTTGAGATCGCTCGAAAAAACGGCGTGATGATCATGGAAGCGATCACAAATATCCATACGCCCAACTATCAAGCGGTCAAGTCCCATTTAAAAGAGATCGGCTCTATCAAGATCGTGCAATGCAATTTTTCACAGTATTCATCGCGTTACGATCAATATAAGCGAAAAGAAGTGACGAACGCTTTTGATCCAAAAATGGATGGCGGCGCTTTGATGGATATTAATTACTATAACCTCCATTTTGTGGTTGGTTTATTTGGCATGCCAAAAGCGCTCCATTATTTTATGAATCAAGGTTTCAACGGAATCGATACAAGCGGGATCCTCGTCTTGGAATACCCGGAATTCACGGCTGTTTGCGTCGGAGCAAAAGATTCCTCTTCACCCAATTGTGTTTATATTCAAGGGGAAGAGGGGACGGTCCGCATCGATCAAGCGAGTAGCGGGGTATGCGAACATGTCGATCTTCTTTTGCCTAAAGGCGATATGATCGGCAAAAAGAATTCGGGCAATCAAGGACAAGAAATCGGAATCGACCAAGGATTTCATATGTATTATGAATTGAGCGATTTTGTCGATATGATCGAAAAGAACGATCAAAACGCGTATTCAGCCTATGAAGATCAAACCTTAAAGGTCATGAAGCTTGTCGATGAAGCGAAAAAACAAAGAAAGATCGAACGATAAAGAGGCGACGCCTCTTTTTTTATGCATCATAAAAGTAAATCGGAAAGATATCATTATAATTAAAAATATCAATGATACTGGAAAAGGAGTGATAAATATGACTTGGCAGCAAATATTGGTCATTGTGCTTGGCTTGCTCTTGCTCGTAGGTGGGATTCCTGCAGTATGGCGCTTTGCTAAGGGGGCAGCACGAATCATTTTGTCGGTAATCATCTTCTTAGCTGTTATCGCTTTGATTTGGTGGGCTATTGTTGGTTTAGCCGCCGCCGTATAATTAAAAAAACGGGACTTTTTAATTCGTTCCCGTTTTTTTTAGCAAATCTTTCGCTTCCTGGATCAAAGGAAGCATCATTTCGATTCTTTGAAAAGGTGTCATCAAATAAAATCCATCGCAATAGGGGAGCGCTTCCTTCATGATTGCTTTCGAGATCTGGATCGCGATCTGCTCTCCTTCTTTTCGATCTTTGTCTTTATACATTTCTACGATTCGAGCATCGATTCTCATTCCTGAAATCTCGTTGCTCAAAAACAAGGCGTTTTTATACGAAACGATCGGGTAGATTCCCGCTAAGATCACGCCATTCAAATGTTCTTTCGCTTTTTTTAAGTTTTGAAGTCCTTCCCATGAATGGATCGGCTGCGTCAAGAAGCCGATCGCTCCATTCGCCTCTTTTTCTTTCGCTAAAACGAGCTGTTGATCAAAGTTATGAGCATTGATATTCAAGGCGCCAAAAAGAGCCATTGGACTTGACAGTTCGTTCATTTGATGCACGGCTTTCATGAGTTTTCGCGAATTAAAATGATAGACCGCTTTGACTTCTTCGATCGTATCGCTAGGAAGCGGATCCCCTGTCACGAACAACACTTGATGGATCTCTTGCGCCGACAAGCCAAGAAGCAGCGCTTTGATCGCGTTGAGATTTCTATCCCTGCAAGTGATATGAGGAAGAGGATCGATCCCAGTTTCTTTTTTGATCTTGCACGCTAGTAAAGAAGAATCGGCCCGCATGCGGCCAACAGGACAATCGGCTAGCGTGATCAAGTCGACTCCTTCTTTATGAAACGCGTAAACACCTTTCATAAAGGCGTCAAGCTGATCGTTTTTTGGAGGATCCAACTCGATGGCGATCGTATTTCTCCAGTCTTTGCCTGATCGAGGATGATCATTCTGGATAGTTCTTGGATTATGATAGGGAATATAGGAAGGAAGAAGCAGGATGGCTTCTTTCATCGCGGCTATATGTGCTGGGGTCGTACCACAGCAACCGCCAATCATTTCCACGCCCAACAATCGAATCTCTTTCATCATTTGAGCAAAATAGGCGGGAGAACCATTGTAATAGACGTTCCAGCCAAGAACTGTTGGATACCCTGCATTGGGCGATATATAGAGTGGCTTGTCGCATCGAACGAGTGTTTTTAAAAGCTCGAGCATATGTTTCGGGCCGACCCGGCAATTCATGCCGATCGCATCGATCGAGCTTTGCGCCAAAGCATCGTACAAAGACTGGATCGTTTCTCCTTGGTCGCTTATTCCATTTTCGTGGATCGCAAAACTGACGAGAACGAACGCCTCGGGCGCTATTTGATGGATATGATCGCTGATTGCTTCGATCCCGTTTAAAGAAGAGATCGTCTCAAAAAGGAAGGCGTTGATCCCATGCTTTAAAAAGAGATCGACTTGTTTCTTATAGATCGAAAACGCGTCGTCTTCTCGAGGGCATGGTCCAATATTGGCAAAAATGAGCGTCTCTTCATGAGCGGCTTCTTTGGCTTGCTCGATTTCAAATTCGATCTTCTGTTCGATCTCGTTCCATGGAAGCGAAGAGGAGGAACAAGAAAACGTATTCGTTTTGATCGCCATAGCTCCAGCATCGATATAGTCTTTCAAAACTTCCTTGCTCGTTTGGCTTCCTTGATAGGAATGCATCGCTCCATCGAAAAGAAGCGGACCTTGTTTGAGGAGGGTATCGATCTTAGACATTCTCAAACACCTCTTTCGCGATCCGCACTCCATCTTGCGCATCTTTTGAATAATAATCGGCTTGCATCTCATTGGCGTATTGGGGTGTCAAGACCGCTCCCCCGACCATGATCTTAGGCGGACATTCGAGCTGGTGGAGCAGCTGGATCGTTTTCTCCATCGCAGGAAGGGTCGTGGTCATCAGAGCCGATAGACCAACAAGCCGGATCTTGTTCGCTTTTACAGTTTCTACAATCGTTTCCGCAGGCACGTCCCGGCCAAGATCGATGATCGTATATCCATAGTTTTCAAGCACTGTTTTCACGATATTTTTTCCAATATCATGAATATCCCCTTCGACAGTGGCTAGAACGATCGTACCTTTTGAATTTTGTTTCTCGCCCGTCTTGGCAAGGTGCTCTTTGATGCAGCCAAACACTTCTTGGGCGGCCTTGGCTGAAGAGAGAAGCTGCGGCAAATACAGGATCCCCGCTTCATAATCGTTTCCAACACGATCCAAGGAAGGAATGAGTTCTCGTTCCACAACCTCAAGCGGCTTCATCGTTTTTAAACATGCTTCTCCAATAAGGCGAGCTTGTTTTCCCAAGCCTCTATAGACCGCTTCTTGCAGACTAAGTGTTTCCATAGCTTTTTGTGGTTCGGCTTTTAAAGCGTGGAAGCGCTCGATATACTTTTGCGCTTTTAAATCTTCGTTCAATAAAAGCCGGCTCGAAACGATCGTATCCATATAACGATCCACATTGACGTTGATGATTGGCAAATTCAATCCCGCATAGAGAGATTGAGCTAGAAAGGCTTGCGTGATCATTTGTCGTGCAGGAAGACCAAACGAAATATTGGAAACGCCAAGAACACACGAATAGCCTTCTTTTGAAAGTTCTTTGAGCGCATCGAGCGTTTCGATGGCTTGATCAGGCTGGCTTGACACGGTCAAAGTCAGGGGATCGAACCAAAGATCGTTTTTTGAAAGAAGATATTGGCTTGCCTGTTGAGCGATCCTATGCGCAAGCTCCACTCTTTTTTTTGCGGAATTTGGAATGCCCTCTTCATCAAGACAAAGACACACTAGCGAACAGCCATATTTTTGGGCGATCGGCATGACTTCCTGCATTTTCTTTTTTTCCGCGCTCACAGAGTTGAGAGCGCAGATTCCATTGTAAACGCGAGCCCCTGCTTCAAGAGCGTTAGGATTGGAAGAGTCCAGCATTAAAGGAAGATCGATCACGCTTTGAAGCCGTTTGACGAGTTTAGGAAGCATTTTCACTTCATCCACTCCAGGATGACCTACGTTAACATCCAACAAATCCGCGCCTGCTTCTTTTTGTTCTAGGGCGATCGAAACGATATAATCAAGATCTTCTTCGAGAAGCGCTTGTTGAAACCGTTTCTTTCCAGTCGGGTTGAGTCGTTCGCCTATTGGATGGATCCCTTTTGTGCAGAAGGCGTAAAGTGGCGAACAAACCCATCCACCGGAATCAACTTCTTCTCGCGCGATTTGCTGCCCTTTCAATTTGGCGATTTGCTCAATAAAAATAGGTGAGGTCCCACAGCAGCCGCCAATATAGGAAGCGCCAGCTTCTACAAGGGATTCCATATGCTCATAGAATTCAGAAGCGCTCATCGTATACGTTCCACTTGAAGGGTCGGGAAGTCCCGCGTTAGGTTTAGCGATGATCGGAAGAGAAGTCAAGGTCGATAGTTTTTCGACCATCTTGATCATTTGTTTTGGACCAATCGAGCAGTTGAAACCAATCGCGTTGGCTCCCAAAGCTTCCAAAGTTTTTGCCATGCTCTCTAAAGTGCAACTCGTGAATGTCCGTTCATTTTCTTCAAAGGACATTGTGACAAAGACAGGCAAGTCGCTGTGTTCTTTAGCGGCCAAAAGAGCTGCCTTTGTTTCGTAAAGATCGCTCATTGTCTCGATCACGATCAAGTCGGCTTCCTTTCCGGCTAGCACGATTTCTTTAAATTGATCATAGGCTTCTTCGAAGGTAAAGCTGCCCATGGGCTCCATCAGCTGACCTAGCGGACCAATATCCAATGCGATCTTACATGCAGGCGCGCCTTTTCGGGCAAGAACGATCCCGCTTTGAATGCATTCTTTATACGAGTAGGAAGAATTTTGAAACTTTAAAGGACTTGCGCCAAACGTATTCGCGTACACGATTTGCGAGCCAGCTTTGGCGTAGTCTCTAGCGATCGATTCGATTAGATCGGGCTGAGTCATATTGAGGGTTTCTGGAATTTCGGGAATGGCGATCCCAGAGTTCTGGAGGATCGTTCCCGTGGCTCCATCGAGAATTTTAACGATTTGCTTCATGACATGATTTTCCTTTCTTTCTATAGGGACATGTAGTGTTGAGCATGCAATAAGAGCATCCTTTGATCTTTGCGGGCTGTTTTTGAGGGCTGACTCCAAGAAAGGCGCTTACGCTTTTGGTGGGAAAAAGCATTTGGCTTTTTGAAACAAACACGCCTAGTCTTTTCGTTCCTTCTAAAAAGGAGACGATCTGGCTTTGCATCGTAAGAGGCAAGTCGCCATAGCCACACGAGAAGCGGTCGGTCAAATAGAAGGGCGCCAATTGTGCCTTGAGCTGTTGTTCAAAGGCATCTAAACACTCTTCGAGATAAGCGGAACCGCATGCGTCCCATAAAAGGGCTTTTTTTGGATCGAGCAAAGAGTAACGATTGAGTTCTTGTTCAAAGGGGTATCCGAGCGTGCATAGAAGCACGACGAGTTTTTCGCTCGAGCAAAGAAGGTCAAGAGCCATCTTCGATTGGAACGAAAAAGGAGCAAAGGAATTTGGGGATGTTTTGTCTAGGATCCGGTATTCGATTCGAAAAGGACAGACCTCCATAAGTCGGATATAGGTCTGTTCGATTTCTTGGAGCAAGGCGACATCCTTTGGATCGCCGTTTGCGTAACGGATCGCGTCCTGAATATTCATTTTTTTATTATAATAGAAAAAAGCTGACGAATCAGCTTTTTTTCACATTTCGATACGCCTTGACGCGTTTGACTTTCAAGCAATTCTCTTCGTCCGGAAAATGAACAGGATTGATTGGGTTTTCTTTGAATCTTATAAGGATATCTTGAATATCATAGTACAGCTCTTGCACATCCACAGGCCCATACATTCGGATCGGAAGCAAGTAGAGCGGTTTTTTTGTTCTGGCAATAGCGCTCGTTGAACGTTTTGACATCGCGGGCAAGATGAGGACACAGGATGAAAATGTCATAGGCATCGATCTTTTTGGATGCCAACAAAAATGGACAAAATTCTATTGATAACTCGGAGGATAATCCATACGTCTCGATGCCTTTTTTGATATGTTCGGCCATCGTGCTCGAGGAAAATCCGCCTCCACAACAAATCGCGGCTTTGATTATGACGTCTTCCTTTCTTTATCGCGTTTTTTGAAATACGAACTCATCTTCGCTCGAGTGCTCGGGACAAAACCGATAGTCTTGCCGGTCAAATTGTTTGATTTCATCGACCGACTCGATCCAATGCTCTGCCATATAACGGACCATCTCTCCACGCGCCATTTTCGCGTAGACTCCTTTTTCTTTGCCATCCACATCGAGAAAACGAACATCAATCAGCTTCTTATATGGGCGGATCGTTTTCGCGTATTCTTCGCTTGCTAGATTGAGGATGATGTCGTCTTCAAGCGCATCGGCGATCCGCGCACCCCAAAACGCGTATAAAGATCTTGGCTCGAACAAAAGTTTTGTCTGCATCTCTAAGCGATACGCTTCCACTTGATCGAAAGGACGCAAGATCCCATACATTCCTGAAAGGATCCGCAGATGGTTTTGAACATATTGAAGCATGTCATCGTCAAAAACATGAGGAGCCATATATTGAAAAGCGATCCCGGAATATGACAGCAAAGCGCACCCTTGTTCGGGATGCACTGTTTTATAGAGCGCTTCTACTTTTGCAAGAAGCTTGTCGCTGACCTTCATCATTTTTTTGAGCTCCATCGAAGTACAACCCGAAAGCAAAGCGCGCAGCTTCTGGCTTTCCTCGAAAAAAAGCGGTGTCGTATAGGGGAAGGGAAAGTCGTCGGTAAATTTCATTTGTTTCGTAGGCGAGATGATGATTTTCATAAAAATATCGTAACACGTTTTTCAAAAACTGCCTATAATAGAATCGAAATGGTAGAAGAATTGAGGAAGGGAAGATTAAAATGAAAAAATTGCCATATGTTGATGAACAGGAAGTCGTTCATCTTTTTGAAGATCTTGTCAACGTGCCTAGCGTCGTCGCGTATTATCCGCAGATCCATGCTTGGATGGAGAAAACATTGAACGAGTACGGCTACTCAGTATTCTATGACAACAAACGAACCTTGTATGCTAAGCTGGAAGGGAAAGATCATTCCAAAACAGTGTGTTTTGGGGCGCATTTGGATACGATCGGCTTGATCGTGCGTCAAGTCGACCCGAATGGCTGGATCCAAGTTAAAAATCTGGGAGGGGTCAATTTTCATTCCATCGAAGGCGAAAATGTTTATATCCACACGCGCCAAGGAAAAACGTATACAGGAATGGTGATCCATCAATCGCATTCTGTGCATGTGTTCGACGATGCCAAAGACGCTAGCCGCGATGTTTCAACGATGCGGATCCTTCTTGATGAAGAGGTCCATTCGGATCAAGATGTCTATGATCTTGGTATTGAGCATGGTGATCTCGTATCGATCGAACCGCGGTGTATCATCACACGCTCTGGTTATATCAAATCCCGACACATTGATGATAAAGCTTGCGTCGCCTCTTTATTGGAAGCGATGAAATGCTTAAAGGAGAATCAAATCATTCCTGAATACGATACTTTGTTCGCTTTCCCGATCTATGAAGAGATCGGGCATGGTGGAGCTTATGTTCCTAGCGAAGTCGATACCTATATCGCGTTGGATATTGGTTTGATCGGGCCAGATTATCATGGAACGGAAAAAAGTGTTTGTATCGGAGGGGCGGATGCGTACTCGCCATACGATTGGGAGCTGACTACGAGGCTGTATACGTTGGCTAAAACGTATTCGATCCCTGCATGTATTGATATTTATTATCGGTTCGGATCGGATGGAACAGCCGCCATACGTGCTGGACAGAATGTAAAGGCAGCCGTCTTTGGGATGGGGTGCATGAATTCTCATAGCTATGAAAGGACCCACGTATCTTCGCTTGTCGAAGTTTCACGTTTAGTCTTGGCGTATTTGATGAATGAAAAATAGGAAAAGGAGCGGATCAATCGTGATGATCCGCTCCTTCTTTGATATGTTCTAGAGCGACTTTCAATACTGAATGGATGTGTTCGTCATCCAATTCATAGAAAATCGTTTTCCCTTGTCTTCTTGATTTGACTAGTTTGGCTTGCTTTAGAGCCTTGAGCTGATGGGAGACCGCGCTCCGCGACATTTTTGCGACATTCGCAAGATCGCTTGCGCAAAGCTCTCCTTTTTCAAGGGCCATCAAAAGCATCAAACGACTCGGATCGCCCATGATCTTGTAAAAATTCGCTAATTGTTCGATCTGCTCGGCGGCAGGCATATATTGGAGCGCGCTGAAGACTCTTTTTTCATCTTGAACATCGTAAAGAAAATCCATTCAGGTCCCTCCATTTCTTTCATAATTATAGTCGATGCGCTTTTTATTATCAAATGTGGAGTGTTTTCCGTTTTCAATTTTTCAAGAGTTAATTATAATTAACTTTGTAAATTAGAAATGAGGCGAACTATGACTCTAAAAGAAATACCAAAGGGAAAAAGCGTGGTTGTTCGGCAAATCAACACCAACGAACAAACGCGACGGCGGCTTAGGACCCTTGGAATGCTGAGTGGTACCCCCATCGAGGTTGTTCAGCGCAAGCAAAATGGAACACTCGTGATCCGATTAAGAGGAACACGATTTGCGTTAGGAAAAGAATTGAGTGAACAAATCGAGGTAGAGGCATGAAAAAAGAGATCACTGTCGCATTTATAGGAAATCCAAACTGTGGGAAGACAACATTGTTCAACGCTTATACAGGAGCGAATCTAAAAGTCGCGAATTGGCCGGGCGTCACGGTGGAACGAATGGAAGGAGCGATCGAAGATCATGGTCATAAGATCAAGCTTGTCGATCTTCCAGGAACCTATTCCTTAACTTCGTTTACGATGGAAGAAAGCGTATCGCGCGATTTTATCGTCTCGGATGAAGTCGATGTGATCGTCGATGTTGTCGATACTTCGTCGCTTGAACGTTCGCTTTATCTCACATTGCAGCTTCTTGAATTGAATAAACCAGTCGTGATCGCGGCCAATATGATGGATATCGTTGAAAAAAGAGGGATCGATCTCGATCTTCATCGGCTCTCTGAAATTCTTGGAGTACCTTGTGTTCCTGTCGTGGCGCGCAAGAAAAAAGGCTTGAAGGCGCTCATGCATGCTGCCCTCCATCAAGCGGAAGAATCGAACGCCATCAATCATCAGCCTATGGAAATTGAAAGAGATATCGTGCGCGATCACGCGATGATCTATACGAGCGATATCGAAGAAAAGATCGGTCAAGTCGAAGATCAAATCCCTGTTGATGCAAATCGAAATCGGTGGATCGCGATCGGATTGTTGGAAAACGACGAAGTGCTCCAGCAAAAGTATCCGCTTGATTTAAAAAAGATCGCCGGTGAATCGATCTCGGATCGGATCGTCAATGAAAAATACGATTATATCGAACGGATCATGCATGAAGTGCTCCTCGGCAAGGAAAGCAAAGAAGATCTGACAGACAAGATAGACAGTTATTTGACCCATTCTATATTTGGGATTCTGTTTTTCTTTTTGATCATGGCTCTCGTCTTTATGCTGACATTTACGATTGGTGATTATATATCCGGTTATTTAGAGACTTTGATCGAAATGTTCAATGACGCGATCCATAACTTCCTCCTTCAGATCCATGTATCCGATTGGCTCATTTCATTGGTATGCGATGGAATCATTTCTGGAGTGGGAGGAATTATTACGTTTTTGCCAAATATCACGATTCTTTTTATCGCTCTGGCCTTTTTAGAAGATTCTGGATATCTGGCAAGAGTCGCCTATGTGATGAATGGCATCATGGGAAAGCTAGGCTTGTCGGGAAGAGCATTCATTCCTATGGTTTTAGGCTTTGGCTGTACGGTGCCAGCGATCATGGCGAGCCGCACTCTCGAATCGATGAAAGATCGAAGACGAGTCATGCTCATCACGCCATTCATGTCTTGTTCTGCCAAGCTGCCGACCTATATTTTACTTAGCGGCATGTTCTTTCAAGAACATGCGATGTGGATCGCGTATTCGATGTATTTGATTGGCATCCTTGTCGCGCTGGCGGTCGCATTTATAAGCTCCAAGATCGAAAAAGCGAAGGAATATAAGCCGTTGCTCATTGAACTTCCTATCTATAAAATGCCAAGCCTTCATACCGTATATGTTTACGTATGGGAGAAAGTGAAAGACTTTTTGCAAAAAGCAGGAACAACGATCTTTATCGCTTCGATCGTCTTGTGGGTCCTATTGAATTTTGGAATCCATGGCTATTCGAGCGATATATCTTCATCGTTTGCGGCGATGATTGGTAAGACGATCACGCCAGTCTTAGTTCCTGTTGGACTTGGTTTCTGGCAGATCGCGGTGGCCCTTCTTGCTGGGATCTCAGCCAAAGAAGTCGTCGTTTCGTCTCTTGGCGTCTTGTTTGGGATCTCGGATCTGAATTCTGTTTCGGCTGAAGGAGGGATGCAGCAAGCGCTGCTGATGATTGGCTTCAATTCTTTGAACGCCTACTGCATGATGCTTTTTGTATTGCTTTATATTCCTTGCTTTGCCAGTTTGGCCACGATCAAGAAGGAATCAGGTTCTTCTTTATATATGTGGAAAGCGGCAGCTTTCCAGCTCGCGATCGCTTGGCTGATCACATTCATTTTTTATCAAATCGCAAGAATATTCTGGGTGTGAAATTTCACACCCAGAATATTCTTGCTTTTTTTTTGGAGTGATGTATACTAAAAGCGTAAACAGTTGAATGATTGATAAATTGTTCAATCAAGGAGGATATTATGAGAAAAACGTATAAAATGGAAGTCGATTGCGCGACATGCGCCTCGAAGATCGAAGATGCTTTGAACAAGCTTGATGGAGTGAAAGAAGCGCGTGTCAACTTTATGACGCAAAAACTCATTTTAGATATTGAAGGGAAAGATATCGATACGATCTTAGTCGAGGCAAAAAAGATCGCAAAAAAAGTGGACCGAGATACGGAGATCTATGCTTGATTTATGAGTAAAAAACAAAAAAAAGGGCTCTATCGTATTATCGTCACAGCCATCTTGTATGGGATCGCGATCTATAGTTCGCATGCTTTCGCTTTGAATACGTGGCAAACCATGCTTGTATATTTGATTCCTTATCTTTTGATTTCGTATGATGTTTTGATCAAATCGGCTGAGAATATTTTTCATGGCGAAGTATTCGATGAAAATTTCTTGATGTCTTTGGCTTCGATCGGCGCGATCGCTCTCAAGGAGTATCCGGAAGCTGTCGCGGTCATGCTTTTTTATCAAGTCGGCGAGTGGTTTCAATCGTATGCAGTCGATCGTTCTAGAAAGTCGATCGCTTCTTTAATGGATATCCGTCCAGATTACGCAAATATAGAAATTAATGGCAAGATCGAAGAAGTCGATCCGGAAGAAGTCAAAGTAGGGGATGTGATCGTGATCAATCCAGGAGAAAGAGTTCCTCTTGATGGTACGGTGATAAAAGGAACTTCGTTTTTAGACACATCCGCATTGACGGGTGAGTCTGTCCCTCGATCGGCCAAAGAAGGTTCGGAAGTCATTTCTGGATGCATCAACCAAAGCGGGGTCCTTTACGTGAAAGTCAGTAAGCCGTATGTGGATTCGACCGTGGCTAAGATCCTGGATCTTGTCGAGAACGCTTCCAATAAGAAGAGCCGTTCAGAACAATTCATTACGCGATTTGCGCGTATCTATACGCCAGTAGTTGTCTTTCTCGCGCTGGCTTTAGCGATCATTCCTTCCTTGTTCGATGGGCAATGGAATGTCTGGGTCTATCGTTCTCTTTCTTTCCTAGTCACATCGTGTCCATGCGCGCTTGTGATTTCGGTTCCGCTTTCTTTTTTTGGCGGAATTGGTGGCGCGAGCCGCAAAGGGATCTTGGTCAAAGGAAGCAACTACTTGCAGATGCTTTCTGAGGTCAAGACGATCGTGTTTGATAAGACAGGAACGCTCACCAAAGGGAATTTTCAAGTAACGAATGTTCTTCCGGTGGATATGAACAGCGAACAGCTTTTGCAGCTGGCGGCAAGTGTTGAAGCGTATTCTACGCATCCGATCGCTTTATCGATTCAAAAAGCTGCGCAAAAACCAACAAAACCTTTCGATGTGCTAGATGTGCAAGAAGTCGCCGGACATGGTATGAAAGCTAAAGTCGATGGTAAAGAAGTCATGATCGGAAACGAAAAAATGATGCGTTCCATTGGTTTGGAATCTTTGCCTCAAGGAGATGGATTTGGAACTTGTGTTTATGTATGTGTGGAGAAAAAATACGCAGGGATGATCGAAATCGCCGATGAAGTCAAAGAGGATTCGAAAGTCGCGATCGATCTACTTCGTAATTATGGTGTGAAAAAGTTTATCATGCTTACAGGAGATAGTGAAAGTGTCGCCCAAAAAGTCGCCGATCACTTAGGAATCGATGAATATCACGCTTCGCTGTTGCCAGCGCAAAAAGTCGAATATTTGGATCAGATCTTAGATCAAAGAGATCCTAAGGAGAAAGTCGCATTCGTAGGCGACGGGATCAATGATGCGCCTGTATTGACCCAAACGGATGTAGGGATCGCAATGGGCGCTTTAGGAAGCGATGCAGCGATCGAGGCGGCCGATATCGTCTTGATGGAAGATCAGCTTTCCCAGATTGTGACCGCGATGAAGATTTCGAAAAAGACGCTTTCGATCGTCTATCAAAATATAATTTTTGCTTTAGGAATCAAAATTCTCGTTTTGATCTTTGCGGCTTTAGGAATCACGAATATGTGGGTAGCTGTCTTTGCGGATGTAGGGGTGGCGATCTTAGCGATCCTGAATGCGATGCGTGCGATGAAAGTCGACGCCTAATCAAGATACGAAAAAAGCGGATCTTATGGATTCGCTTTTTTTCGAATTATGTATAATGAAGGACAGTTAGTTTATTCTAACTAATAGATTTATATCATACTTTTGATTCCTTTGACAAGCACAATAGTCATAATTGACACATTTTTTATTCTGTTCTATACTCAAAGCAATGATATCGATGAGGATATGATCGTGCGTGATCGAATGTAGAGAGAAGGGCGGCTGGTGAAAGTCCTTCGCAGAACGTACGATTACTCCCTCTGAATCGCCCTTGAAAAAGTGTGCCGTATTCTTGCGTTAAAAGAAATTGAGGTGCATGCGTGAAAAAAGCGCATGAACAAAGGTGGTACCGCGTGCGACAGACGTCCTTTGAAGTCTGTCGCTTTTATTATGGAATCAAGGAGGAGAAAATTATGGAACTTGTCAACGTTTTAGAAGATGAGCATTTAAAAATGCTGAATCATTCGGCAGCTCACATGATGGCCCAAGCGGTCAAGCGTCTATATCCCCAAGCTAAATTTTGGGTTGGGCCTGTCATTGCGGAAGGCTTTTATTACGATATGGATCTAGGTGATGTCAATTTAAAAGATGAAGATCTCGCTAAGATCGAAAAAGAGATGAAAAAGATCGCGAAAGATGGGAAACGGATCATCCGCAAAGAGATCTCGAAAGAAGAAGCGATCGAAATGTTCAAAGACGATCCTTACAAAGAAGATCTGATCAAAGATCTAGAGGACGGTACGATCACGATCTATTCGCAAGGCGAGTTTACGGATCTTTGCCGCGGCCCTCATGTCGATAGCGTCAAAGAATTGAAGAATTTCAAGCTGCTCAAGCATTCAGGTGCCTATTGGAAGGGAGACGCCAACAATAAGATGCTTCAGCGCGTCTATGGAATCGCTTTTGATACGAAAGAAGAATTGGAATCCCACCTGCAAGCTCTAGAAGAAGCGAAGAAACGCGATCATAAGAAATTAGGACGCGAAATGGGATTGTTCACAGTCTCTGAATATGCGCCTGGGATGCCGATCTTCTTGCCAAATGGAATGATCCTTCGAAATCTGTTGGAAAACTACTGGTACGATGTACACACTAAAGATGGCTATTTGTTCATCAAGACGCCGATCATCATGTCTCGAGAGCTTTGGGAGATTTCTGGACATTGGGATCATTATAAAGAAAACATGTATACGACAAAGGTCGATGAGCGTGATTTTGCGATCAAGCCGATGAACTGCCCAGGCGCTCTTCTTGTTTACAACACGGAACTTCGCTCTTATAAAGATCTTCCGCTAAGGATCGCGGAATTAGGGCAAGTCCATCGCCATGAGGCTAGCGGCGCTTTAAATGGATTGTTCCGGGTCCGGACCTTTACGCAAGACGATGCCCACTTATTCGTCCGTCCTGATCAGATCGAATCTGAAGTCAAAAACGTATTGTCTTTGATCGATAAAATGTACGGAGTATTTGGTCTAGAGTATTCGATCGAACTCTCTACACGTCCTGAATCTGGCTATATCGGAACGGAAGAAATTTGGGATGCTTCCGAAAAAGCGCTCGCGAACGCTTGCGTGCATGCTGGAAAAGAGTATGTTGTCAATCCGGGTGATGGAGCGTTCTATGGGCCAAAGCTCGATATCCATATCAAAGATTCGCTTGGAAGAGATTGGCAATGCGGTACGATCCAGCTTGATATGAATTTGCCAGAACGTTTCCATTGCACGTATGTGGATTCGGATGGTTCAAGAAAAACACCACTTATGCTTCATCGTGTCGTTTATGGATCTATTGAACGATTCATCGGTATTTTGATCGAGCATTTTGGCGGTCATTTCCCATTATGGCTTGCCCCACAACAGATCGTCATCATTCCAGTGCATCATGAAAAGCATGTCGATTACGCCAACCAAGTCAAAGACAATCTTGAAAAAGCAGGCTTGCGCGTGAAAGTCGATGATCGAAATGAAAAACTAGGCTATCGTGTCCGTGAAGCGCAAATCAAAAAGATCCCTTATCAAATCGTCGTTGGCGATCGTGATCAAGAAGAGGGAACAGTAACGATCCGTCAAAGCGGTAAAAAAGAAAGCGTGACGATGCCATTAGAAGAAGCGATCGAGCGCTTTAGAAACGAGGTAGAAACAAAATGTCTATTTGGAAAAGAAGCCGAATAAAA
Organism: Dubosiella newyorkensis; assembly: GCF_001945605.1. Classification (GTDB taxonomy): domain Bacteria; phylum Bacillota_I; class Bacilli_A; order Erysipelotrichales; family Erysipelotrichaceae; genus Dubosiella; species Dubosiella newyorkensis. Next base: position 63,000 of record NZ_MPKA01000087.1, read on the forward strand.
ACAGTATGCTTCGCTCTTGCCTGCTTATTAGGAATGAGCGCTTGCGCATCCGCTCCTCAAAAAGAGGATTCTGAGCCCTATTCGATGCTTTGTCCTAACGGAGCGCCTGCTCTTGCGACCTTAGGAGCCGCGAATGTAGAGAATACCGTAATTTCTCGTGTGGAGGGAACAGATGCGCTCTTATCGGAACTGGCGAAAAAAGATGGTGAATACGATGTGATCGTAGCACCGATCAATTTGGGCGCTAAAGTGTACAGTCAAGCGGAAGCCTATCAGTTGGCAGCTGTTGTGACGTGGGGAAATCTTTATGTTGTAGGCAGTCAAGATAAGGCTTGGGAAGATCCAAACAACAAGATGGCGCTATTTGGTGAAAACGCGGTGCCTGGTCTTGTGTATAATGATGTACTCGCCGATCAAGTCAAAGCCCAGACGACTTGGTATAATGCGGTTTCGGATGCTCAGCAAGCGCTTTTATCGAATCAAGCGGATCTCGCTCTTCTTGCGCAGCCAGCCGCTGCCGCGACGATTTCGAAAGCCAAAGAAAATGGAAAAGAGCTAAAGGTGATCGCCAATCTGCAGGAAATGTGGAAAGAAAAACGTGGAAACGATACGACAGGGTATCCTCAAGCGGGCATTTTTATCAAGAAAGATGGCAAAAAGAATTTAGACGCTTTGCTTACTGGCATTGAAACTTTTGATGAAAACGCGAACGAGAAATCGATCGTCGAGGCCGTAGAAGCTGCAGGAGCCGAGAATCTTGGCTTGCCTAACGCCCAGATCGCCGCCAAAACATGGGATGCTCAAAACATTCGTTATGTGACTGGACCGAATGCCAAAGAGCAGATCGAACAATTCCTTTCTTTGTTTTCGATCGTGCTTCCTGAAACGTTGATCGCTGAATAAGAATGAACACGATAGTTTGACTATCGTGTTTTTTTAAGCGATTTATTTGAAATACTTAGATAGCATGCTATAATAATCGATGTAGGAAGGTGGACCCAATGGAAGAAAGAAAAATTCTAAGTTATACTCTTGGCAAAGAAGCAGGAGAAAAATCGATCATTCGAATTTATTCAGATGGTCAACAGATCCAATATTTTGGCTTTACAAACGATGGAGAAGCATACGAGAAAACGTTCGCGATCCCTTTGGATGGACTCAAACGCTTTCGAAGGAGCCTACAGCCATGGCTTGTTCGAAATGGGGAAGTGGATCTGGAAAATCCGAATAACTATCATTGGACTTTAAAACTTGATTTGGATGGCGTTAGATCCACCACAATGGGGGAGATCGTTACCGAGGATGATTTTCAAAAGCTCAAAGAGAATCTTCTTTTCCTTCTGGTCGAGCTGGAAAAAGAATACGTGGAGAGAAGCTGAATATAGCTTCTTTTTTTGTTCGCAAAAAAAAACGTGGCTGATGATCAGACACGTTCTTGCACGATCTTGAAACCTTTCGCTTCTAGGTCGTGTTTTATTTTTTCGATATGCTCATGGTTCCTCGTCTCAACAGTCACTTTTAAGAAGCAGGCATTGATATCCATGTCCGGGTCCCCATTATCATAATCGATCGTCACGACATTGCCTCCGTTTTCCGAGATCACCTTGGACACGCCAAGAAGTTGTCCTGGCTTATCTGTCAAAGCGATCGTAAAACTTGTTTTTCGGCCACTGAGCAATAGACCGCGCGTCATGACACGGTCGATGATATTGACATCGATATTACCGCCAGAAAGGACGCAAACGACATTTTTATCTTGGATCGGCAACTTATTAAACATTGTAGCCGCCACCGCGACAGCACCCGCTCCTTCTACGACGAGTTTTTGTTTTTCCATCAAGGTCAAGATCGCGGCCGCGATCTCATCTTCAGAAACGGTAAATATATCATCCACATATTGTTTGACGAGCGCAAATGTATGATCGCCAGGATGCTTGACCGCGATCCCATCCGCAAACGTGTTCACAGAATCGATCGTCAACTGTTCATCTTGAGCGATGGATTCATACATGCTTGCCGCTTTGGTCGCTTGAACGCCATACACTTTGATATCCGGATTCAAGCTTTTGATCGTGAATGCGATTCCTGAAATCAAACCGCCGCCTCCGATCGGAACGACGATCGCGTCGATATCGTCGAGCTGATCCAAGATCTCGAGGGCGATTGTTCCTTGACCGGCGATCACATCTTCATCATCGTAAGGATGAATAAATGTGTATCCATTTTCTTTGCATAAAGCGTCGGCTTTATCGTAAGAATCATCATAAGCGCCTTCAACGAGAACGACATTGGCTCCATAACCTTTGGTCGCTTCGACTTTAGAGATCGGGGCGCTATCTGGCATACAGATCGTACACGGTATATCGGCCCTCTGCGCCGATAAGGCGACCCCTTGCGCGTGGTTTCCTGCCGAGCTCGCGATGATTCCATGCTCTTTTTCTTCTTCAGAGAGCTTGCTGATCTTATAATAAGAGCCGCGGATCTTAAAACTTCCTGTGAGCTGCAGATTCTCTGTTTTTAAGTAAATGCGGTTGTCGCATGGGATATTTTTCGCCTCGATCAAATCTGTTTTTCGAACTACATTTTTTAAAACGGAATTGGCGTTGTATACTTTATCGATCGTTAACATTTCAAAACCTCTTTCCTAATCGCAAATCAGTGGTAAAATTATAGCACAAAAAGAAAGAAGGCTGAAAATGAATTTGAAAAATTTTGAAAATAAACTTCATACCTTGGCGGTGTTTCATAGCTTTTATCAATCTCCTCTCTGGGTCAAGCTCTCGGCTTATTTTCAGAGTGAAACAGAAGAGGAATTGCTGCAAAGCTATACCGATCTTTGCGCTTATATTTATTCGCAAGGCGGTGATCTTTCAAAGATCGTGGAGCGTTTCGTGCTGGATGATGAAAACTATTATCAGCTTCTGCTCCACAAAGAGTCAGGTAAAGAAGGTTTAATCGAGCGCTCGATGATCCGCGAGCTTGAAATCTTGCAACAGCTTCATGACTTGAAAGGAGAAATGTTGTTTAAAGACCTCTCCTATCCTTATGAACTTCCTTCTTGGAGCAATCATGTAGCGGATCTTAAGCAGATGTATCAACAAAGACTTGAAAACTTGAATCGAGAAGGCTATGGGATCTTCGCTCGCTATCATATGTTTCAAGTGGATGAGAATGGGCTTGTTCCGATTCAATATCCGGATCCTCAATCGCTTGCGTCCATGACTGGATATGAGATCCAGCGCAACGCTCTGATTCAAAACACATTGGCTTTTTTAAAAGGGATGAAGGCGAATAACGCATTGTTGTATGGGGATGCGGGAACTGGGAAGAGCTCGACGATCAAGGCGATCGTCAACGCATATAAAGACGAAGGGCTTCGGTTGATCGAGGTACGCAAATCGCAAATTCAATGGCTTCCTTCTTTGATCGAGTCGCTGGCTGAAAATCCATTGAAATTCATTATCTTTATCGATGATCTGAGCTTTCAGACAGGGGATCCGGATTTTATTTTGATGAAGACGATTTTAGAAGGGGGAAGTGTCGCTTCGCTTTCAAATACGATTATTTACGCGACAAGCAATCGTCGCCATTTAATGAAAGAGAGTTTTGATGATCGTGCAGGAAGCGATATCCATCACAATGACACGATCCAAGAGTGCGCTTCTTTAGCTTCTCGTTTTGGGTTGACGATCACTTTTTCCAAACCGGCCAAGGATCTTTATTTTGAGATTGTGAAAGGGTATGCCAAAGAATATGATCTTCAGCTCTCGGATTCTGAATTGATGATCAAGGCGGAAGCTTTCGCCTTAAGAAACAATGGCCGATCTCCTCGGACCGCTAGACAATTTGTAGAACATCAAAAGATCGTAGAATCCATGGAATGATCTCGCAAAATAAAACAGCTCTCCTATTCGCTTAGAAGAGCTGCTTTCTTATTTTAAGATCGCGCCTTTGTCGGCTCCCTGCACCATTCTTTGGTAACGGGAAAGCCAGCCGGATTTAAACTTTGATTCAAATGGTTTTTGTTTCTTTCTTCTTTCTTCGAATGTTTTTTCATCCACGGCAGCATGGATCGAATAATTTGGAATATCGATCGTGATCATATCTCCTTCTTCAAGAAGACCGATCTCGCCTCCTGCCGCGGCTTCTGGAGCGACATGACCGATCGAAGCGCCTCTACTTGCGCCTGAAAACCGCCCATCCGTGATCAATGCGACGGTTTTATCAAGCTTCATACCCGCTAGTGCGCTCGTCGGGTTGAGCATTTCGCGCATGCCTGGGCCACCTTTAGGGCCTTCATAGCGGATGACCACGACATCTCCATCATGGATCCCGCCAGCATAGATCGTCTGGATCGCCTCCTCTTCGCTATCAAAGACTCGAGCAGGGCCAGTGTGTTTCATCATGCTTGGATCGACAGCGCTTCGTTTTACGACGCACCCGTTTTTTGCGATATTGCCAAATAAGATCGCGATCCCTCCTGTTTCCGAATATGGAAGATCGATCGGACGGATCGTATCGGGACGCTTATTGAACGCGTGTTCGATATTCTCCTGGACGCTTTTTCCGTTGACCGTCATCAAAGAGGTATCGATCAACCCTTTTTTATTGAGCTCATGGTAAACGGCTTGCAAGCCTCCTGCTCGGTCTAGATCGTGCATATGGGTTTTTCCTGCGGGCGCCAAATGGCAGAGATTGGGCACTCTTTCTGAGAACTCATTGAATGTATTCAAAGAAAGTGGGTGACCCGCTTCATTGGAAATCGCCAACAAATGAAGGACGGAGTTGCTTGAGCAGCCTAAAGCCATATCGCAAGTCAGAGCGTTTTTGATCGATTTTTCATTCACGATATCTTTGATCGTGATATTTTTTTCTACTAGATCCATGATAGCCATACCGGCTTTTTTTGCCAACTGAAGACGTCTAGCGTGAACGGCCGGGATCGTTCCGTTACCTGGTAAAGCGATTCCTAGCGCTTCGCAAAGACAATTCATCGAGTTCGCTGTATACATGCCAGAACAGCTTCCGCAACCCGGACAGGTGTTTTCTTCAAATTCTAAAAGCTTTTCGTCATCGATCAAGTTGGCTTTTCGAGCACCTACTGCTTCAAACATTTTAGATAGGGAAGTTTCTTCTTCATCGACCAACCCGGACATCATAGGACCTCCGCTTACGACAATTGTAGGAAGGTTTAAACGAAGCGCGCCCATCAACATGCCTGGGACGATCTTATCGCAGTTTGGCACGAGGACAAGACCATCAAAAGCGTGGGCTTGGGCCATTGTTTCTACAGAATCGGCAATGAGTTCCCGGCTTGGTAGCGAATATTTCATTCCTACATGGCCCATCGCGATCCCATCGCATACGCCGATCGCTGGCACCATGATCGGCGTTCCTCCAGCCATTCTGACACCCGCCTTTACCGCATCGACGATCTTGTCGAGGTGAAAATGGCCAGGAACGATGTCGCTGTGGGCGGAAACGATTCCGATCAAAGGTCGGTCCAGTTCTTCTTTTGTATAACCCATCGCGTAAAACAAGGAACGCATAGGGGCTTTTTCAACGCCTTCGGTTACGGCGCTGCTTTTTAGTTTTTTATTCATATCTCTTCCTCTTCTTCCTAATCGCTGTCTTCATCGATCGATGAAGAATCTCTTGAAATTCCAGTGACCCCAGTACGGCACACTTCGAGGACATCATAGCAGTTGATCATATCCAAAAAGCCGTCGATCTTTTCTGAGGCTCCAGTCAATTCGACGATCATATTGTGTTTCGAGAGGGAAATGATCTTTCCGCGAAAGATATCCACAATTTCTTTGACTGCACTGCGGTTCGATTTATCGCATGCGATCTTGACCAAAAGCAATTCCCGAAATAAAGAGGTGTCTTTGTCCAATGTGAAAATATCTTTAACGACTTCCAATTTTCTAGTTTGAGTCAATATTTGATGGAGCGATTGCTTTCCGCCATTGAATACGACCGTGATCCTAGAGATCCGTGGATCATTTGTTGTCGATACGGTCAAGGACTCGATGTTGAAGCCTCTACGTCCAAACAAAGAGGCTACGCGAGTCAAGACGTTCGAGCTGTTATCTACAAAAATACTGATGACTTCTTTACTCATATTGGTCCTTTCTTATTTGATGATCATATCGTCGATCGTTCCTCCATTTGGAATCATCGGCAATACGCGTTCTTCTTTGGCGATGTTGCATGCGATCCAGACAGGCCCTTTTTCCTTGAGCGCCTGCTGGAAGGCGTCTTTGAATTCTTCTAGCGTATTAACTTCAAAGCCTTTCGCTCCAAATCCTTTGGCAAGCTGGACATAATCGGTCTTTCTGCCAGGGATCGTCTGGGAGTAGTGCTTGTTGTAGAAGACGGTCTGCCATTGATAGACCATACCGAGCACTTTATTATCGAAAATGATCGTGATGATCGGAAGCTCGTTGCTCACAGCGGTACACGCTTCATTCAAGTTCATATGGAAGCTTCCATCCCCTGTAAAATGGATCACGCGCTTTTCTGGATTGCCTGCTTGGGCGCCGATCGCTGCCCCATAGCCATAGCCCATCGTGCCAAGGCCGCCGCTCGTTAGAAAATTCTCCGCTTTTTCGTGTTTTAAATATTGAGCGGCCCACATTTGGTGCTGTCCAACATCTGTCACGTAAATCGTTTCTTTGTCTGTAAGATCGCACGTGGCCTCGATGATGTCTCTAGGACGGATCGTCGCCTCTTGAACGGGAACATCGATGAATTTTTTGTATTGCTTAAGATGCTCGATCCAATCGCTGTGATCTTGCTGGTCGAGTTTTTCAAGGATCGCTTTCAGGAAATCTTTGATATCGGCGACAACATCAAAGTTGATCACGACATTTTTATTGATTTCCGATTCATCGATATCGACATGAACGATTGCCGCCCGTTTGGCGAACTGGTTCGGATTGAGCGCGACACGATCCGAAAAGCGTGTTCCTAGGGCGAAAACGAGGTCTGCTTGATCGATCGCTTGATTGGCCAGCATGCTTCCATGCATGCCGATCAAACCAAGATTTTTTGGATCTTCAAAATTCAGCACGCCAGCTCCCATGAGGGTATACGTAGCTGGGGCGTCTAATCGTTTTAGAAACTCGTTCAGTTCTTCTTTCGCTTGTGAGGATGCGACTCCTCCGCCAAAGTAGACGACTGGCTTTTTCGAGAGCTTGATCGCTTCTAAGATCGCATCGATCTTGGTTGGATCGATGCTTGGGTTTGGTTTGAGCGCGACCGGTTCTTGTTTCGTATATTCGTATGTGTTGTTCAAGGCTGTCACATCTTTTGTGATATCGATCAGAACGGGTCCTTTTCTTCCTTCGTTGGCGATCCGGAACGCTTGACGGATCGCATCGGCTAAATTTTCGATCTTGTTTACGAAGAAGTTATGTTTAGTGATCGGCAAGGTCACTCCGGTGATGCTCACTTCTTGAAAGGCGTCTCGACCGATCGCATCATCGGTCACATTGCATGTGATCGCGACCATCGGCACGCTGTCTAAAAAGGCTGTCGCTAAGCCGGTCACAAGGTTTGTGGCTCCTGGACCGCTTGTTGCGAATACGACACCTGTTTTTCCTGTCGAACGAGAATATCCATCGGCTGCATGGCTCGCTCCTTGTTCATGAGCGGTCAAAATGTGATGGATCTGATCAGAATAATCGTATAGGGAATCATAGACGTTCAAAGCGGCTCCGCCAGGATAACCGAATACGGTATCGACGCCTTGCTCTTTGAGGACTTCCATGATGATTTGAGAACCATTTAATTTCATACTTCACTTCGAGTAGTGATCTACTCTTTTCTCCCTTCTATCAGCGTTTATAAAAAAAATTATAACCTATTCTTGAAAATGAAACAACGAGGATTTTCATAACGTTTTCATGTTTTCAAAACAAACAAGCGTATAATATAAAGAATGATGAGGAGGATTTATGAAAAAAACCATATGGATTGCGACAAGCAACGCTCATAAAATCGAAGAATTTGCGGAAATGCTTGGGGATGAAGTCACGATCAAGAGTTTTAAAGATTTGGAGGAGCCTGTGGATGTGGTTGAAAACGGTACGAGTTTTCAAGAGAATGCCCGCATCAAAGCAAGAGCTCTATATAATATAGTGCATGAACCGGTTTTTGCGGATGATTCTGGTTTGGAAGTTGATGCGATGGATAAAGCTCCAGGAATTTATTCGGCTCGGTTTCTAGGAGAAGATACGGACTACACGATCAAAAACCAATACATCCTTGATCAAGTCGAAGGGAAGGATCGAACGGCTCGTTATGTGTGCGCGATCGCTTTTATTGATCAAAATGGCGAGGAAAGCGTTTATGAAGCCACGATCGAAGGCAAGATCGCTCCTTCTCCTATCGGGACAAATGGTTTTGGATATGATCCGATCTTTTACTATCCGCCTTTTGGAACGACGCTAGCCAATGTTAGCGAAGAAAAGAAAAATCAAGTTTCCCATCGAGGAAAGGCGTTGCGTGAATTTTTGAAGGAGGGAAAGTTATGATCCATGTTGTATTGTATGAACCGGAGATTCCCGGCAATACGGGAAATATCATCCGGACATGCATGGCTACCGGATCGAGGCTGCATTTGATCGAACCTTTAGGGTTTTCGATGTCGGAAAAGCACTTGAGAAGAAGCGGGATGGACTATATCAAAGAGGCGGACATCCATATCCATCCGGATTGGGCTGCCTTTTTGAAAGCCAATCCGGACGCTTCGATGTATTTTATGACCCGCTATGGGAAGAAGGCGCCTAGCGAGTTTGATTTTCGTAAAGAGGAAGGGGATATTTATCTTGTTCTAGGCAAGGAGAGTACGGGGATCGATAAATCGATCTTAAAAGGGCATTTGGATCGGTGCATGCGGCTTCCGATGGTCCCGAACGCTCGTTCTTTGAATTTATCGAATTCGGCGGCGATCGTCGTGTATGAAGTGCTCCGTCAGCTGGATTATCCTTTTCTTTCGAAAAGCGAGCAATTAAAAGGAGAAGACTTTCTTGAAACTTTTGATCAAGATTGATTCATTGTTCGATTCGCGTATAAAGCGATTGAATTGGCTGCAGATTTGCGTCCTTCTCTATTGGGGATGGCAGTTTTTATGGCTTTCCTTGATGATGGCGGACCTTTTTCAAGTCCAGGAGAGCGATTCTTTGTTTTTGTTTTTGGATAGGATGAAGCGCTATGATCCTTCCGTTTTTGTTCGGATCGCTTTTCGGATCCTTAATTATCGCTCTGTCTTTTCAGCATTGAATCTAGCGGATTGGATCTTCTTGTCGTTGAGCGTTTTTCTTGTTTTCGTCTATCATACGAAGACAGTTTGGATCTTAGCAGGAATGGGAAGTATTGTAATCGCTTTCATTTCTGGGTGTCTGCTTTATGGTCTGAATATTGCAAATATGAGTGCTTTATTTCATTTATTAAAAATTATGGCGGTCATAGCGCTAGTTTTAAGTGTTGTTTTTATTATAATCGATTTGTATTTGGTGATTGAGAGGCTTTTGAAAATGGGTGAAAGCGTTGACATATCGGAAAAATGTTCATGATTCGTAAACAAAAAACCAATTTCTACAATTTTATAAAAATTCACATATTTAACCACATTTATATAATATTTCCTTTATATAAAGTGTTTTGATTTTTGGATCCTTACTAATTCGTAAGAATTTCTTAAGATTTACTAAGGTTAATTTTGCGCATTTTCAAAATTCATGTTAACCTATCGGTGTTGTAGCGAAGAGGTATAAGAATGAATTTTATCGAAAAACACAGTAAATTATTGGCAGTTGCCTTATGCTTATGTGCTTCAGGTCCAGTTCTTTCTACCGTACATGCATACGAGACTCAGCCAGGATGGCATGGGGAAGATGCAGATCGTTATTATGTGTTGGAGTCCAATCGTCAAAGAGCGACGGGTCTAACTGAAATTGATGGCGATGTCTATTACTTCAATGGACAAGGTGAAATGCAGTTTGGATGGCAAAATGTTTCCGATAAAACGTATTATTTCGGAAAAAACGGCTCTGCAGAAACTGGAGAAACGACGATTCAAGGAACTACATATAATTTCCGTCAGGAAGGTGCATTGAATCAAGGTTGGTCAGAAAATGGTAAAAACTACTACAATGACCAAGGCTTCCTTGTAACAAATCAATGGATCGATCATGATGGAGTAAAGTATTACTTTGATGAAAACGGCAATCTAGTGACAGGTTGGGTCGAACTCGAAGGCAATCGATACTATTTCGATGAGAACGGTGCTATGGTTACAGGCGCATTCGAAGTCGATGGTCAAACATACACAACTGGAGATGACGGAGTCTTCCGTACTGGTTGGGTCGATGTGAATGGTATCAAACAATATTATGATGAAAATGGTAACCAAATCAAAAACACTTTCCAAGATATCGAAGGTCAAAAATACGCGTTCGATGAAAATGGAAATATGTTGACAAACACTGAAAAAGATGGATTTACGATCGACGTGAATGGTGTGGCGACGGAAACTCCTGTCGTTGATGAGGCGCCAGTTCCTGCAGAACCAGAAACTACAACACCTGCAGAAACGCCAGTGCAACCAGAAGAAAGCGCACCAGAAGTATCGCAGCCAGAACAGCCAGTAGAAACTCCTGTTCAACCGGAAGAAACGACTCCAGAAGTTTCACAACCAGTAGAAACTCCTGTTCAGCCTGAAGTAAGTACTCCAGAAGTTTCACAACCAGTAGAAACGCCGGTTCAACCGGAAGTGAGCACTCCAGAAGTATCGCAGCCAGTTCAACCAGAACCATCTGGAAGCAAAGCGGCGGGGATTATCAGCGCGGCTCTTGCTCAAGTGGGTATGACTCAAGACTGCACGATGCTTGCGACAAACGCTCTTGCGGCTGTTGGAATCAATTTCCATGGCTGGCCTGCTGATTATGCGGCTCTTGGAAGCTGGACAAGCAATCCAATTCCTGGCGATTTGATCATCTACTCTGGACATATCGCGGTTTATGCCGGTAACGGACAAGCTGTTCATGGCGGTTGGTATGGTAGCCAAACTGTTCTTACTACAGTTGAATGTGATAAGGCGTTGATTGGTTACATCCGCGTAGCTTAAATCTGTTTATAAAGCTCTTCTTAGAAGGGCTTTTTTTGTGACAATAGCGACGTTGAAAAAAACAGATTCATGATATAATTAATATTGCAGATTTAGCTTCAAAAAACGATAAAGGAGAAGAAGATGGAAAAAATTTGTACAGATAAATTTAGTGATATCAGTATTCTTGTCCGATCGCTATTCGATCTAGATCCGAATACAATCACTGCCTATAATGTCTTAGTTTATATGCTAAAGTCCAAAACAGAACACTTTGATTCGAAGCAAAAACTTGCGCTCGCGTTGAATCATGCGTATGGAATGCGGATTTCTTATTCTTTGACTGGTTATGGAAAACAAGTCGCTCTTGATGTCCGTTTCCAGTGCATCCGAAGCGATTATATTTCTTCGGATTCGTATATCGATGAAATCATCAATGTGATGGAAGATATTTTGTTTCGGCCTTTGCTTGATGAAAATAGCTTTGAGGAAGCAAAGTATATGCTGAAAAGCCGTTTGGAAAGGCTAGAAGAAGATCCAGATTCTTTAGCACTTTCTAGAGCGCTAAAGTTAGCGGATGGAGATCACGATATTTCGATTCCGATCCATGGCGATCTTGCGTCTTTGAGCGCCTTGCGCTATCAAGATGTTCTTGATTTATATCAAATTTATAAAAATACAGGAAAAATCATTTTCTATTGTGGACACTCTGAGCCAAGGATCTTTAATTTGCTTGAGAAGATCCCTCAAGCTAAGAAGATCGAAAACAAGATGGAATGCATTCAAAGGAAGAGCACATCGTATCTCGTTTTGAAAAAAGAGTGCGCGCAGACTTCGCTCGTTCTAATTTACGCGACCTCGATTTCTTTTCAGTCTCCGCTTTATTATCCACTGCTGGCGTTGAATTCGATCTTAGGACAGGGTCCTGTTTCTTTGCTTTTTGAAGAAGTGCGTGAAAAGCATAGCTTATGTTATTCGATCAGCTCTTCTTTGATCCGTTTTGATGGGGCGTTGATGATCAGCGTCGGAACAAGAAAGGATGCTCTTGATCAAGTGCTTCTTTTGATCCATGAGCAAATTGAACGTATCGTTCATATGGATTATCCGGATTCGCTGCTTGAGATCGCGAAAAAAGATTTGAAAGATCTCTTTCTTCGCCAAAAAGATCGTCCGAATTCGATGCTTGAACAACATTTTCTCGATATGCTTCTAAGAAGGGAAGAAAGTGAAGAACAAAGAAACAAAGCGATCGATTCGATCTCGAAATTTTTGATCGCCCAAGCGGCGCGTCAGCTGTTTTTATTGTCGAGTGTAGTTGTCGAGGAGGGGGAAGATGTTTAATTTAGCCTTTCAAACAAAAAAGCTGAAAAATGGAGCGTTGGTGATCTTGATTCAAAAGCCAGACTACGTCCAGTCTTTATTCATGTGCGGATTTGGAGTGGGTGGTTTCAATATCAAAGAGCGTTCTGAAAATATGGTCTATGAAAACAAAGGCGGATGCGCTCATTATTTGGAACATCAAATGTTTCGATACCAAGGAGAAGATGTGACAGATCTGTTTGCTAAAATGCAAGCGCAGACCAACGCGTTTACTTCCTATTCTGAAACGGCATACTATTTTTATACGACTTCAGAAATCGAAAAACCGCTCCAGCTCTTGCTCGATTTTGTGCAAAATCTAGATATCAATGCCGAAAGCGTTGAAAAGGAAAGAGGAATCATTGCAAGCGAATTCGCGATGTATGAACAAAATCCGGAAATGCGCTTGATCAAAGAATTGCTTGTTTCAATGTATAAAAACCATCCGCTCAAGGTCGATATCTTAGGTTCGCTAGACGATATCGAATCGATACAGCTCGAGGATCTCGCTTCGTTTTATCGTCGAAATTACGATCCTAAAAATATGGTGATCGTAGGGGTTACCGGAAAAAATTTAGACGAGGTCTTGAAAGAAATCGAGCGGATCGAAGAAAAATATCCTTCCAAGATCGGTGAAAGAGCTGTGTGTATCTTTCCGGACGAACCAAAAGAAGTCGCTCGTTCGAAGTATTCTCTTGAGATGGATGTCGTGCAGCCCTATGTAGGGATCGCTTTTAAATTAGAGCCTAAGGAAAACATCATTGATTGTTTGCTTTATGATCTAGCCTTTTCGATTTGGTTGGATGCGATCTTTGGCCCAAGCAATCCTAAGTATCAGACATGGATCGATGAAAAGATCATTACCCAGATCTGTGGTGCCGAAGTCGATTTTTCGCAAGATCATGCGTATTTGATGTTTTATGCTCAAACAGAAAAGATCGAAGAGTTCAAGAAGCTAGTCGATTCGCTCGTACAAAACAGAGAGAAGATCGATCCGATCGTTTTCGAGAGCTTGAAGCATCAAAGCCAAGCGCGAAATATCCGGTTGTTGGATCGATTTGAAGGCTTGGCTGTCGAAGTGCTTAGAGCGCATATAAATCGATATGATTTTTTAGAGTCGCTTCAACTCATTGATTCGCTTGATACTGATAAGGTTTTTGAGATCTTGTCTTCTGTTGATTTTTCTCAAAAAGCAGAAGTGATGATCTCACCTTCATGAATAAAAAAAAGAGCCTCTGGCCTTCAGAAGCTCTTTTTTTATTACCGGTTGTAGAACTCAACGACGAGAAGTTCGTTGATCGGTTCAGCTGTGAATAGCTCGCTACGTTCAGGGTAACGAAGATATTTACCAACTTTTTTGTCTTTGTCGATCTCTACGTAATCAACAGTTGCGGCAGAAGCCTCAAGTGCTTCCACGATGCTCTTTTGATTTTTAGCACGTTCACGCACTTCGATCACTTGTCCTGGCTTTACTTGATAGCTAGGAATATCGACTTTCTTGCCATCGACCAAGATTTGACCATGGTTGACAAGCTGACGTGCACCGCGGCGAGTGTTGGCCAAACCAAGTCTGTAAACGAGGTTATCCAAACGAGATTCAAGCATGATCAAGAAATTTTCACCCGTTGCGCCTGCCTTACGGCTTGCTTTTTGGTACGTATTGTAGAATTGTTTTTCTGTCAATTGGTACGTATTGCGGATTCTTTGTTTTTCTTGAAGCTGAATTCCATAGTTTGTAAGTTTTGGACGACGTGTTTTACCGTGTTGACCTGGAGCGTAGTTACGACGCGCTAATTCTTGACCTGTTCCTAAGATCGAGAATCCTAGACGACGAGACTTTTTCCAAGTGCTGCCTGTGTTTCTAGACATGTTTTTTCCTCCTATTGTTTTTGCATAAACAACAAGATACAAATCTTTAAAAGGGGTGTTGTCAATGATACTTTCTACTATCAGCTTTTAGCTTACTCATATCGCTTTGAAGCCGACAACGCCTGACTTCTAACTTTGTATGCTGCCATCAATCATGCTTATCTACTATATCAGATTCATTTCTCAATAACAACCACCAATTCTCTTGTTTCATAAAGAAGGCAAGTGTTATAATATCCACAGTATGCAAGGAGGTACTACAATGGATTCTGTCATGAATTTCTTTCGATCCGTTTATCGATATATTCGTGCGCACCTCTCAACGGAATTGATGATCTATATCGTGATCGCGATCTTGCTTCTTGTCTTGATCTGGATCGTGTCTCGGATCATGAAGCGAAGAAAGGCTTTCAAGCGTTTATCGGCTTTAGAGATCGAAGTCAATGAAATTCGAAACAATGCACTCGCATACAAATACAATAAGGCGAACGCCTTTGCCAAAGTAAACGATGACATTATGGAGCGGATAAAAAATTTAGCTCCAAAATACGAGATCTGTCAAAAGAGCATCGCTTCTTGCGATGAGCTGTTCAATGACGCGGACGATTTTATCGCTGCGCATCGGATCAAAAAAGCGACAAGAGCGATGGATGAGCTAGAAACGATGTTGGACGATACGAAAGAGCGGATCCGCATCGTCAATCAATCTCTGGATCATATTTTAGCGCGCGAGACAGAAGTGCGTGAAAAATCGAATTCTTTAAAAGAAAGATTCAGAAATGTCAAAAAAGTTTACCAAGACAATCGGGCTTCGTTCTATCAAGCCAGCGCTTATGTAGATTCTGAGATCACGGATATCGAAAACGAATTCTCGAATTTCGAAGAATGGATGTTCGCATCAGAATTCAACAAAGCCAAAGAAGAAGTGGATAAGATCGCCAAGCGTGTAGATCTTGTATCTTCGCAAATCGCAATCTATCCAGGACTCTATGAAAAGGCAAAAAATATTCTTCCTCGCGCTTTGGAAGAAGTAAATGGCAATGTCGATCTATTAAAAGAAAACGAAATCGATATCCGCTATTTGCAACCGGAAGAAAAGGCTCAAAAGATCGCGGATGAATTGATGCAGGCCACTACTTGCTTGGATGTTGGAAATATCCAAAAAGGAGAAACGATGCTCAATGCGATTGGTGACGAGATCTTGGAATTCCAGGATGCGGTCATGAAGGAGAAGAAGGCGTATGATGAGATCCATGGCGATCTTCAAAATACATTCGCGAAAGTGGATGAAGAAGAGGAAGCGCTTGAGGAAATCATGTCGCTTTATGCCAACATTAAAGATCGATTCGGTCTCGAGGATTGGACGCATCGTTTCTCGTTAGCCAAAGCGCAGCTCAGTGATCTGCAAGATCGCCGCAAGATCGTAGAAGACGCTTTATCCAAAGATGCGACTCCAAGTGTCGAAGTCGTTCAAGTCTATAGAGGTTTTGCAGAGGATGTTGAAGCGTTCCATCTTCAAGTGAATGATATGAAGCGAATGCTCGTAGGAGCAAGTTCTGACGAGTCAAGAGCGAAAAAGCAGCTCGTCAAGCTGCAGCTGATCTTGAATGAAGTTCGTTTGAATACGATTTCTAGAAATCTTCCAAGCATTTCTGAACAATTTTCTGAAGATCTTAAAGAAGGAGAGCGTCTGATCCAAAGAGTGCGGGTCGTTCTTGATCATTCTCCTTTGGATGTGCAAACGCTCAACGCGGATCTGCAGGACGCGATCGATTTTGTTTATAAGCTCTACAACAACGCCAACAATTTAGTGGGGGTAGCGATCATGGTCGAAAACGCGATCGTGTTCGGAAATCGTTTCCGTTCCACATATCCAAGCATGGATTCTGAATTGACGCGCGCTGAAGTATGCTTCCAAAACGGAGAATACACACATGCCTTAAAGATCGCTATACAGGCAATCGAAAATATGCACCCTGGCATATACGAAAAATTGATTGCCAAAAAAGATCCGGCGGTCATGAATCAAGCTTAAAATGATCTATTTTGATCATGCCTCGACGACCTCCCCTCATCCGGAGGTCGTTCGAGTATATACGAAACTCTTAAATGCTTCCTTTGCGAATGCAGATTCTTTGCATGCACCAGGGCGGAAAGTGAAGCAGCAAATGGAACGTTCGCGAGAAAAGATCGCTCAAATGCTTCATGTAAAAAATGATGAGATCTTTTTCACGAGTTGTGCTAGCGAGTCGAACTCGCTAGCGATCGTCGGTTTTGCGCTTGCCAACCAAAATCGAGGAAAGCATATTTTGACTTCGAATGTCGAGCATTCGAGCACGAAGCACGCTTTTGATTTTTTAGAATCGGTCGGTTTCGAGATCGAACGTCTCCCAATTCATGAGGACGGAACGATCTGGCCAGAAGACATTCAAACGCATCTAAAAGAGAATACGATCTTAGTGTCGATCATGCATGTAAACAATGAGATCGGTTCGATCAATGATATTGAACGCTTTGCTTCGATCGTGCATGAACATCCTTTTTGCCAAATTCATAGCGACTGTGTTCAAAGTTTTGGGAAGGTCGATGTACCGTTTGAGAAGCTGGATATGGCAACGATTTCAGCGCATAAGATCCATGGACTCAAAGGTTCAGCGCTTCTTGTAAAAAAAGAAAATGTTCGCTTGAAACCAATCGTTTTTGGCGGACAGCAGGAACAAGGTTTACGGGGCGGGACAGAAAACGCGCCAGCGAATATCGCCTTAGCGAAGACGATCCGTTTAGCGCTTGAAGAACAAGAAGAAGCCTACTATACGGCGAAAGAGATCAATTCGTTTCTTCGGAAAGAAGTAGAGTTTCTTGGCGGTCATATTCTTTCTCCTGCCAACGCTTTGCCTTATATTTTAAATATTTCTTTTGACGCGATCACAAGCGAAGTGCTTCAAAACGCTCTCGATCAAAAGGGAATTTGTGTTTCTGGCAAGAGCACATGCGATTCTAAATCAAAAGCGGAGAGCGAAGTTGTTTTGGCGCTCGGTAAATCGCATAAAGAAGCAAAGCACGCGATCCGTCTGTCGTTTGGCAAAGACAACACGATGCAAGAAGCAAAAGAATTTATACAAGCAATAGAGGAGATCTTGAAGAATTATGGCTTATCAATATGATCATATCTTAATTCGATATGGTGAATTATCATTAAAAGGAAAGAATAGAAACAGCTTTATCAAGCAGCTTTTGAGCAATGTCAAAAAAGCGCTGAAAGGATTCGAGGGACTTGAATATGAAAAGAGCCACGATCGTATGTATATTTATTTGCATGGAGAAAATGCAGACGAAGTTTGCGAGATCTTAAAAAAAGTATTTGGGATCTCTTCTTTTTCCTTGGCGATCAAAACGAAACCGGATATGGATGCAATCATTCAAGCTTGTAAAGAATCTTTAGATCTTTCGCATCCAAAAACATTTAAGGTAGCGGCTCGAAGAAACGATAAAACGTTTCCAATCATTTCCGATCAGATCAATCGACTTGTAGCAACAGAAATCTTAAAGAATAGCGATTGGAAGGTGGATGTGAAGCATCCCGATACGAAAATCGTCGTCGAAGTCCATGCGGATGCCGCATATATCATGACAGATCGAATCCCTGGAGCGGGAGGATATCCAGTGGGGGTTGGTGGCAAAGCGATCGTTCTATTGAGTGGAGGGATCGATTCGCCAGTCGCTTCTTATTTAATGATGAAGCGTGGTGTCCATATCGAGTGCATTCATTTCGCAGCTCCTCCTTATACTTCTCAAAACGCGCAAGACAAGGTCATGGAATTGGCTCGTTTGATTTCTTGTTATCAAGGGGATATTCTTGTTCATGTTATTCCTTTTACAGATCTTCAATTAGCGATCTACCAAAATGCGGATGAAAGTTATGCGATCACTTTGATGCGGCGGATGATGATGCGCGTCGCGACGAAAATGGCAGAGAAAAGACACGCGCAAGCGATTGCCACAGGGGAGTCGATTGGCCAAGTTGCTTCTCAGACTCTTGAATCCATGGAAGCGATCAATGCGGTTACGAACAAGCCAATCATTCGTCCGGTCGTTTGTATGGATAAGGTGGAGATCATCGATCTTTCGAAGAAGATCCATACATATGATACTTCAATTCTTCCATACGAGGATTGTTGCACGATCTTTACTCCAAAGAATCCAATAACGAAGCCTAAGATCGAACGTTGTCTTCGTTATGAAGCACGCTTTGATTATGAAAAACTTGTAGATCGTTGTGTAGAAGACGCAGTATCGATATGGGTCCATCCGACGACGGATCAAAGCGAAGAAGAAGATTTATTCTAGTGACAAATATTGAAAATTGTGGTTTTTGTGAATTTACATTCTCTTGTATAATTAAACAGGGGGGTTGAATATGGCAAATCCGCAAACACAAGCAACTGAGAGATATCGGGCTAAAAAAGGGATCATTACCAAATCGATCAAGATCCCTAAAGAAATGAATGAATCATTCATTCGCGCCTGTCGAAAAGCTCGAGTTAGCCAAGCTAAAGTATTTCGGGATTTTATAACCAATTTTATCAATGAACAAGCTGAATAAGCTGAATAGTAAGACGGTCCAATTTGTGATCGTCTTTTTTTGGCTTAACTTTTAGAGGCATTTAGTTGTTTTGATATCTTTTTTCTTCGATAATAGAGATATGCGATGTACGATTTGTAAAGAAAAACTACTTAAAAATGGAAATACCTTTCAGTGTAAAAATGGACATAGCTTCGATCAAGCGAAGCAAGGGTATGTGAATTTAAGCCGCAAACAAAGTAAATCAGGAGATAATCGAGCGATGGTGGAGGCGAGAACTCGTTTTTTGGAAAAGGATTATTATGATTTTATGCGGCAGTTTGTAAAGGAGACGATTCAAAAGTATCATCCCCATACTCTAGTCGATATTGGCTGTGGACAAGGATATTATACAAAAACATTTATAGCGGATGAAAAATATGGAATCGATTTATCGAAAGAGGCGATTACCTATGCGTCAAGAAATGATAAAAATACTTTGTATATTGTCGATAGTATTTATGATTTGCCTTTTGAAGATCATTCGATCGACATGGTCGTGAGTATTTTTACGCCTCTGCCGCTTGAAGAGATCCATCGAGTTCTAAAAAAGGACGGGCATTTATTGCTTGTCTCTCCTGGAATCGAACATCTTTATGAATTGAAGGATGTGTTATATGAGAAAGTCCGTCTTAATGATCCTTTGTCTGATCATTTGGAGGGTTTTGCGCTTGTGGAGAAAAACGAGATCCATCGCTTTGAGGATGTATCGGATCCGTGGTCTCTTTTTGAAATGACACCGTACCGGTATCGTTCGCCTAAAAGCGGGATGGATCGACTACAGCAACTAGACCATTTACGTGTTCGTTTTTCGTTTTATGTTTCCGTTTGGAAAAAGGAGGGTTAAGATGCTTTTGAAAATCAAACGATCCGGCATCAATGGAGAAGGGATCGGGTATAAAAAAGGAAAGCCAATTTTTGTGATGGGAGCCTTTCCCGAAGAACTCATCGAATATGAGATGATGGAAGAAAATGAAAAATACGGGATCGGTCAACTTGAAAAAGTAATCGAACCTTCGCCGAGAAGACGGCATCCGATTTGTAAAAATCACGAACAGTGTGGTGGCTGTTCACTGATCGCTTACGATTACAAAGGACAAGTGCGGATGAAAGAAATGCTGCTCAAAGAAGCTTTAAAAAAGTATGCTCACTATTCTGGGAAGATCTTGCCAATGATCAAGAATCCGAATGTTCTTGGGTATCGCAATGCGTTGAAACTTCCTTTATCCATGGTGGATGGAAAGATCGAGGCGGGCATGTTCGCTCGCAATTCGAATGAGTTTGTCAAACTTGAACGTTGTATCGTTCACTCCAAACTTTTAGAAAAGGTTCGACAGGAAGTGATCAATGCGCTTCAGCAAAATGAGATCCAGGCTTACAACAAATCGAAAATCAACGGGTTTAAAATGCTGGTGATGAAAGAATTTAAAGAAAAGGTTCAAGTCATTTTTATCACAAGTCCAATGGAGATTCCTCAAAAGCTGATCGATGAGATCATGTCGATCGAGGGTGTTGTTTCTTTGTATCAAAATATTAAGACGGATGATGAAAAGGATCATGATTTGTTCGGCACTAAGATGATCCACTTGAGCGGTCTTGAGAAAATGGAAGTTGAAATCAATGGCCTGAAACTTCTATTATTGCCTCGTTCCTTTTTTCAGTTAAATACTGCGCAAGCTTCGAATCTTTATGAAGTCGTTAAGAGCTGGACACCTCATAGTGATTGGATCGTGGAAGCTTATGCGGGCATTGGGGCGATGTCGTTGTTGGTCAGCGAAAAGGCAAAAGAGGTCATTGGAATCGAGTCGATCCAAGATGCGGTAAATAACGCGCAAGAAAACGCAAAGATCAATGGAATCAAAAATGCGCATTTTATCTGTGGTGATGCGGGAGTTGAATTAAACAAGCTCGATCAGCAGGATAGGGTCGATACATTGATCGTGGATCCACCAAGAAGCGGCTTGGATCCGACAATGCGTCAAGCGATCAAGGATTCAAATATCAAAACGATCCTCTATGTTTCATGCAATCCAAGCACATTAGGTAAAGATCTGTTCGCCTTATCAGAATATGCGATCGAGAAAGTGCAGCCGATCGACATGTTTTCTCAAACTCCGCATGTTGAGACAGTTGTCTTTTTAAAAAGAAAGTAAGAAAACTTTCTGTTAGGTGCGATTAAAAAGACTCTTCGTATTTAGAACGATAGAGCCTTTTCTTTTAGAATAAAGTGTGGAGATCATAAAAATGGATCTTCTTCTGGACGATGGATCATTTTTGAAAGAAAACGGAGAGTTGTTTGGGTCAATAAGATCGCTAATGCGATCAATCCGCATACACACATGATTTCGGATAATCGATCCATTGCAGCAAGGCGATCTCCGTGTACAAATTCTCCCATCATATAAAATGTGAGCTTCCCCGGGACAAATGGAACAAGTACAGCTGGTAGATACACAGCGACTGGCTTTTTTTCAATGCGGGCAAAGATCTCTGAGAGAATGCTGTAGATAAGTCCGCTCACAAAAGCGCGGGTATATAAACCTTCAAAAAAGCCCATACCCAAAGCGGCCATAAAGCCAATAAATCCAGCGACAACGATATCTTTTCCGCGTCCATTAAATCGAATCGAACACATTGCGCAGGCGATTCCTGCACCTAGGGCTTTTAATACTAATATGATCATAATACGAGTGCTCCTAACGCAAGACCAGTTCCGGTCGCGATCGCAGCCGCAATCAAACAAGCTTCAGCAGTACGGTTTAATCCGGCTTGGTATTTTCCTGCTAGCGTGTCACGGATCGCGTTGAAAATGACCATTCCTGGAACCATGAGTGGCATATTCGAAACGACTGTCGTTTCGATGCTTAATTGGATATGAACAAGATGTTCTAATAAAATCGGGCACACCGTCACAAAAAAGCTGGCAGCGATGATCAATAAGATCCGGTTTCCTTGATTGGTCAAGATCCATCCAGCGCCTAGCCCTATCAAAAAGATAAATGGAAGATCGATTGGATCACCAAAAAAGAGACCAAAGCCAGCTGAGCAGAATCCTGAAGCGAGAATACGGATCCATCTTGGATGGGTCGTTTCTTGTTCGATCGAGTCGAGCGCAGATTCCATTTGTTCCATGTTCATTGCTTCACAATGATTGACGAAATCGTGAATGCGGGCGATGCGGACAAGATCGTTACTGACCTTTGTGATCTCGCAAGCGCGAGTTACGATCTGATCTTTCGTTTTGAAGGAGAAGATCATGGTGGTGGGAGTCAAAACGCATTCGGGTTTTGAAGTCCCTTTTCGCGATAAGCAAACTCTTTTCATGGATTCTTGCGTGCTGATGATATCGCCTCCACTCATCAATAACAGCTTTCCACAACGCATAACGATTTTAGCGAGCTGATTTGTTTCGTAAGGTTCCAAATGGATCATCCTTTCTATAGTAATTTATATTGTGTTATGAATATCAATACGTTCTTGTTCTTATTATAGCGATTGATTGAACGATCCGAGTAGTTTCATGCACGTTTTTTGATTAATGTTAAGTAAAAGGAGGAGAGAAGATGAGCAAGTATGCGCCATTGTGGGAATATGTTCATAAGCAAGGAAAAGGTTCGTTGCTTTTGTCCTTTGATTCGATCGATGAAATTCTTGGCTTTGAGATCGATCATTCATTTCTTCGATTTAAAAAGGAATTAGAAGGTTTTGGATATAAAGTAGGAAAGATTTCCATGAAAAACAAGACCGTGAGTTTTAGCAAGCTGAAAGGAGATGAGTAAAGATCAATCTGTCCTTTAAAAATATTGAAAAATAACCAAAATAACGGTTGACAGATAGTTAAAAAAGAAGTATGATAAGCAAGCGTTGAGAAAGACGCAGGACATACGAACTTCATAGATCCATCCACAAGAAAAAAATCAAATTTCTTCTTGACGGAAAGGGATCAGGAGGAGTAGTATAAACAAGCTGTTGAGGTTTCTCCTCAATCTGTCCTCTAAAAATATTCAAAAAATATTGAAAAAAGTGTTGACAGAACAGTTCATTC
>NZ_MPKA01000092.1 GCF_001945605.1 Dubosiella newyorkensis
CACCATACACTGTCGGGATCTTTTGGATTGAATTGTCTTTTCAGAAGATTGTGAAGTTTTCGATCATTCCCTTTAGATATGGTCGTTTTTATCTTGTGTTTCAGATATTTCGGTTTGATATTGGCTTCTTTCATAATCGAATAGACATACTTCTGGCATCCTTGGATCCCTTTCTTGTGCAGGATCTCTGCGATCTTGGGCGAGCCATACAGCTGGTGCGAATCGTTGTAGATCTTGACGATTGCTTTTTTTGTTTTTTCCCGTCGGACTTTTGTCTTGGATGGTTTTGATCTTAAATACTTGTAGTAGCCGGAAGGGCTCTTCTCCAATATAGCCAGTATACCCGCTATCGATGCTTTGGGATGTTTCTCTTTGTATTCCTGGACCGATCGATAGAGGAGACGAGCCGTTACTTGCCGAGTATACTGATTGCTTTTTTTAATACATTGAGCGCGTCCTGGGTATCTCTGAGCTGCTTTTTAAGATGGGCGATCTCTTTGGCTTCATCGCTGGCATAGTTGCCGGATCCTCTTACGACGACCTGATCGTCATGCTCTTTATAGCTTTTTACCCATCCTCCAATTGTTGTGTCATGGACTCCGAACTGTTGCGCGATCTGGGTGTAGGCAAGGTCTGGATGATCGAGTACATACTGAATCACCTGTTCCTTAAATTCTTTGTCATATTGCTTTGCCATTTTTCATTCCTCCTCATTCTGGAATTCAAATTGTTCTTCTTATGACATTCTACCACTTGAATTTTCAGAGGTTTAAGGGATGCACCATTAATACTAAATCCACGATCTTTATAGGTAATGATCACAGTCGATACTTTCCCTGCGATCACCAGGTCGAGCAGTTCAAAGAACTCTTTCCTTTTCTCAAAAGATATGCCGCTGGCAATATCCCGAAAAGCACCGGCTACCGGATACCCCTGCTTCATCGCAAAGTTCTGCAGGTTTTCCATCTGATTTTCCAGATCATGTTTCTGTTTGGGCGTCGATACTCGTGCATAGAGATACACTCCCCGTTTTTCGCCTTTGTTGATCAGTGCATAAACAGAATCTTCGTCCCAATCATACTGGCCGGAAGGAAGCTTGTTTGCTTTCAGGATTCCGTCTTTCCTCCATCTGAGCAGGGTGGAGCGGCTGATCTGGAGAATCTTCATTACTTCATTAGCTTTCATGTAAATATTATATCAGATAGTATAAGATAGATATATTAAATTTAAATAATTATTCTATATACAAGAAGATGCGCAATGATGCGTCTTCTTTTTTTTTAAGGTAATTGGCTTTTTAATATTGATTATTTTATTTATAATGGCTTCGTTAAATGCATTTAATCAAATTTTATAGTTGAGGTAAAAAATATGAAAACAGAGACAACGACAAATCCGTCAACATACTCGAAGGTTTGGCGTATTGTTCTTTGCGTCGCCATTCCTCTTGCGGTTGGTGGGATTGCTGCAGCCTTGACGGGCAGCGCGATGAAATCTTTTCAGCAAATGAATCAGCCTCCGCTCTCTCCGCCGCGTGGTTGTTCCCGGTAGTATGGACGATTCTATATGTCTTGATGGGATTAGCTAGCTATATGATTTGGTCCGCAGAGCATTCGGTATTTCGGGATCATTCTAACGTTCGGAATTGGCTGATCGTGTATGGACTTTCTTTAGTCTTTAACTTCTGTTGGTCGCCAGTTTTCTTTAATTTGAACTGGTTCTGGTTCGCTTTTGTTTGGCTGTTGGCGCTATGGGGGATGATCATTTATTTGGTGATCAAGGCTAGTTCAATCAGCATGGCGGCTATGTGGATGATGGTGGTCTATTTGTTGGGGTGACTTTCGCCGCCTATTTAAATGCAGGTATCGCAATTCTTAATTAAGAGCAAAGGATAAGCGCAGGAATCTCCTGCGCTTTTTAGATCGAGAGCTTTGCTAGGTCGACTTTCCAAATCAAAGATTCTTGATTGCGTACGTTCCCAAAAAACAAGATCATATAGTAAGGCAAATATAAAATATTATCGACTTCTTCTAATGGGAATTTCGAAAATACGATCCCTTGAGTTAGATTCCAATTCGAAGCAAGCGCCTTATTTAATGAAGGGTGTTTTTTATAGTCAGAGCCCGATTTGATTTCGATGATCTGAATTTTTTTATCTTCTTCCAATAAGAAATCGAGCTCTATCGTTTTTGAATCATAATAATATAAAGAGCGATTTTTCGAAGCAAAGCATTGGGCAAACATATTTTCAAGGATACTTCCTTGGTTGATCGAGGTATTTCCTTGAAGAAGTTCAAACTGAATGTTTCCAAGCATGGAACAAAGAAGACCGGTATCATTTAAATAAAGCTTGAATAGATTTCTCTTCGTGTTTAGTTTCAGCGGATAAACGGGCGCCTTAGTGTTCAAGCAAGCCAAAGCCACTCCTGCTTCTTGGAGCCAAAGAAATGCATTCTCATAACGGTTCATACGTCCATTTTTATCGAGCTTCGAAAGTTTGAAACGTCTATTTTTTTGATCAAGCTGAGAAGGAATCGAATCAAAAATATCTTTAATCTTTATTTTTTCATTTCCTTGCGCATATTTCGAGATATCTTGTCGATACAATTGAATAATATCTGTTTGAAGCATCTTGACTCGTGCTAGATCATAGTGATTTATATAGTCTTGAACGACTTCAGGCATTCCTCCCACGATCATATAGGAAAAAAATAGTTGCATCATCGTTTCGTGGATTGCGGAAGTTGGCGCCATTCTTTTTTCATAACAAGTGCGCAGAACATCGATTGTTTCTAGTGGAACACCAACGGCCCATAAAAACTCTTCAAAATCAAGTGGATACATGTTGATTATTTTTTCAAATCCTACGGGATAGGAACGAACTTCTTTATAGCGGACACCTAACAAAGAACCTGTCTCAGCGATATCAATTGTCCCCCCTTCAACCAAAAATTTGATTGCTGTTCTAGCATTTGGACATTCCTGGATTTCATCAAGAATCAATAATGTATTTTGTCGCACGATCGTTTTTTGGGTATAAGCCGTAATATTTTCCAGTAAAGTCCGCTCATTTAATTTTCCTTCAAAAATTGTTGTAGCTTTAGGATCTTCAATAAAATTGATTTCGATTACTTGTTGGTAATTTTGTTTACCAAATTCACGAATCGATGTCGATTTTCCGATTTGCCGAGCACCTAGGATGCAACAGGCTTTCTTATGCTTGTCGTTCTTCCATCGATTCAGCGAATCAACAATTTTGCGCTTTAGCATGTAACGTTTTTCTCCTTTTTTTATCTATATTGTAACGTTTTTCGCGAAAAAGTTGATCAATTTGTAACGTTTTTTTATTTTCAACTTGTTTTCGATTAGAGACTGATTTTCCGATATCGTTTCTTGGTATAATGAAAAAAGCGCGAAAAGCGCTTTCTGTTTTATTAGTCGCTGATTTCTCGATCGATCGTCACGTTGATAAAATAATCAGGAAAGAGCGTCTTGACTTGTTTGCTGATTTCGTTTCTTTTTTTGTTGGCGTCTTTTTCCTTAAAGTCTAAGACGACATCAAACTGGATCTTCTTTTTAGAAGGATCGATATAAAAGCCGTGCATGTTTTTGATGAGCGGGTCTTGTTCGATCTTTTGGCGAATTTTCGTTTGAATCGATTGAACAAATGTATTTTCTGTATTTTTCGTATAGAGCCCAATACCTGTCAAAAAGATGTTGGATCTCTCATACACTTGATTGGCGATATTTCTTTCGAGTGTATCGAGCTCGTTCATGCTCATGGTGTCGTTGACTTCGATATGGACCGATCCAATAATTGTATTGGGGCCATAATTCGAGAGGACAAGATCGTATACGCCTTTTACACCCGGAATCTGGGCGATCGTCTCTTTGATCTGTTTGGATAAGGTGGCAGAAACGCGTTCTCCAAGAAGCTTGGAGATCGAGTCGTTCAAGATCTCGATGCCCGATTTGATGATCAAAAATGAAATGATGAGGCCTAGCCACCCGCTCAAATGGATCTTGAAAAAGATAAACAAAAGGGCGGATACGACAGTCGACAAAGGGACAAGAGAGTCCATGCGGCTATCTTTTCCAGAAGCGATCAGGGCGTTGGATTGGAGCGTGTCGCCTCGTTTTTCTGTCCAATATCCTAAGGCGAATTTGGCGATGATCGTCGTGCTGATCAAAGCAAGACCCCACGTCGTATAGACAGGCTTTTTGGGATCGAGGATCGATTTGACCGATTCGATCAAAGATTCTCCGTCCGCATACAAAAGACGAAGGCGGCGACGATCAACGAAGTCAAATATTCGATCCTGCCATAACCGAGGGGATGTTTTTGATCAGGCGCTTTTAAAGAATGCTTCGTTCCGATGATCGTGATGAGGGAAGAGAGCGTGTCGGATAAGTTGTTGATGGCATCGAGAATGAAGTCGATGGAGTTGGACAACAAGGCAATACTTGCTTTCAAGACGACAAGGACTAGATTGACGACAGCTCCGATCAAGCTCGTTTGAATGATTTTCTTTTCTCTGGTCATGTCTTGAGTATAGATCGTTTTTTTGTTTGGCTAAAGATATATAGAATAATTATTTAAATTTAATATATCCATCTTATATCATCTGATATAATATTTACATGAAAGCTAATGAAGCAATGAAGATTCTCCAGATCAGCCGCTCCACCCTGCTCAGATGGAGGAAAGACGGAATCCTGAAAGCAAACAAGCTTCCTTCCGGCCAGTATGATTGGGACGAAGATTCTGTTTATGCACTGATCAACAAAGGCGAAAAACGGGGAGTGTATCTCTATGCACGAGTATCGACGCCCAAACAGAAACATGATCTGGAAAATCAGATGGAAAACCTGCAGAACTTTGCGATGAAGCAGGGGTATCCGGTAGCCGGTGCTTTTCGGGATATTGCCAGCGGCATATCTTTTGAGAAAAGGAAAGAGTTCTTTGAACTGCTCGACCTGGTGATCGCAGGGAAAGTATCGACTGTGATCATTACCTATAAAGATCGATTGAGCCGGGTTGGGTTCGATCTGGATTTAGTATTAATGGTGCATCCCTTAAACCTCTGAAAATTCAAGTGGTAGAATGTCATAAGAAGAACAATTTGAATTCCAGAATGAGGAGGAATGAAAAATGGCAAAGCAATATGACAAAGAAT
>NZ_MPKA01000132.1 GCF_001945605.1 Dubosiella newyorkensis
TTGGCGATGCCGACATCGATGTCTTTGGCCAATTCGCTCATGACTTCTTTGGCTTTGGCTTTGCTCCAGAGCTTGTTGCGGTAGTTCAGATCGCAAGAGATCTTCACCCCGTGCTCTTTGGCTTTTTGGCACGCTTCCAATGTGATTTCTGCCACATTGTCGTTGAGGGCTGGCGTGATGCCCGTGAAGTGGAACCATTTCGCGTCTTTGAAGATCGCGTCCCAGTCGAAATCTTCTTTCTTGGCAAGAGCGATCGAAGAATCGGCGCGGTCATAGATGACTTTGCTTGGTCTTTGGCTCGCTCCCTTTTCCAGGAAGTAGATTCCAAGACGGTTTCCGCTGCGGTTGATGTAGTCGGTCAGCACTCCATAGCGTCTCAAAGAATTGAGAGCGGCCTGTCCGATCTCGTGGGCAGGAAGCGCGGAGACAAAGTAAGCGTCGTGTCCATAGTTGGCAAGCGATACGGCGACGTTGGCTTCTCCGCCTCCGTATGTCGCTCCAAAGCTGTCGGCCTGCACGAAACGAGTGTATCCTTGCGGAGCAAGGCGGAGCATCAATTCTCCGAATGTGATTACTTTCTTTTTCATTGTATTAACCTCTGATCTTTTCAAAACGAGAACGCGCTTCTCGGGAAAGGGCTTCGATCGTATCGAACTCTTTGTTGTCGATCAAATCTTTTTTGACCATCCAGCTTCCGCCTACACAAAGGATGATGTCTTCTTTTAAATAAGCGTCCATGTTTTTTTCGCTCACTCCACCAGAAGGCATGAATGTCATCATGTTGTAAGGGGCCGCGATCGCTTTGATCATTTTGATTCCGCCAAGGATCTCGGCAGGAAACACTTTCACAAAACTCAAGCCAAGCTTATAGGCGGCTTGCACATCCGTTGCGGTAGCCGTTCCAGGGACGACAGGAATGTCTTTCTGGATGCAGTATTTCACGACTTCTTCATCAAACCCAGGAGAGACGATGAATTGAGCTCCCGCACTGATCGCTTCGTCCACTTGGGCTGTCGATAAGATCGTTCCCGCGCCAACGAGCATATCAGGATGGCTTGCGCGCATCTCTTTGATGCAGGCGGCCGCTTCGCGGGTACGGAATGTGATTTCAGCAGCGGGAAGACCACCCTTGCATAACGCATCCGCTAACAAGGAGGCGTCTTCTTTATGTTCGAGAGCGATCACAGGGATGATCCCGATTTCTTTGAATCGTCTTATTATGTTATTCTTCATATTTTTCCACTTTCCAAAATGACTTATTTTAATTCTCATCAACCATTGGTACAATCATGATTTGTTCCAATTCTTCTCTTGGTAAGAATGGAGCTAAATCTTCTAATGGTGGACTCACTAAAGTTCCATCTTCTAAACGCTTTGTACTACTTTTTGGTTCCCACACTTGTGATGTATCAGTAAAAATCTCACAGAAAACAGGCCCTTTTTCTTTTAAAACTTTATCAACAACATCTTTCATTTCTTTATTACTCTTCGCACTGTAGTATGGATAACCAAAGGCTTTTGCAATTTTTTCAAAATCAGGAAATGAAAGATCCGAAGACTCTGGCCCTATCCCTATTTTTGTATGGTTACCAAAAAGATTAGTTTGAGTAATCCTAATAGAATGATAACCATTATTATTGATCAGGAAAATCTTGATCGGTAGTCGATTGGTTAATACGGTCTGCAGCTCTTGAAGGTTCATCATAATACTTCCATCGCCTTCTAAACAGATAGTTTCTCTTTTTCCGCCTCCAATACATGTCCCAATCGCAGCAGGTAATCCATAACCCATACTTGCAATTGCACTGTTATTTGCCATACGGCTTCCCTTTTGAATCACATAAGTCTGATTTCCCACAACACAACATGCACCATTGGAAACTGCAGTTAAACTGTTTTCAGGAAGCTGACTGCTTAAATATTTAACGAATGCATATACATTGGCTGATGTTCCGTTTTCCTCCCATTGGCGCGGTTGAACTACTGGATATTCTTTTTTCCATTTTTGACAAGTTTTCAACCATTTTTCTTTTCTTGGTAAAGGATACCGCAAGGTGTCGTTCATTTTCGTAAGAAAATCTTTAGCGTCTGCCCATATCGGCATTTCAACATGCAATGTCGGTTTTTTTAATTCCGCTTTATCGATATCGACCATAATGACTTCTGCTTCCCGAGCCCAAGTCTTCCAATTGTAGCCAACTTGACGAATAGAGATTCGAGTTCCAATTGCAAGAATTAAATCCGCATTTTGGATAGCCCAGTTTCCTGGTCTGTCCCCCATATTTCCTGCTCGACCACAATACAATTCATTTTCATCTTCAATAAGATCAACGGCATTCCAATATGTGACAATTGGAATCCCTAGTTTTTCGGCAACTTCTCTAAACTGTTTATATGCTCCAGAAAGACGAATTCCATAACCTGCATGAAAAACAGGTCTTTTCGCTTTTTTTATTTTCTCGATTACTGCATCAATCGTTTCTTTAGAGACAGCCGGTGGAAGCAATGCATCATCTTCTGTTGGATCATAGCCCCGTAATTCATCAGTTTCTATATACATACCTTGAAAATTCACTGGAATATCAATCCATACAGGACCTGGACGTCCTGTAGTAGCTAAATGCCATGCTTTCTCTAAAGCATAACGAATATCCAGCGGATCTTCGATCATCGTCGCATATTTCGTCATCGGAGTAACCGATTTTACAATATCGTATTCCTGATCTCCCATTGCCCGTAAAGGAGTTTCTGTAAACTGCAATGCATAACGAGCAGTGGTATCATAACGAACTTGTCCGCTAATAATCATCATAGGAATAGAATCAAGCCATCCCCCAACAACACCCGTCAATGCATTGGTTCCTCCCGGCCCTGTTGTTACGCAGACAGCTGCAATTCGATTATCCAAACGAGCATATGCTTCCGCTGCAATTGCGCAAGCTTGTTCATGATGGTTATACGTAACTTTTAAACCATCCTTATGCCCCAAAGCATCGTTTAGATGCATTGCTCCTCCACCAACAACACTAAAACAATCTGTCACTCCATGATTTACTAAAAAATCAGCTACGTAATCTGCTAAACGTATCTTCATAATCTCAGCTCCTTTTTGTTTTATTCTTAATCTTTTTTTATTATATACAATTAATCAAAATTATATAGACCAAAATAAATCATACAATCAATCACTTGATATAATTAATTTGCCATCAACTGTTTTCCATTTGTTTAATAAAGGTCTTAATTCTTGATCATCTAATTTTTTTTGGAAATCATTCAGTTTTTTAACTGTATCATCTGTTATTTTTTCTCCATCATCTATACTAACACCATCAGCCATATTACTAAAACAGTTAGTTACAATAGTTTGATAATATCCAGATATTCCTGATGTAATTGCTCCTTTAAGTTCAACATCAGCGACACAGTTAATAATTGATCCTCCTCCAAGATTATCAGCTATTCCTCCGGCTCTTCCTTCGCCTTCTAATTTTCCAGTTACTAAACAATTGATTATCCTTGTTGTTGAAGCTCCTTGGGAGGTAATACCTCCTACATAGGCTCCTTTAATATTACAATTATGTAAATTTACATTCTCTACAGTTCCTATTAACTGGCCAAATAAACCTGCATTATTTTCTCCTTTTTTTATCTTAAGGTTTTCAATTTTAAATCCATCACCATTATAATTCCCTTCAAAAAAATTCCCACTTTCAAAATGACCGATAGGGTCCCAATTGTTAATTTCTGAAAGATCAATATTGGCTGTTTGTTTTAAAAATTGTCCATTAAAACTTGTTCCCGAATTGACACTGTCTCTAAAATACTCTAAATCTTCAATTGAAGAAATTAAATATGGATCTTTTATAGTTCCTAAACCTTCTAACTCTATGTCATCAACAACTTCAGGAGTAGGATCAACATAATTTGAGGTGATGTTTTCAGCAGATTTTCTTTCAATAAATGTTTCAGTGATTGGTTGTCCATCTTTTAATTTATATACAAAGACATTATCGACTTGTCCAATCAATTTATAATCTTTTTCCTTCACACTTGAAAACCATTTTTGAAGTTCTCTTTGCCCTAACGGGTTACCGCCACGATAAATTTCTTCATGAGCTTCCAAAGCTCCTGGCATATCTTGCCAAATTACAATATCTGGTTTGTTCTTAGCTAATAATTTGGCCTCTTCAATAGCAAAATCATCAGCACAGACATCATAAAATTCCACTGGTACAAAACCATTCATATTATAATTTTCTTGAAAAATATTAAAAACTTTTGTGTGAGGAAAACCCCAAATAACAGAACCTTTATCTGTATTCTCTCCAATAACACGATTTAAATCTTCATATTTTTTCTTTTCTAATGGACTAAATTTGAATCCTTTTAAAGCTTTTATATTTACAGTTTCAGTCTTCTCCCAGTAAGAAGGGATAGGATCTCCCCACCAGCTATACGGAGAAACTAGTTTTTGAGATAAACAAATACCAAAAAAAGTAACAAGAATACCATTAAACGATAAAACAAAATATTTATTATTTTGAATCGTTTTATTTTTAAAAATGAGATAGGTAAAAGCTGGAAAAAGTATAAATCCACAACTCGGAACTACACCTACTTCGCCATTACTCATTATAGTTGCATATCCGCTTGCTAATCCTGAAAAAGCAATTATTATTCCATGAGTATCATAATTTTCATTTTTTATTCTCTTTGTTATGATGTCATATAGAATCCAGATTATAAAAAATATAAAAATTAATGTTAATAACTCAGGAACTTCTCTGAATAAAGCCGTATCCAAATAAATAGTTTGAGCAAGATGTTTAGGATTAATAATTAGACAAATAAATTCAACACATATTACTAATGGAAAGGCTATTTTCTTATATCTATATATATTGCCTTTAATAAGCCAAACAAAGTCGATCAATGACTTGGTACGGGCGCTGATTGACCCATTTTTCGAATTCTTTGACCCTCGCACTGATTTCCTGCTTTGTATGAATGAATACATTG
>NZ_MPKA01000037.1 GCF_001945605.1 Dubosiella newyorkensis
AAGTCTTGCTTCTTTCCTTACATCCGCTAAAGAATTTACAAACTTAAAAAGCGAAGAAAAAGAGTGATCTTCGCTTCTTTTTTGTTGTGGTTAGAGCTCTTTTCAGATTTTAAGGAGAGTGATACAATTACACTGTTTATGGAGGAATAACACTATGTGGAGTGAATCAATTAAATTTATTGGCGCGAACGATCATACGCTTGATTTGTTTGAAAACCAGTATCCACTTGAATATGGAGTTTCATATAACTCGTATGTGATCTTAGATGATAAAGTTGCTGTCATGGATACGATCGATATCCGAGAAAGCGAAGCTTGGCTCAACACGCTCAAAGAAGAGCTCAACGGAAGAGAAGTCGATTATTTGATCGTTTCTCACATGGAACCCGATCATGCGGCCAATATTGATACGCTATGCAAACTCTATCCAAATATGAAGGTTGTAGGGAATGCGACGACATTTACGATGATCAACAATTTCTTTGAGATCGATGGACTCGAACAAAAGAAACATGTTGTCAAAGAAGGAGATACGCTTTCATTAGGAAAGCATACTTTACAATTTTACATGGCGCCGATGGTGCACTGGCCAGAAGTCATGATGACATATGTACCAGAAGAAAAGGTGCTCTTTTCCGCGGATGCGTTCGGTAAATTTGGCACGCTTGATGTCGAAGACGATTGGGCGACAGAAGCGAGACGCTATTATTTCAATATTGTTGGTAAATATGGCATGCAAGTGCAAACCGCTCTTAAAAAACTTTCTGGACTCGAGATCAATGTGATCTGCCCGCTGCATGGACCGATCTTAACGGAAAATCTTGGCTACTATTTGAATCTTTACAATACGTGGAGTTCTTATCAGCCGGAAGAAGATGGGGTCTTGATCGCGTATGCGACGATCTATGGACATACCAAAGAGGCGGCTTACGATCTTAAAAAGATGATTGAAGCGACAGGGCAAAAAGTCAAGATCCTTGAATTGAATCGAGTGCCTGTCTCTGTTGCGATCGGTGAAGCGTTCCGCTATTCGAAGCTTGTTTTGATGTCGTCGAGCTATGATGCCGGAGTATTCCCAGCTATGGAATTATTCTTGCTTGAATTGAGCCACAAAAATTTCCAAAACCGCAAAGTCGCGATCGTTGAAAATGGTTCTTGGGCGCCAAGCGCGGGCAAGACGATCAAATCGTATGTCGAGAAGTGGAAGAATATCGATCTTGTCGAGCCGGTGATCACGATCCGCTCTAAAGCAAAAAAAGCTGACGAAGAAAAGCTGGAAGCTCTCGCCAAGACGATCTAAGCAAGTTTCACAATCGATTCTTGAATACTACATTGCAAAAGATAGTAAAGTATTGCTTAAACGAAAGATGAATTCTTCCTTTTTATTTCCTATAAAGTTGCTATAATTTGGTTAAGGAGGAAGTTATATATGGTAATCCTTTATACTTCTCCTGGGTGCGCTAGTTGTCGAAAGGCAAAACAGTGGCTCAAAGATAATCATATTGATTTTGTCGAAAAAAATATTTTTTCAAGTGTGTTAAAAGAAAGTGAGATCAAGTACTTATTGTCAAGGTGCGAAAATGGTACCGAAGATATCATTTCCGTACGTTCAAAAGTGTTTCATTCTTTAGAGAAAGGGATTGATGACTTCTCGACAAAAGAATTGATTGCTTTGATTCAAAAGAATCCTTCAATTTTAAAACGTCCGATTCTTTTATCAGAGAACAGTATGGTGATTGGGTATGATGATGATGAAATTACGACCTTTACACCTCGAACTGTACGCAGTCAAACCACTCACGACCGCACACCAGGAAGCTTTAAAGACGAAGTTGACTCTGGCATCAACCAAAATGAAATGCCAGGAACGATTCATCTGCGTTCATTTTAAAATCTCTTACTCGTAAGAGATTTTTTTTTAAGATTATAAATAAACAGTATATAACACTTGACAACAGTTAAATACTGTTATATTCTGTTTACAGATGAAGGAGACCGCATGCAAATCATCATCCATACAACAAGCTATGTACCGATCTATGAACAGATCGTCGATCAAATCAAAGCCGGGATCCGCGAAGGAAGCTTCCAAGAAAACGAGCATCTTCCTTCCGTACGTTCATTAGCCAAAGAGTTGAAGATCAGCGCTTTGACCGTAAAAAAAGCCTATGACGCCCTTGAAGAAGAGGGATTGATCCAAACTGTTCATGGAAAAGGAAGCTATATCAAACAATTCAACAAAGCGCTTTTGCTCGAGGAACAACAAAAAGAAATCGAGCAAGATCTAGAAAAACTGCTGCTTAAAGCGAAGCAGTATCATCTTGAACGCAAGCAAGTCGTGAATATGTTTGATCTGATGCTGGAGGAAATATATGATTCTGAAGATTAATAACGCAAAAAAACGCTATCCCGCCTTTGAACTCGACTGTTCGATGGAAGTTCATCCTGGCGAGATCGTAGGATTGATTGGAAAAAACGGCGCAGGAAAAAGCACAACATTCTCCTTGACTTTAGGCCTTGATCGGCTGGATGGAGGAGAGATCGAACTATTCGGCAAACCGATCCAAGAATTGGATGATCAAATCAAACAAAAACTTGGTGTTGTATTATCCGACTCCACATTCAATGGGAATCTAACGATCCAATCGATCCAGAATATCTTAAAAGCGATGTATACCAAATTTCAGCCACGTTTTTTTGAAGAAAAAGTCAAAGCGTTCGAGCTGCCAAGAAAACAAGCGATCCGCACTTTTTCGACAGGTATGAAAGCGAAGCTCAACATTTTGATCGCGCTATCGCATCAAGCCGAATTCTTGATCTTGGACGAGCCGACTTCTGGCTTAGATGCGATTGCTCGCGAAGAGATCCTTGATATGCTCAGAAGCTATATGGAAGAAGATCCCGATCGTTCGATCTTGATCAGCTCTCATATTTCAAGCGACCTGGAAACGTTGTGCGACCAAGTGTTCTTGATCGATCAAGGGAAAATGATTTTTCATAGCGATATGGATACGATTTTGTCGAAGTATGGGATCCTCAAAGTGAGTCCATCTCAATTCGAGACGATGGACAAGAGCTATCTTGTGAAAGTGAAAGACGAGACTTTTGGTAAAGTGTGTCTTGTGAATGAAAAACAATATTATTTAGAAAATGAACCCGAACTCGTGGTAGAGAACGCCAATTTGGATACTCTCTTTACGATGTACGTTCAAGGAGAAAGCAAGTGAAAGGGTTATTGATCAAAGATCTAGAATTGATCAAATCGCAAAAGAGCTTTTTGATCATGATGGTCGTCTTAAGTTTAGCGATGCTTTTGTTCAACGAAAGCGATCCAACATTTATCGTCGGGTTTTTGCCATGTATCGGAGCGATGCTCTCGATCAATACGCTTAGCTTTGATCAATACGAAAGTGGTTTGAAATATTTGTTCACACTTCCCATAGACCGCAAGCAATATGTGCTTGAAAAATATGGATTAGCGCTTTTGTTGATCGTGGTTTCGACCGCTTTTGCAACTGGATTGGTCATGATCACTAGCCTATCTCAGCCAATCGACACGCATGAACTAGGGATGGCTGCTCTCTCGGTGATTCCTGTTGCTATTTGCATCATGGCATTCATGTTTCCTGTTCAGCTGCGTTATGGGTCTGAATCGGGACGTCTTGTGTTTCTTATCGTCTTTTTAGCGATCGGAGTGCTTTCTGGGACGATCAGCCAATTGTTTGAAAATATCGATCTTTCATTTTTTGCCCCTCTCATTCAAAGCTATGCAGAAAACCCAACTCTGTTTCTTATTTCGATCCTAGCGCTCTCACTTCTAGTCTTCGGAGCATCGATGTATTTTAGCATCCGCGTCTTGAAGAAAAAAGAACTATAAATGACAAAAAAGCAATCCCGAGCAGGATTGCTTTTTATCGTGTAGTGGGTGAAAGTCTCAATGCCATGCTTTGTGAACGACAAGCCGCACGCTAGAATGATAGAAAAAATCTTTTAGTTATTTTCAAGCAAAATTGAATGTTTTTATTTCGCCGAATTTGTACATTTTTAAGTTGGCATCTATTATATGCATCATCCCTCTGCTATGATACTTTCAATAGATCTGGAAGATGAAGTCAAAGTAAACTATGAGAAGTTCTGTAAGTTGCTGGAAAAATAAATTAAATCTCAACGTGGATTTAGGAGGCGAATAAAATGATCAATAATTTAGAAATCAGCCAAATGATAGAAGTACATAAGACAGATGATATTGTTGCGGATATGAGATATATTATTGAATCCTCTCAAAAGACAGCGTATCACGCTGTGAATATGGCACTAGTATATCGCAATTGGCTTATCGGACAGCGTATTGCCGAAGAGATTCTGGACGGGGAAGATCGGGCGGAATATGGTAGTCAGGTAATTAAGAATTTATCTCGAAAACTCACAGAAATATTTGGAAAAGGGTTTACAAAATCTAATTTGTATAGTTATTACCGCTTTTATACGTACTTTCCGAAGATTTTCCACTCACTGAGTGGAAAATCTCTTGGCGAATTATTATCCTGGACTCATTATCGAACTTTGATTCAGGTGGAAGATAAAACGGCAAGAGAATGGTATGCTAAAGAAGCGTTCAATGAAGCATGGAGCGTTCGAACTTTACAGCGGAATATCTCTTCTCAATATTACTATCGTTTGTTGAAAACACACAAAAAAGAGATTGTTAGAAATGAGATGTGAAGTGTACCCTTTGTCAAGGACAAAATAATTAGTAGTGATCCTATTTACTGAACAGATGTATTCTTATTTTTGATTTTATCTTTGTTTACTCTCCGTATACATTTCGATTTCGACTTGCAGATAA
>NZ_MPKA01000084.1 GCF_001945605.1 Dubosiella newyorkensis
TTGGCGATGCAGACATCGATGTATTTGGTCAATTCGCTCATGACTTCTTTGGCTTTGGCTTTGCTCCAGAGCTTGTTGCGGTAGTTCAGATCGCAAGAGATCTTCACCCCGTGCTCTTTGGCTTTTTGGCACGCTTCCAATGTGATTTCTGCCACATTGTCGTTGAGGGCTGGCGTGATGCCCGTGAAGTGGAACCATTTCGCGTCTTTGAAGATCGCGTCCCAGTCGAAATCTTCTTTCTTGGCAAGAGCGATCGAAGAATCGGCGCGGTCATAGATGACTTTGCTTGGTCTTTGGCTCGCTCCCTTTTCCAGGAAGTAGATTCCAAGACGGTTTCCGCTGCGGTTGATGTAGTCGGTCAGCACTCCATAGCGTCTCAAGGAATTGAGGGCGGCCTGTCCGATCTCGTGAGCAGGAAGAGCGGAGACAAAGTAAGCGTCGTGTCCATAGTTGGCAAGCGATACGGCGACGTTGGCTTCTCCGCCTCCGTATGTCGCTCCAAAGCTGTCGGCCTGCACGAAACGAGTGTATCCTTGCGGAGCAAGGCGGAGCATCAATTCTCCGAATGTGATTACTTTCTTTTTCATTGTATTAACCTCTGATCTTTTCAAAACGAGAACGAGCTTCTCGGGAAAGGGCTTCGATCGTATCGAACTCTTTATTGTCGATCAAATCTTTTTTGACCATCCAGCTTCCGCCTACACAAAGAATGATGTCTTCTTTTAAATAAGCGTCCATGTTTTTTTCGCTCACTCCACCAGAAGGCATGAATGTCATCATGTTGTAAGGGGCCGCGATCGCTTTAATCATTTTGATGCCGCCAAGGATCTCGGCAGGAAACACTTTCACAAAATTCAAGCCGAGCTTATAGGCGGCTTGCACATCCGTTGCGGTAGCTGTTCCAGGAACGACAGGAATGTCTTTCTGGATGCAGTATTTCACGACTTCTTCATCGAATCCAGGAGAGACGATGAATTGAGCGCCGGCACTGATCGCTTCGTCCACTTGGGCTGTCGATAAGATCGTTCCCGCGCCGACGAGCATATCAGGATGGCTTGTCCGCATCTCTTTGATGCAGGCGGCTGCTTCGCGGGTACGGAAGGTGATTTCAGCAGCAGGAAGACCTCCCTTGCACAACGCGTCGGCTAACAAGGAGGCGTCTTCTTTATGTTCGAGTGCGATCACAGGAATGATCCCGATTTCTTTAAAACGTTGAATGACTGTATTCATGGATGTTCCTTCTTTCTTTTCTTATTCGACGCAAGCTTTCATCGCTTCCATCGCGCCTTTTTCGTCGATCAAGTTCAAATCGGCGAGCACTTCTTCTTCTAAATCTGGGATCTGGCTTAGATCTTGGCCCCAGAATTCTTCGTTGCTCAAGACAAGAGAAACGAGTTCTTCATTGGAACGATTTGCGTTGTTGGCATAGAATTCCAAAACGGCAGCGTCGTCTTTGATCGTATATTCTTTTTTCGTGACAGGGTTGATCGCTTTCAAACCATCTTCTGTCAATTCTTTTCCGCGATAGAAAGCGATGTAGCTGGCAAGCGAAGTGCTCAAAGCTTTTGGAAGCTTGCCAAACTTTTCTACATAGCCAAGAAGAGAAGGCATGACGCGCGCTTTCCATTTCGCTGTCGAGTTGAGCGATATCGATAAGAGCTCATGATCGATGAATGGGTTTTTGAAACGTTCGCTCACAGCGTGGGCGAATTCTTCGCAATCTTCTTTTGAAAGCGAAAGAGTCGGAATGATTTCTTCATAGATCGCTTTATTCAAGTAGGCGCTGATCGTAGGATCGTACATACAATCCCGAACGATCGTTTGTCCAGCTAAGAACGCCCCTAGAACCATCGATGTATGGGCGCCATTCAAGATCCGCACTTTTCTTTCTTTATATGGCTTGTGGTTGTCTGTCAAAATGATCGGAAGCCCGGCTTCTTTAAATGGGAATTCTTTCGCGATCGATTGTGGTCCTTCAATGACCCATACGCCAAAGATTTCGCCTGTATCGAGCGTTTGGTCGATATATCCGTTTTCCGCGTTTAAATGATCGGCTTCTTGGCGAGGATAGCCGGTAACGATGCGGTCTACAAGTGTTGAACAGAAAATGTTCTCGTTTTGGATCCATTTGATGAATTCTTCTTCTAAATTCCAGTCTTTCGCGTGCTGGAGCACGAATTTTTCGAGTTCTTTTCCATTGTTGTCGATCAATTCGCAAGCCAAGATGATGAAGCCTGGAAGATTTTGTTTCCAGCGCGCATATAGGAATTGTGTCAATTTCGCTGGATAGCTGTGGGCTGGCGTGTCGTTCAACTGACAGCTAGGATCGTATACGATTCCTGCTTCGGTCGTATTGCAGGTGATAAAGCGCAGATCTTTGTTTTTGGCGAGCTCAAGAACGGTATCCCAATCTTCGTAGGCGTTCAAGCAGTTCTTCACGGTAGAAATCACGCGCTTTTCACGAACTTCTTTCCCATCTTGAAAGCCTTGAAGATAGAGCGTGTATAAGCCTTGTTGTTCGTTGATGATGTCTTTGAGGCGGAAAGCGCCTTGACTAATTGGTTGTACGAGCGTGACTTTAGAGTTAAAGTTGGCTTTTTCGTTCATGACATCGATAAAATAGTCGACAAAGCCGCGCAAGAAGTTTCCTTCGCCAAATTGCAGGACGCGAACTGGCGCATCCTCTAAAATAAAGCCGTCGTAGTTGGATTCTTTTAAAGTTTGATAGTTCAGTGTTTTCATTGTGGTTCCTTTCCTTGTTTTATAATGTGACACCTTGTTTGAAGATCGCCATATCGTGGAAGCCGGCACGCTCGCTGGCAACTTGTTTTCCGCTTGCGACTTCAAGGACATAATTCAATAGATCATCTGAAAGTTCGTCGAGATTTTTATTTTCTAACAGCGCTCCGCAGTTGAAATCGATCCAGTTCGATTTGTGGTTGGCGAGCTTTGAATTGCTTGAGATCTTCATCGTTGGCACAGGGGATGCGAATGGGGTTCCTCTTCCTGTTGTAAATAATACGATATGCGCTCCGCTGGCTGCTAGCGCCGTGCTGGCGACTAAGTCGTTTCCTGGAGCAGAAAGCAGGTTGAGTCCTTTATGCTGGACAGGTTCGCCATAGCTGAGCACGCCTTCGACTGGCGCTTTTCCAGATTTTTGCGTGCATCCCATCGATTTATCTTCCAATGTGGAGATGCCGCCTTTTTTATTCCCTGGAGACGGGTTTTCATAAATCGTTTGGTCGTGGGATTGGAAATAGTGTTTAAATCCATTGATGAGGTCGACTGTTTTTTCGAAGAGCTCTTCGTTTTCGCAGCGATTCATCAAAAGCGTCTCGGCGCCAAACATTTCTGGAACTTCTGTCAAGATTGTCGTTCCGCCTTGGGCAATGAGCTTATCGGAGAAGGCGCCAACGGTTGGATTGGCTGTGATTCCAGAAAGTCCATCGGATCCTCCGCATTTGAGTCCGATCACAAGTTCGCTCGCGCCGATTGGTTCGCGTTTGTCGTTTTTGATCTTTTCGGCTAGTTTTTTGACTTTTTCGATACCGGCTTCGATTTCATCTTCGACTTCTTGGCTCACTAAGTATTCGATCCGGTCGCTTTCAGGATCGTTGAGATATTTTTTAAGTTCAGGGATGTTAGAATTCTCGCATCCAAGTCCTAGGACAAGGACGCCGCCAGCATTTGGATGCTCGATCAAGTCAGCTAAGATGCGTCTTGTGTTTTCTTGATCGCCTCCCATTTGGGAGCATCCATACGGGTGCGGGAAAGCGCAGATCGCTTCGACACCCTCTTGAACAAGAGATTGTGTGGCGCGCTCGATCGCTTGAGCGATGTTGTTGACGCATCCAACGGTTGGGATGATCCAGATCTCGTTGCGGATCCCGACTTTACCATTGGGACGGCGATAGCCTAAAAAGATTCTTTCTTTTTGTGGTTCGAGAGGTTGTACATTTTTGTCGTACGTATATTCAAGAACATCGTTTAAATTCGTTTTGATGTTGTGGATATGTACCCATTCGCCTTCTTGGATATCTTGTTTGGCGTGTCCGATCGATAAGCCGTATTTCATAATATTTTCTTGGGCTTTGATCGGTTTTAGGGCGAATTTATGGCCTTGGGCAATATCTTCTTTCAGGATGACCGACTTTTCGCCAAGTTCGATCGTTTCTCCTTTTTGAAGGGGGGACAATGCGACTGCGACATTGTCGATTGGATTGATTTGGATCCATTTCTTTTCCATGTGTTCCTCCTAACATGATTATTTCTTCCACATTTTGAATGAATGTGTGTAAGAGCTTACATAATTTGTATCACATCCGGGAACGGGTTGTCAATCGGTTTGTATGTGAATGCAAAAAATGGTTTATATTAAGGCGATTTAACTAATTATTCTAAACATCTTGGTGAATGATACGTGATGAATGTGATTATTTTAACAAATTTGATTTTCTCTGTTGCGTTTGGAATTGATGTGATGTATAGTTTGTGATTGTAAAGGCTTACACATAAGTTTTCAAAGAAGGAGGATCATTTATGAGATTTATGAGACGACTCTTTACCAGCTTATTGGTTGTTTTAACTGCGGTTGGTTTAAGTGGATGTTCTGCTTTTGACTCGATCACAGGAGGAAAAAGGATCATCCGGATCGCTCACGCTCAATCGGAAGAGCATCCAGAACATATTGGCATGCTCGAGTTCAAAAAAATCATTGAAGAAAAGCTTGGCGATAAATACGAAGTGGAAATTTTCCCCAATGAATTGTTAGGCTCGGCCCAGA
>NZ_MPKA01000035.1 GCF_001945605.1 Dubosiella newyorkensis
TTGGCGATGCAGACATCGATGTATTTGGCCAATTCGCTCATGACTTCTTTGGCTTTGGCTTTGCTCCAGAGCTTGTTGCGGTAGTTCAGATCGCAAGAGATCTTCACCCCGTGCTCTTTGGCTTTTTTGCACGCTTCCAATGTGATTTCTGCCACATTGTCGTTGAGGGCTGGCGTGATGCCCGTGAAGTGGAACCATTTCGCGTCTTTGAAGATCGCGTCCCAGTCGAAGTCTTCCTTCTTGGCAAGGGCGATCGAAGAATCGGCCCGGTCATAGATGACTTTGCTTGGTCTTTGGCTCGCTCCCTTTTCCAGGAAGTAGATCCCAAGACGGTTTCCGCTGCGGTTGATGTAGTCGGTCAGCACTCCATAGCGTCTCAAGGAATTGAGAGCGGCCTGTCCGATCTCGTGAGCAGGAAGAGCGGAGACAAAGTAAGCGTCGTGTCCATAGTTGGCAAGCGATACGGCGACGTTGGCTTCTCCCCCTCCGTATGTTGCTCCAAAGCTGTCGGCCTGCACGAAGCGAGTGTATCCTTGCGGAGCAAGACGGAGCATCAATTCTCCGAATGTGATTACTTTCTTTTTCATTGTATTAACGTACCTCTTTTAAAAGCGCTACGGCTTTTTTTGTTTCTTCTGCGATCTTCGCAAAATCGCGTTGTTCGATCCATTCTTTTTTGACCATCCAGCTTCCGCCTACACATAAGATCTTTTCGTAGGCAAGATAGTCTTTCATGTTTTTTGGCCCGATCCCACCTGTTGGCATGAAGGTCATCATGTTGTAAGGGGCTGCGATCGCTTTGATCATTGCTAGTCCGCCAGCTTGTTCGGCTGGGAAGAATTTAACGACATCCACGCCAAGTTTATATGCGGCTTGCACATCGGTTGGTGTTGAAGTGCCTGGCAAGATCGGGATATTGTGTTCTAAACAATATTTTGTGATTTCGGCATCGAAAGCTGGCGTCACGATAAATTGAGCGCCCGCGTTGATCGCTTCGTCGACTTGAGAGACTTTAAGGATCGTTCCAGCGCCTACGAGCATGTCTGGGCATGCTTGTTTCATGGCGCTGATCGATTCGCGGGCCGCCTTTGTGCGGAAAGTGACTTCAGCGACTGGAAGACCTCCTTCTTCTAGGGCTTTAGCAAGTGGCGCAGCATCTTGGACGTGTTCGAGAACGACGACTGGGACTACGCCAAATGATTTTAATTGTTCAAGTAATGTTGTATTCATTTGAATTTCCTTTTTGATTTATTTTGAAACGACTTCGTGCAAAGTTTGTCGAATCGCTCCTGGTTTTTCGTTCATTTCGT
Source organism: Dubosiella newyorkensis (assembly GCF_001945605.1). Lineage (GTDB taxonomy): Bacteria > Bacillota_I > Bacilli_A > Erysipelotrichales > Erysipelotrichaceae > Dubosiella > Dubosiella newyorkensis. The sequence goes on from NZ_MPKA01000035.1 coordinate 1,311, forward strand.
TGAATAGGGCAACGACTTTGTCGGCAAGACCGTATTCGATCAAATTGATTCCGAAGACTTTTTCGTTTTCTAGAATTGGACGAAGTTGTTCGACATTGACTTTTTGTCCTAATTGGATATTTTGAACAAGCGGAACAAGCTCGTCTAAGAGTGGGTCGGCGCTTGCTTCAAAGGCAGTTCCTTCGTCATTGATTTGCATCAAATAACGGATCCATCCAGCAAATACGAGTGGGATCGCTTCTAGATCATTGAGATCGAGTGTTTCATCTTTTGCGTAAGATTTGATCGTTTCTCCATAGCGTACAGAGAGTTTTTGGCTCGTGTCTGTCGCGATCCGTTGTGGCGCATCGGGCATGAACGGGTTTGGAAAACGAACTTCGATCACGGTATCGATGAATTCTTTTGGATCAAGGATGCCTGGGTTTGTCACGACTGGAAGACCTTCTTGATAGCCGATCTTTTTGATCAAGTTGACTAAGTCTTCGTCTTTCATTTCTTCGCTGATACGATCATAACCAAGAAGACATCCAAAAATGGCAAGTGCTGTATGGAGAGGGTTCAGGCAAGTTGTTACTTTCATCGTTTCAACTTTATTGACAGTCTCTCGATCTGTAAAGATCAAGCCGCCTTTTTCAAGAGGGGGACGCCCGTTCGGGAATTTGTCTTCGATGACTAAGTATTGGGTTTCTTCTGCGTTTACAAATGGAGCGACAAAAGATCCACGGTCTGTTTGGAACGGTTCGATGTCTTCGATTCCATCTTTTTTGAAGATTTCGCCGATCGCATCGTCGGGGCGTGGCGTGATCTTGTCGATCATCGACCAAGGGAAGCTAACTGTATTCTCGTCCGAAAGATATTGTACGAATTCAGAAGGGACGAAGCCTTTTTCTTCCCATGCTTTGGCGTAAGGAAGAATCGCACTTTTGAGAATGTCTCCATTGTGCGAGCAGTTGTCCATGCTCACCATCGCGATTGGGTATTTACTGGCATGGAAGCGTTCCAACAGCAAAGCGACTACTTTTCCCATATAGCTTTTTGGAGCGGCTGGTCCGTAGTTGAAATCTTCTTGAACGGCTGGAAGCAGTTCATTGTTGGCGTTCGTGAGCGAGTATCCTTTTTCGGTGATCGTAAAGGAAGCCATTTGCAGGCTTGGGTTGCGGAAGATTTCTTTGAGTCGATTGAATTCTTCTTCGTGTTCACAAGAGAGAAGGTCGGCTTCGGCGATCGATCCGATCACGACTTTATCGGCTGTTCCATCGGATTTTAAAGTCGCCAATAGGGCGAGCGTATCGTGTTCGCGGCTGTTTTGGAGGATCTTCGTATCGAATCCTTCGACTGCGATGATTCCTTTGTCCATGATGCCTTCGTTCAATAATGTTTCTACGACGTTGGCTTGAAAAGCTTTGAATAAGTTTCCGGCTCCGAAATGGATCCATTCTGGATTGGCTTGTGTTCTTTCGACCATGGCTTCACGATCGTAGCTAGGAAGCTGATAGTCGGCATTGAGCCAAGCGTCTTTTTGTTTGATTCCTTCGTTTGTTAGTTTCATGATTATCCTCGCTTTTCGTTTTTGTCGATCGCTTCCCACAATCCTAGAATGTAGGTTGCTCCAAGTGCGCGGTCATACAATCCATAGCCTGGCATTCCTACTTCGTTCCAGATCATGCGTCCGTGGTCTGGGCGGATCGGTCCATCGAAGTTGATGTCATGAAGCGCTTTGACGATTTCGTACATGTCAAATGTTCCGCATTGGCTAGGATGTGGTGCTTCTTCAAAGTCAAGTGGTGTGATGCTGTTGAACTTCAAGTTTCTTACATGGGCAAAGTGGATACGGCCTGGCAATGAGCGGATCATTTCTGGCAGGTCGTTTTTGAGGTTCGTTCCATAAGAACCAGCGCAGAACGTAACTCCGTTGTGTGGATTGTCTACGGCTTTCATCACACGTTGGATCCCTTCTTTTGAATTGATGATGCGAGGGAGTCCAAAAATTGGCCAAGCTGGATCATCTGGATGGATCGCCATGTTGATGTCGTATTCATTGCATACTGGCATGATACGTTCAAGGAAATAGACGAGGTTATCAAAGAGTTTTTCAGCATCTACATCTTTATAGAGGGCGAATAGTTCTTTGATTTTTTCCATTCGTTCTGGTTCCCATCCTGGCATTACAGTACCGTTCATATCGGATGCGATCGATTCGAACATTTTTTCTGGGTTCATGTTGTCTACTGTTTCTTGGTTGTAGGCTAACGCAGTCGAACCATCTTCTAAAACACGAGCGAGTTCAGTACGTGTCCAGTCGAATACTGGCATGAAGTTATAGCAAACGAGATGAATACCTTCTTCTCCTAAGTTCTTTAATGTTTCGATATAAGCGTCGATATATTGATCACGGTCTTCGCTTCCAATCTTGATCGAATCGTGTACGTTGACAGATTCAATTCCGGAAAGGTTTAATCCGTGTTCTTCAACGTAGTTTTTTAAGTTACGGATCTCTTCACGCGTCCAAACTTCTCCTGGCATTTTGTCATAGAGAGTTGTGATCACTCCAGTGACTCCTGGAATTTGGCGAATTTGTTCTAAAGAAATCGTATCATGGCCTGGGCCATACCATCTTAATGTCATTTCCATATATATTAACCTCCGTTAAGCGTTTGGTTGCGCTTTCATTACGCTATTAGTATAGTTAAGTCTTTTCTTGGATGAAATTGCGGAATTTGTTTTTGACATTGCTTTTTTTGTTTTTCACGTCTCGAAAGGGAAATATCTTAAAATATCCTTTATATAATGGGAAGTAGTGTGTCTGAATTGTGGTGATTTCTTGGGTAAAAAAAGTGATTTTAGAAGCAAAAAGAACAAGTATCGCAATGATATATAAGAAGTATTATCTTTTCTAAAACGCCCTATCTTAATGCGATGAATAAAGAAAAAAATAGAATAGCATCTGAATCTGCACTTATAATCACTCCGTGATTTAATTAAATATTAAAAGTTTTAAAAATTGTTTATCGACAGGCAAAATCAATCTGTCGTTTAAAAATATTGAAAAATAATCAAAATAACGGTTGACAGATAGTTAAAAAAGAAGTATGATAAGCAAGCGTTGAGAAAGACGCAGGACATACGAACTTCATAGATCCATCCACAAGAAAAAAATCAAATTTCTTCTTGACGGAAAGGGATCAGGAGGAGTAGTATAAACAAGCTGTTGAGGTTTCTCCTCAATCTGTCCTCTAAAAATATTCAAAAAATATTGAAAAAAGTGTTGACAGAACAGTTCATTC
>NZ_MPKA01000033.1 GCF_001945605.1 Dubosiella newyorkensis
CACTATGATGAACGAATTAGTTCCTGAAGATTTTTTTAAACAAGTTATTCTAATTCCAGGTATAGAAGAACAGAATAAAATCGGGAATTTATTTTTGGATATAGACAAGTTTATCACCCTTCATCAGCGTAAAGTTGAAAAGTTAAAAAAGGTGAAGGCTTCTTTACTGGAAAAAATGTTCGTATAGGTGAAAAAATGACTTTAAAAAACAAATTAGGGATTGATAATTCTCCTGAATTAGCGCGTGAAGAAGAGAGAATCAGTAAGTTACGTGCTATCGAACTTTTTAATTCAGGTATGCTGAAAGATATGCCTGCTGGCAAGTTTAGTACTTTGGCTTTTATTCATAAACATCTATTTTCGGATATTTATGATTTTACTGGACAAATTAGAGCGATCAATATTGCTAAGGGAAATTTTCGTTTTGCACCAATCATGTATTTATCATCTTCTTTAGAGACAATCGATCAAATGCCACAATCTACATTTGATGAAATCGTTGAAAAGTATGTCGAAATGAATGTTGCGCATCCATTTCGGGAAGGTAATGGACGTTCAGGAAGAATTTGGCTTGATCACATGCTGAAAGTGGAACTTGGTCTTGTGATCGATTGGAGCAAAGTAGATAAAGAGGATTATTTGCTTGCGATGGAGCGTAGTCCAATTCGGGATATTGAAATCAAACATGTCCTAAAACAAGCACTTTCTCAAGAAGTCGAGAGTAGAGAAATGTTTATGAAGGGCGTTGATCATAGTTATTTCTATGAGGGTTACTATGCCTATAAAACGGAAGAACTGGTAAAGGAGGGGATAAAATGACATTCGCGAAAGAAGCTCAATTTGAAGAAGCAGTCATTCAATTGTTGAAAGATCATGGTTGGGAAGACAAAGTTTTAAAGAATGCCACGGAAAAAGATCTAATTCAAAATTGGGCGGATATTTTGTTTGAAAACAATCGTGGAATTGATCAGCTAAACAATGTTCCTTTAACTTCCAGTGAGATGGATCAGATTCTTGAACAAATTCGAGCGTTGAAGACCCCTTTGAAATTGAATGGATTTATCAATGGTGAAAGTGTTTCGATTAAGCGAGATAATCCCGGAGATAAACTTCATTTTGGAAAAGAGGTAAGTCTGAAAATCTATAATAAGCGAGAAATTGCTGCTGGTCAGAGTCGTTATCAAATTGTTCAACAGCCAAAATTTCCTACACATTCTAAGATGACAAGTGATCGTAGAGGTGATTTACTTCTATTGATCAACGGGATGCCAGTGATTCATATCGAATTGAAGAGAAGCAAAGAACAGCGGATCGAAGCACAATATCAGATAGAAAAATATGCGAAAGAAGGCGTATTTACAGGACTGTTTTCTTTGATTCAAGTTTTTGTAGCTATGACTCCAGACGATACAGTATATTTCACAAATCCAGGTCCTGAAGGAACGTTCAACGAGAATTTTTATTTCCACTGGGAAGATTCGATGAACGAAGTATTGAATAATTGGAAAGATGTAATTGTTGGTTTATTATCTATTCCAATGGCTCATCAGATGATTGGATATTATACGGTGGCTGATACAGGCGATGGCGTTTTGAAAGTCATGCGTAGTTATCAGTATTATGCGGCAAATGCCATTTCAGATCGAGTTGCGAAGAAAGATTGGGAAAACGGCGATCAACATGGTGGTTATGTTTGGCATACAACTGGTTCTGGAAAAACGATGACGAGTTTTAAATCGGCTCAGTTGATCGCAAGTTCGAATGATGCTGATAAAGTCGTTTTTCTGACAGATCGAATCGAGTTGGGTACTCAATCCTTGAAAGAATATAATTCATTTGCTAGCGAGAAAGAAGTTGTTCAAGCGACAGAAGACACACATGAACTCAAAACAAGATTGAAAAGTGATAATGTGACAGACTCGTTGATTGTTACATCTATTCAAAAGATGTCTAGAATCAAAGATGACGAGAATGGGTTGAATGCATACGATATTGAACAAATCTCTAATAAACGTATTGTCTTTATCATTGATGAGGCGCATCGTTCAACATTTGGAGATATGCTTTATTCAATTAAGAAAACATTTCCGCGCGCTATGTTTTTTGGTTTTACTGGAACACCGATTCATGAGGAAAATCAAAAAAATCATAATACAACAGTTTCAATTTTTGGAGATGAACTTCATCGATATAGTATTGCAGATGGCATTCGAGATCACAATGTCTTAGGATTTGATGTTTATAAAATTTCAACATATTCTGATTCAGATGTGAGAAAAGCTGTCGGTTTATCTAAAGTAAAAGCCTCCTCTGAAGAGGAAGTGTTTAAGGATGAGGCAAAGAAAGAAAAGTATTTGAAGTATACTGACCCTTCCATTCCAATGGTAAAGATTGAAGCAGAATTACCATCCTCTCAATACGATCGCAAAGAGCATCGCAAAATGGTTGTCGAAGATATTAAAAAGAACTGGATTCGATTAAGTGCAGGCAAGAAATTTCATTCAATATTCGCTACCAGTTCAATTCCAGAAGCAATCGCTTATTATAAATTGATTCGTGAAATGATTCCTACAATGAAAGTGACTTGTCTATATGATCCGAGCATTGATAATAAAGCTGGGGCAACAGTGAAGGAACAGGAAACAGTTCAGATTTTAAAAGACTACAATGACTTGTTTGATCAAAAATTTCAAATGGCGATATACCCAGCATTTAAAAAAGATGTTTCTTTTCGATTAGCTCATAAAGAATACTATCGAAATTTAGCTCCAGAAAAACAGCTCGATCTCCTTATTGTCGTTGATCAAATGTTAACAGGATTCGATTCAAAATGGATCAATACACTATATATGGATAAGTTAATGAAATACGAAAATATCATTCAAGCGTTTTCTAGAACCAATCGATTATTTGGTCAAGATAAACAATTTGGTACGATTCGCTATTATCGCTATCCACACACAATGGAAAAGAATATAGAAGAGGCAATTAAGCTTTATTCAGGAGATAAACCATTCGGTTTATTTGTAGACAATTTAAAAACAAACCTAGAAAATATGAACAAAGTCGCCGAAGAAATCAAAACTTTATTTGTGAAAGAAGATATTGTTGAGTATTCGACTTTACCAAAAGAAAAAGCGGTACAGGCAAAATTTGTGTCTTTATTCAATCAATTTAATCAATACCTTGACGCAGCCAAGATCCAAGGATTTGTTTGGGGAAAAGAAGAGTATACTTTTAAAGACGAAAATGTAGGAACAAATTCAGTTGAAGTATCACAAGTTAGAACGGCGATGTCCGAAGAACAATATCTTTCGTTAATTCAACGTTATAAGGAAATTGACCGTAAAGTTGAACCAGGAATACCTAAAGATATTGATGATATACCATTCGAACTTAAAGGACACTTAACTGAAATAGATACGGCACGAATAAATGCTGAATACATGAATTCAAGATTTAAAAAATATCTAAAGGTGATCGAACAAAAAGGTGTTTCATCAGAAGAAGCAGAACAAGCGCTTCAAGAAGTTCATAAGTCTTTTTCGACTTTATCTCAAGATGAGCAAAAATATGCAAATATCTTTATTCACGATTTACAGCGTGGGGATATTCAATTAGAACCAGATAAAACATTACAAGAATATATTCAAGATTATATGGCAAATGCCACTAACGCTCGCATTCAGCGTTTTGCAGACACTTTTGGACTAAATCAAACCAAATTAGAAGAAATGTTGGCAAGAAAAGTCAATGAAAACACGATAAATCAATATGGATTGCTTGACGAAATCGTTAATGATTACGACAAAGCAAAAGCAAAAGCTTATTTCGAAAAAAAAGAAAGAATAAAATTAATTCCACCGAAAGTAAAGCAGAGAATGTATGAATTAATCAAAAAATTTACGCTTTCTGGAGGTTTTGATTTAGAAGATTAGCTTCAAAACCATTTACAATTAACCAATTGACCTATTTTCAAATAGAAATCAGATAGCAAGGGCCGAGTATTATTTTCGGCTCTATTTTTGTAATTACTTGGGAACAGCGTAGGTTTGGAGAACTATATAAAATCAATAATGAACGTAATTTAATTGGAATAACAGTTGATAAAACATTGTCCGTAGCAACTATGAAATATAAAAAAGATGGAAATGGATCTGC
>NZ_MPKA01000127.1 GCF_001945605.1 Dubosiella newyorkensis
TCCTGTCAAGTTTTCAAAGATCGTCCCTGCCTTGAAGCTCTCTGCCTCAACGCTCACTCATATTACCATGAATGAACTGTTCTGTCAACACTTTTTTCAATATTTTTTGAATATTTTTAGAGGACAGTTGAAGCGGGTTCTTGGCCTCAAAGCTTATTTATAATATCGCTTCAAAAGTATCTGTCAAGAAAAAAAAGCAAAATAAACACTTTTCTGAAATATTCTACGTTGAACTGAATAAGATAAAACGAAAGCACACCATAGCATTCAAAAAAAAACCAAATGGTTTCCCAAATGGTTTATCGTTCTATTGGATCTGCGATTTCAAATACGCGAATATAAAATCGTCGAGGTCTCCATCTAGTACATTTTGAACTTGACTCGTTTCATATCCCGTTCTTACATCTTTGACCAAACTATATGGATGCATGACATAGTTTCGTATTTGAGATCCCCACTCATTGGCAAGCTGCACCCCTTTGAGCTCGGCGATCTTTTTTTCTTGTTCTTCGATCTCGCGTTGATAGAGTCTCGATTTTAATATACGAAGGGCTTCTTCCCGGTTTTGGATCTGACTTCGGCCAGATTGACATGTTGCTACGATTCCTGTCGGCTTATGAACCATCCGGATCGCAGAATCCGTTTTATTGATATGCTGACCACCTGCACCAGACGCTCTTTTAGTTTCGATGATCAAATCATCCGGCTTGATCTCGATCTCGATCTCTTCATTGAATTGAGGCATTACATCCAAGGAAGCAAATGATGTATGCCGTCGTGCACCAGCATCAAAAGGAGAAATTCTAACGAGACGATGAACACCCTTTTCCGATTTTAGATATCCATATGCTTTTTCGCCTTCTACAAGCATCGTCACACTTTTGATCCCCGCTTCTTCACCAGGCAAATAATCGAGAACACTTACCTTGAAGCCATGCTTTTCCGCATACCGAGTGTACATCCGATATAACATGCTGGCCCAATCACAACTTTCTGTTCCACCAGCGCCAGGATGGATCTCCAAAATCGCATTCGAATTATCATACTCGTGAGAAAGAAGGACCTTCATTTCGAAATCATCAAATTTAGTTTCGATCTCCTTGTATTCTTCTTCTGTAAGCTCCATCAATTCTTGATCAAAATCTTCTTTGAGCACATCCGCGCTCTCATTCAAACCAACCAGCTCTTCATGAAGAAGCTCGTAACTATCGATGATATCTTTTAAAGCATTCCTATTTCGGATCGTATACTGGGCTTTCTTTTGATCTGACCAAAAACCCTCTTCCAAGCTCAACTGGTCAAGTCGAGCAACTTCTTTTTCTTTGCTAGCTAAGTCAAAGAGACTCACCTAGAGCTTCCAACTTCTCTAGGTGAGTAGACAGAGCTTGTTTTAATTCATAAAGTTCCATTAGGCTCTCTTTTCTTTTTGTGCTTGTTTTGCTTTTTGAACAACTTCTTCTTTTTTCGTTACAACTCGACGGATCCGCACTTTCAACAAGAAGAATGCGATCTCTCGATCGATCCGTCGATTCATTTCTTCAAACATATCGAAGCCTTCCTGTACATATTGTTGGAGCGGATTGTTCTGTGCGTACGAACGCAAATAAATTCCGCTTCTCAGCTTATCCATTCGGTCAATATGTTCGATCCAGTTTCTATCAATGTTTCGAAGGACAACTGTCTTTTCAAACGGTAAGAACTGAGCTTTCACATCCTTGATCTCGTTTTCATAATCGGTCCAGATCTTGTTCATTGAATACTCTTTGATTTGATCATAATTCATTCCTTCAAGATCTTTGGCGTGGATCGCTCGATCATCTTGTAAACCCATCATCTCTAATGGTTTGACGTATCCTGGAATATCGATCTCGCCCTTTTTCGTATCCAACAAGTTAGCCTGCAGCGTTTGTTCGATCACTTTTTCGAAAATCAATTTAACCATATCATGGATGTTGTCGCTATCGAGGATTTTGTTACGCTGCGTATAAATGATCTCTCGCTGACGGCGAAGAACATCATCATAGTCAAGAAGCTGCTTACGTGTATCGAAGTTGAAGCCTTCTACACGTTTTTGAGCCATCGTGATTGATTTTGTGACCGTCTTCGATTCGATCTGCTCGTCACCCATTTTCTCAAACAAACCTTTGAGCTTATCGCCACCAAAACGAACCATCAAAGAATCTTCTAAAGAAACATAGAATTTAGAGAAACCTGGATCGCCTTGACGTCCAGAACGGCCTCTAAGCTGGTTATCGATACGCCGAGATTCATGGCGTTCGCTTCCAAGAACCGCCAATCCGCCAAGCTCTCTAGATTTTGGTGTAAGCTTGATATCGGTACCACGGCCAGCCATGTTCGTAGCGATCGTAACCGATCCTGGCTGTCCCGCTTTTGCGACGATTTCCGCTTCTCGAGCATGGTTTTTAGCGTTCAGTACTTCATGAGGGATCTTTTCCTTCTTCAACATTTGAGAGAGAAGTTCTGATGTTTCAACGGCAATCGTTCCCACAAGAACAGGCTGCCCTTTTTCATGAAGTTGTTTTACTCGATCGACAAGGGCGCGGTATTTATCTTTTTTATGAGCATAGATCTCATCTGGCATATCATCTCGAACAACAGGCTTGTTGGTAGGAATCACGATAACTTTCATGTTGTAAGTAGATAAGAATTCCTCTTCTTCCGTTTTGGCCGTACCGGTCATTCCTGCTAATTTTTTATATAATCTAAAAAAGTTCTGATAAGTGATCGTCGCTAATGTCGACGTCTCTTCTTTGATCGGAACGCCTTCTTTCGCTTCGATCGCCTGATGCAAGCCATCACTATACGCGCGACCCGGCATCATACGTCCAGTGAACTGATCGACAATAACGATCTCTTGTTCGTCATTGACAACATATTCAACACCTTTCATCATAATATAATTCGCGCGGAGCGCTTGATTGATATGGTGAACGAGTTGCGTGTGTTCGATGTCATACAAGTTATCGATCTTAAAGAACTTTTCCGCTTTACGCACCCCTTCTTCAGAAAGCATGACTTGACGCGTTTTCTCGTCGATATCATAATCACCTGAAATCAACGTTTTCTCATGGGTATGCTTATCCGTTTCATATTCGGGTTCCGTCAAAGTTTTAACGAACTTATCTGCCGAAATGTAAAGATTTGCGGTTTGTTTTTTTCCTCCCGAAATAATGAGGGGGGTTCTTGATTCATCGATCAATACAGAATCGACCTCATCGACGATCGCCATATTCAATCCACGCATGACGCGATCCTTTACGTTTGTGACCATGTTGTCTCTTAGATAATCAAATCCAAGTTCAGAGTTAGTCGTATAAGTAATATCGGCATTGTAGGCCTCTCTTTTTTCGCTTGGAGTCAGTTCACGCTTGTTCACTCCCACACTTAAGCCTAAAAAGCGATAGATCTCACCCATCCATGCGGCATCACGACCTGCCAAGTATTCATTGACTGTGATGACATGAACCCCTTCACCTGCAAGGGCATTTAAATAAACAGCCATTGTCGCTGTTAAAGTTTTACCTTCCCCAGTTTTCATCTCAGCGATATCACCTAGATTCATCGCTAGCGAACCCATGATTTGGACTTTATACGGTTTTTCGTTGATGACACGGTAGGCAGCTTCCCGCGCTACCGCAAACGCTTCGACTTGAATATCATCTAAAGTTTCCCCATTCTTGAGACGATTACGAAACTCCTCTGTTTTATGTTTTAGATCGTCGTCTGATAAAGCGGAGATCTGCGGCTCAAGTGCCAACACTTTATCTGCTGTTTTTTCTAATTTGTTTAATTCTCTCTTTTCTTCTGAAAAAAGACTGCTTAAAAAAGCCATTCGCTTCCTCCTCTTCTATACTTACATTTTCATGTTTGGAGCTTTGTTTCAATATATTTATAAATACTAAAACAGTTTAGTACAAGTTACATTAAAGCGCATTTAATGGGTTTTTTCAACACGGGAGTTTTACAGTTTGCAAAAACATAAGCCCCTTTTTCTTAAAATGTCCCATATAATATCAATCTCTTTTTCTTCTGGATACTTATTTGCTTTTTTTTCTCCTCTTTCGTGACAATGTCCTCTT
>NZ_MPKA01000004.1 GCF_001945605.1 Dubosiella newyorkensis
TCCTGTCAAGTTTTCAAAGATCGTCCCTGCCTTGAAGCTCTCTGCCTCAACGCTCACTCATATTACCATGAATGAACTGTTCTGTCAACACTTTTTTCAATATTTTTTGAATATTTTTAGAGGACAGTTGAAGCGGGTTCTTGGCCTCAAAGCTTGTTTATACTACTCCTCCTGATCCCTTTCCGTCAAGAAGAAATTTGTTTTTTTTCTTGTGGATGGATCTATGAAGTTCGTATGTCCTGCGTCTTTCTCAACGCTTGCTTATCATACTTTGTTTCGGATCATCTGTCAATACTTTTATTAATTTTTTTAAATATTTTTAGAGGACAGATGAAATCCCAAAAAAAAGCCTGCTTAAAAAGGCTTTTTTTAGCACTCCTCTAGATCATGAAGCTTTTTAATTCTTTTTTGATGCCGCTCTCCGTACGAGAATTCCGTATTCACAAATGTATTCACAATATCTTTTGCGACTTCGATTCCCGTCGTGCGCTGTCCCAATGCCAGCATATTGGCGTCATTATGTTCTCGAGTCAAGCGAGCCATCGTCGTATTCGTGCATAATCCGCAGCGGATCCCCTTGATCTTATTCGCGGCCATAGAAATTCCGATACCCGTTCCACACATTACGATTCCTAAATCTACATCCCCAGCGACTACAAGATTTGCGACTTTTTCCGCATAATCTGGATAATCTACGCTTTTACGGTCATAACAGCCACAATCGATGACTTCAAGTCCTTGTTCTTGCAACATTTCCACGATTTCTGTTTTATATTCATAAGCGCCATGATCGCATCCAATTCCTAGTTTCATATTTATCCTCCATGCTTATTCCTAGTATAGCATAGACCATTTAAAAAACATTTTTTGCAATCAATGAAAATCGCAATTCTATAATGTATATTTTTCTTTTTTAATGAAAATGTTTTCATTTATGTTATACTAGGAACGTATATCTAGGAGGAGAATATGACTGATTTAAAAGCTTTATATCAAACTATAGAAAAGCGGAATCCAAACGATGCAGAATTTCTTCAAGCGGTTGAAGAAGTTTTTGAATCGCTCAGCGTGATCGCTGACGTTCATCCCGAAAAACTCGATGAAGATGTATTGGCGCGCCTTGTTGAACCAGAACGCCAGATCATCTTCCGAGTTCCTTGGGTAGATGATCAAGGAAAGACGCAAGTCAATCGCGGATTCCGGATCCAATTCAATAGCGCGATCGGCCCATACAAAGGAGGTCTCCGCTTTCATCCATCTGTGAATGTAAGCATCATTAAATTTCTAGGATTTGAACAAATCTTCAAAAACGCGCTGACCACCTTGCCAATGGGTGGAGGTAAAGGCGGATCCGATTTTGATCCAAAAGGAAAAAGCGATGGCGAAGTGATGCGTTTCTGCCAATCCTTTATGACTGAATTGTTCCGTCACATTGGCGCCAATACAGATGTTCCAGCTGGAGATATCGGAGTTGGAGCTCGTGAAATTGGTTATATGTTCGGCCAATATAAACGGATCCGTGATGAATTCACAGGTGTGTTGACCGGAAAAGGTCTAAGCTATGGCGGATCTCTTGTACGCACAGAGGCCACCGGTTATGGGCTTTGCTACTTCACACAAGCTATGCTCGAAGATAAGGGCACGAACTTCGAAAACAAAACAGTCGTAATTTCCGGAAGCGGAAACGTTGCGATCTACGCTTGTCAAAAAGCCCAAGAATTTGGTGCGAAAGTCGTTACTCTTTCCGACTCGAACGGTTTTATCTACGATCCAGACGGAATCGATCTAGCAACTGTAAAAGACATCAAAGAAATTCGTCGCGGGCGCATCAAAGAATATTTAGAACTTCATCCAACCGCGACTTATACAGAAGGAAAACGACCATGGTCGATTCCATGCGATATCGCGCTTCCTTGTGCTACCCAAAACGAACTCGATCTTGAAGATGCAAAAGAACTCGTTAAAAACGGTGTGATGGCCGTTTGCGAAGGTGCGAATATGCCAACGACGCCAGACGCTATCCATTATCTGCTCGAAAACAAGATCCTCTATGCCCCAGGAAAGGCAAGCAATGCCGGTGGTGTAGCATGCTCTGGATTGGAAATGAGCCAAAACGCAGAACACCTTTCTTGGTCGTTCAAAGATGTTGATGACAAATTAAGACATATCATGATCAACATCTTCAAAACTTGCCGCGATACCGCCGCTGAATATGGCCATCCTGACCAATATGTAGTAGGAGCCAATATCGCAAGCTATCTCAAAGTAGCCGAAGCCATGAAAGCTCAAGGCTGTGTATAAAAAATAGCCCTTTCAAAGACCTCAAGACATTTCTTGAGGCCTTTTTTAATAAAAAAAAGAGAATTCAAACATTCGAATTCTCTAATAGGATCTGTTCTGTCTCAAAAACGGAGTTGGCGAGCCAATCCGCGTTGGCGTTGGCAAGCTCATTTTCTTGACCATATCCATATGTTACACCGATACAAGGAATATGATGCTCATGGGCGCCTTCCACATCGAATTTTCGATCACCAACCATGATGGCTTTAGAAGAAGAAGCCAACCGTTTAAAGATTTCATCGATCACTTCCGCTTTATGGATCCTAGAACCATCTAACTCGCTTCCCGTGATTACATCAAAATATTTATCTAGATCAAAATGTTTTAGAATATCCAGAACGTATACTTCAGGCTTCGAACTTCCTACAGCCAATCGATGTCCATTCGCTTTGAGTTTGGCTAGCATTTCCCGGATCCCGGGATAAACAATATTTTCGTACTTTCCGACTTTTGAAAATCGCTCTCGATATTTTTGAACAGCTTGTTGGGCTTGTTGTAGATCCAGCCCATAAAAGCGCTGAAAAGAATCGAGCAAAGGAGGCCCAATAAATGGGGTGAGTTCTTCAAGGCCTGCTTGGATCCCTTGAGCAGCCAAAGCGTATTGGACACATTTCGTGATCCCTTCCTTAGGATCTGTTAGCGTACCATCCAAATCGAATATGATCAACATGAGGACGATGTAAACCGATAAGACAGATCTGGACTTTTCATCAACTCAAAATGATTCTCTTCCACTTTTAAAATGCTGATCGATCCATTAGGAACACTTAATTGGCATGGAGAGCCCATCGTTCGATATCCTGCGTCCATCAGACCAAGCAATAGCTGGATCACTTGCGAATGGGAAACTATGAGAATATTTTGATCTGGGTGTTTTCTTGCGATCTCTTGCATCGCTCGAATAATGCGGTGCTGAGCGGTGTAGAAGTCTTCTCCTGAAAAACATGCGAAGCCGCACATTCCTTCCTTTCCATCCACAAAGCAATTTTTCTTGGATTCCCCCTCTAAATATCCATAGCTCACTTCTTTTAGGGCTTCTACAGAAATTGGGGTTTCTCCGATTTGCGAGCCTATGATCGATGCCGTTTTTAAAGCTCGACCGCTTGGCGAGGTATATAGTCCATCAAAATGAATCGACTTCAATTCATTTGACAAAGCAAAGGTTTGTTCGATCGCATCGTTTGTCAATGGAGAATCACACCAACCTTGCATTAAACCTTTTTTACTAAATAAAGTCTCTCCATGACACACGATATAAAATACAGTCATAATTCACCTCTTCTTTCACAACTATTTTGTATTTAAATATTATAGCAAACTCTTCCGATTTCCGCTATAGATCGCTGAAAACGTTTACAATCAACCATAAAAAAAGCGAGGACGGCATTCCCGGACCGCCTGATAAGCTCCCCTAATAGTAGACACGCCAAACAACTAAATTTGGAGGTCCTATTAGGGGGCTTTTTATATGGGAAGAAAATCAAAATACACTATAGATTTTAAATTATCTGTTGTTGACCGCTATTTAAATAAAGGAGAAGGATCCGTCACGATTGGAAAAGATTTAAATCTTAATCCAAACACTGTAATGAAATGGGTAAAACAATTTCAAAAGTCGGATGCTGAAGTTTTTCTGGAGAAACCAAGAAATCAATCCTATTCAAAAGAATTCAAAATACAAGTGATTGAGGAATATTTGGCAGGAGGATGTTCGTATCA
>NZ_MPKA01000041.1 GCF_001945605.1 Dubosiella newyorkensis
ACAATGTATTCATTCATACAAAGCAGGAAATCAGTGCGAGGGTCAAAGAATTCGAAAAATGGGTCAATCAGCGCCCGTACCAAGTCATTGATCGACTTTGTTTGGCTTATTAAAGGCAATATATATAAATCGTTTTTATTTATTGGGTTTAGCTTTGATGATCCTAATCTTGAACATATTTTGAATCAGATTCGAATGGAGTTAAATGAAAATATTAGGACTCATTATTGCTTTATGAAAAAAGTTTGTCAAGCAAAGGGTCAAACAGATGAAGACTTTAATAAAGATAGAATTAAACAAGAAGTTAGAGAAACGGAGCTGAAAAGATTCGGTATTCAAACGATATTTGTTGATGAATACAGTGAAATCACAGATATTCTCGTTGAGTTAGAAAAAGCTGTTTTTGCTAACAATGTATTTATTTCAGGAAGCGCAGAGATATATAAAAACGAATGGGATGAAAAAAAAGCTGATGAATTGGCCTTTAATTTATCAAACAAATTGGTTGCTAAGGGATTTAGAGTCGTATCAGGGTACGGGTTAGGAATTGGGTCCTCAGTTATTAATGGTGCCTTAACAGAAATAAGGAGAAAGAAGTATAAGCATCTCGAAGAGCATTTAGGGCTACATCCTTTTCCGTATGATATTAAGGATGATACCGAACGTGAAAAAGCATGGGATATTTATAGGAAGGAAATTTTAAAAGAGATTGGGATAGTTGTTTTTATATTTGGAAATAAGGGGGAAACAACTATTGCTCAAGGGTGTCTGAAGGAGTTTGATATTGCGAAAGACAAGGATTGCATTATTATCCCAATAGGGTCTACAGGCGGAGCTGCGAAACAAATTTATCTTAAACTATTTAATGAAAAAGAAAAGTATAGTTACTTAGATGAATATTGGGAAATTCTTGAAAAATCAAATGATATAAATGAGCTAGTTCAAACGGTTTTAATAATTGCTGAAAAAGCTAGGAAGGTTTTATAAGGAAGGGAAAAATAAACGGGAAGAAAAATTTTTGTTTCGTATAAATATGCAGATGATAAGGTTAAAAATTTATCTATTTGGGGTCTAACTACAGTAAGAGATTATGTCGATAAATTTGAAAAAGTATTAGAAGAATCTGACGATATTTATAGGGGAGAAAGCGATGGTGAAGATTTGAGTGACTATTCGGAAGATACAATTTGGGAAATGTTAAAAGATCGTATTTTTGATAGTTCAGTCACTGTTGTTTTTGTTTCGCCCGGAATGAAAGAAGTTGGTCTGCAAGATAAAGAACAATGGATACCATGGGAGATATCGTTTTCATTAAAAGAGACATCTAGAAAGACAAAAAGTGGAAATTCGGTTAGAGTAAGCCATACAAATGCTATGTTGGCTGTTGTTCTACCTGATGAAAATGGATCATACTCTTATTATTTGGAGCCACTTAATTGTTGTGAAGGACATTGTATCCAACACCATACCGAAAAACTTTTTGAAATAATAAAGAATAATAAATTTAATAGAAGTAAAAACCCTCTTAAGAAAACTTGTAAAAATGGCACCGTTTGGAGTGGAACATGCAGCTATATTGAAGCAGTTAAATGGGAAGACTTTATTGGTGATTATGAAAAATATATAAATGATGCTATTGAACGTAGAGATAGTATTGATGAGTATGAAATATGCAAGTCAATAAACTAAGGTTTTTGTGTAGAGATAAACGGTAAATAAGATGTCAGGTGTAACTAAAAAAATATTTCAAAGTGATATTCGTCAAATTAAATCAATGTGGAGTAAACAATTGGAATCGATTCAAAATATTTTACCGAAAGATTATTCTGAATCGGATATAGTTATGCTTCTAAAAGAATATTATCCTCATGAATGGAACTCAGTTGAATTTTCGTATCAATATTATCGAGACAAAGATGAACACCTTAAGAAATGGCAAAAGAAACCTCGCTATAATATGAAAAAACCAGAAAAGTTGCTTCGCTCATTATCAACATATCAGAATATCATTTCGAATAAAACTGATTATTCCAAAAACTATTCTGAAGAAACAGCCAATGAATTTAGAGAAGAATTATCGAAAAAGAGAATTCCAAAAATTGCAAGAGTAAATAGAAAAATAGAACTTGCAAAATCGAAAACGCAGAAGGTTGAACCAGAATTTTTAGATAAAATGATGGGAATGTATGATAAAAAAAGTACGAGTCTAAAAGATAAGGTTTACATATTAAATGAATTGATGAAATATTATAATCCAAAAATTATAAAATTCTTTTTAAAGAAAAATGATACTGAATTAAATAAACAACTTAGAATGATGGTGTTTCAGCATTTGCAGAGTTTCAATTTAAACTATACCCATAAAAGTGGACACGGTTTTTAGTAGAAGAAAAAGCATTGGACACTTAATTAGTAAGGCCCGATAAAACGTACTTGAAATTAATATGTTCGCGTTTTGTAGACATTTTCTATTTCCACCTTACACTTGAAGCGATTCAGTGAGATACTATTCTGGACAGACTTCCTAAGGAGATCACAACATATGAACAGAAACTATTTCACTGAAGAACAGATCAAGCAGCTCAAATCGAATGCTTATACCAAATACGTATCACCCAAGACTTTGAAATTCACCGACGAATTCAAAGAACTGTTTCTGGAAAAATACCTTCAGGGATTTTCTCCAAAAGTAATCTTCATAGAAGCTGGCTATGACCCTCTCGTTGTCGGAGAAAGACGAATGGCAAATACGGCTTTTCTCGTGATGAAAAAGGATTCGGAAGTAAAAAAATCAACAGAAGATTCCGAAGTCAAACATTTGAAATCCGAAGTAAAAGCCTTGCGCAAAGAGCTGGAAACATTAAAAAAAATTATAGCTCTGGGCAGCTCTGGTACTATGTCAAGTTTGAGGACAACCTAAATTTCTGTTTTTTGACAAATCCGAAAAAATTTGTTCCGCTTTCCATTGACTACGGGTCCCTATCCCTAAGAACCCATTTCTTGTTGCTTTTCAAACTCCCAGCTCTTGCTGCGGCTTGAAAAGCCCCAAGCTTAT
>NZ_MPKA01000031.1 GCF_001945605.1 Dubosiella newyorkensis
GGATACGAACATCCTCCTGCCAAATATTCCTCAATCACTTGTATTTTGAATTCTTTTGAATAGGATTGATTTCTTGGTTTCTCCAGAAAAGCTTCAGCATCCGACTTTTGAAATTGTTTTACCCATTCATTACAGTGTTTGGATTAAGATTTAAATCTTTTCCAATCGTGACGGATCCTTCTCCTTTATTTAAATAGCGGTCAACAACAGATAATTTAAAATCTATAGTGTATTTTGATTTTCTTCCCATATAAAAAGCCCCCTAATAGGACCTCCAAATTTAGTTGTTTGGCGTGTCTACTATTAGGGGAGCTTATCACCTTGACGTTTCTAGTCTCCTTCTTTTTGCTCATGTTCCGCGCTCTTCTTTACACTTTCTAAATAT
The DNA here is from genome assembly GCF_001945605.1 of Dubosiella newyorkensis. Classification (GTDB taxonomy): domain Bacteria; phylum Bacillota_I; class Bacilli_A; order Erysipelotrichales; family Erysipelotrichaceae; genus Dubosiella; species Dubosiella newyorkensis. The sequence goes on from NZ_MPKA01000031.1 coordinate 386, forward strand.
TCATCCGCAGCCCTTTGACATTCCTCAAAAATATGATTCAAACGCAAAGCGGCCTCCGCAATATTTCCCGACTCGTTCATGACGATCGTACGATCCTCTAACTTACGATTCGCCTCTTCCAGCTGCGCCTTCAAAGACTCCACTTCACGAGTCCTTTCCACCAACAACTCCAAAAGCTCAAGACGGGAGAGTTTCTTCAATTCCTTTTCCGTCATTTACTATTCCTTCCTAAAACTATCTATCAAATAAAAAAACAGTCCAAGACAGACTGTCTAATAAAACCTCTCATAAACCATCTGCCCAACCTTAATTTCTAAAACTTTCTTGAACCCTTTCTCCAAGAATGAATTGACATAGTTTACCCATGTCAAGGTACCTTTAACTTACGATACAAAAATCACAATGTCAATAAAAAATGGGGAATTTTTTGATATTATATTCCAAAATTATCAGTTAGATTGTAAAGCAAAACTAAAATTTCTAAACAATAAAGAAAAAATCCAACCACTTAAAATTTCAGACCAAAAGAGCTAAAATAAAAACATGACACAAAAAAGAATGAAGCTACTGCTGTATATGACAGCCCTATCGGCCGGCACACTTCTTATATCCAACTTGTCGGCCATCAAACTTTGGAATTTGGCAGGCATCGCCGTCGATGGCGGCCTCGTCCTCTTTCCACTCACGTATATCCTTGGCGACCTGATCGTTGAAATGTTTGGAAAATCCACCAGCAAAACGATCATCTACGCAAGCTTTCTAGTCAACGTGATCGCCGTATTCGTCTTCTATGCCGTCATCGCCCTCCCCGCCTATCCAGGCTGGGACATGCAAGACGCCTACGCCATGGTGCTTGGCTTTTCGCCCCGCATCATCTTCGGCTCATTGCTCGGATTTTTAACATCCAACTTACTCAACAACTATCTTTTTATCAAGATGAAACAAAGCGACAGCCTCTTTTCAAAAAGCTTTATCGCAAGAGCGTTAGGATCGAGCGCCTTCGCCCACCTGATCGACTCGACCATCTTTGAAACTGTCGCCTTTCTAGGCGTCCTCTCGTTTCCAGAATTTGTCAAACAAGCCATATTCGCCTATATATTAGGAATGGGATTAGAACTCATCCTCTCTCCCCTCGAAGCATGGATAGAAAGGAAGATTCGCAACGTATGAGCCAAAACAAATTCTCATTCGACATCAACGCCCGCATTCCAAACCAATTAGGAAGAGCCGGAACGATCCATACACCCCACGGAGACATCAAAACACCCGCCTTCATGTGCGTAGGCACACACGGACACGTCAAATTCCTTTCTATGGAAGACCTACATGCCATTGGCGCCCAAGCCATGCTCTCCAACGGCTACCACTTAAGAAACATCTCCCCGACCATCGCCCAAGAAGGAGGATTGGCCAAATGGTCAGGCTGGAACGGACCGACCCTTACCGACTCTGGCGGATTCCAAGTCATGTCTTTAGGCTCTGGCATTGGAAAAGTCGTAAGCATGGAACGCGAAAAAGAAGTCGTCAACACCCCAAAAAAAGAACGACTCGCCCTCGTCCAAGAAGGTGGCATCCAATTCTTCGACCCATTCACGCAGCAAGAAGACTTTATCGGCCCCAAAGAATCGATGGAAATCCAATGCCGAATTGGCGCCGACATCCACATGGCCTTCGACGAACTCACCTCATTAGCCGACACCTACGACTACAACAAAGAAGCACTAGAACGCACCGAACGCTGGGCCCAAATTTCCCTAGACGTCCACAAACAACATCGAGACGACCTCGGCTATCGACAATCGCTCTATGGCGTCCTGCAAGGCGGACGATGGGAAGACCTCAGAAGAAGCACCGCCAAAAAAATGGGCCAAATGGACTTTGACGGCTATGGACTCGGAGGCGCCTTCCTCAAAAGCTCATTAGGCGACATCTTGACATGGTGCAACGAAGAACTCCCCGAACACAAACCTCGCCATTTGCTTGGCCTCTCTCGACCAGACGATATTTTGATCGGCGTTGAAAACGGAGCCGACACATTCGACTGTGTCGCCCCCAGCCGCGAAGCAAGACATGGACGCATCTATACAAAACACGGCTACTATTCTTTGGCCCGTCAAGCCTGCCAAGACTGCCACGAACCTTTGGAAGTCGGATGCGACTGTCCAACATGCCAACAAGGCTATACCCAAAGCCAACTTAGACAAATGATGAAATCAGAAGATCCAAAAGTCAGAGAACAATACTTTCGGCTTTCTACTATTCATAATCTCCGCTTCACCATCCGCATGATGGAAGAAGTCCGACAAGCTATACTCGATGGAACATTCCAAGAATATAAAGAACAATTCCTCAAAGACTATTATGGAACAAAAAAAGAAGCCATTCTTTAAGCATAGCTTTCAGAAAGGCTTCTTTTTTAAAGATCCAAGACAAATCGTCAAATTTGATTCCATGATCATTTCTGTTGAAACACAAAAGAAGACCAGAAAGCATACACTTTCTGGTCTTCTCTAGAACCGGCAGCGTCCTATTCTTGCAGGCGCTAAGCCAACTACCTTCGGCGATGGAGTGCTTGACTTCTGTGTTCGGGACGGGAACAGGTATTTCCACTTCTCTATCACCACCGGATCTT
>NZ_MPKA01000021.1 GCF_001945605.1 Dubosiella newyorkensis
ATATACAACGATTCGATCTACCGAACCGAATAGTCTTCAAATTCCGGAATCGTTTTTTTCACGATATAAGCCAGGATCGCCTTTTTGGAAAGCACCTTTTTGCAGGCCGCATCGAATGTCTTTTCTTGATTCCATTGTAGCATAGGATACGAGAATATTTCTTCTCGAACAAAGCTGTACATAGTGATTCCCCCTTCTTATATTCAATACGACAAAAAACAAAAAAATGGTCCCAAAAAAGAAAAAAACTGCGAAAGATTTTAATCTTCCACAGTTCAAAGAAACATTTCGTTAAAGTTGATGATTATTTGTCTTCTTCACTTGTTTCCTTTGTTCGGAATACAAACCGAACTTTTGAATCTGCACCCTTAGGAGCTCCGGCAAACGACGCGTTTTCTTGATTCAAATCTTGAATATCTTCCACAATATCCATCAAAGTCTTCACTTCATTCGTCGTCAGATCTAATTTTTTCTTCAATTGACCCATTCCTTGTTCTTGGAATTGATCGGAACCTTCTGCCAGCTTTTTCGCACCAGCATCGAGTTCATCTACACCCGATTCTAGTTTGCTGATTCCTGCCTTCAATTCATTGAGTTTGTCTTTTTGATCATACAATTGTTTCGTTCCAGCTTCTAATTGACTTGCACCTTCTTTAAGTTTTCCAGAATTTTCGTTGAGTTGATTTGTACCTTGTGCTATTCCATTCGCTCCAGAATTCAATTGGTCAACACCATCCGTCAACATACCTAAACCATTTTGTAATTCGGAGAGTTTACCTTTTTGATCATACAATTGTTTTGTTCCAGCCTCTAATTGACTCGCTCCCTCTTTAAGTTTTCCGGAATTCTCATTGAGTTGGTTTGTTCCTTGGGCTAAGCTATTCGCTCCAGAATTTAATTGATCAACGCCTCCGCTGAGCTTACCTAAACCTGCTTTTAACTCATTCAACTTATCTTTTTGATCAGCCAACTGTTTCGTACCTTGAGCGAGTTGAGCAGCTCCACTATTCAAAGCCTCGTTTTGATCAACAAGTTGTTGAGATCCAGCATTCAATTGAGCAGCCGCTTGATTTGTGCTCTCTTCCAGTTTATCGATTCCTTGATCCATTCTTGTGATTCCATTTTGAACATTTTGGGAGCCCTTTGTTAATTTACCGAGACCCTCTTTTAACTGAGCAACTTGATTTTGAATATCTCCAATAACCGGCGTCAAAGTTGGATCGCTCAAAGAAGACTGCATCTGATTTAGAATCGTTTTTGAAGTTTGAATATCGCTTTGCATACTTGCCAAACTATCTTTTGCTGATTTGATCGTCTCTTGCATCGAACTAAGTCCGGCGCTCATTGTTTGAAAATCCTGAGCCAATTGAGAAGGATCGAGTTTTTCTAACGCTTGAAGCTGTTCAGGAGAAGTTGCCGCAGCCAAAGCATCTCTTTGACTTTGCAAGCTTGCGATTTGAGAACTTAGATCAACCGTTACTGTCTTTGTTTCATACGTAACTGTGTCTTGTTCTCGTCCATTTTCATCAACCGTTTTCGTAGTGACAGGCACTTCATAAGTTTGATTGACTTGCGCATTCTGTAAGGCAGCGATCGCAGAATCAATTTGAGCAATGTAGGCATTTCGTTCTGATTTAAATTGAGCAACGCTCGAATTAGCAGAAGCGTTATAAGCATCGATCTTCGCGTTATTTTGATCAATGATCGCATTCATCTTTCCAGCTTCTGTTTGAATATCTGCTACAAGAGCTTCCATGCCAGTTAATCCTTGAGAAGCTTGTTCAACAGTCGCGCTCATCGAATCGAGAGTGTTCGTATCTTTGACTAAAATCGTATTGAGCTCGTCTAAAGCCGCCTTTGCCTTTTGAATCTTATCATTCAAGTTTTTAATCAAGTTTGGATCCAGACTAGAAACCTTTTGACTGATCTCTTCAATACCATCTACAACTTTTTGATTGCCTTCACTCAATGTCAAACTTCCTTGTTTGAGTTCACGGACACCATTATCGATCGCATACAAGTTTTTATTTCCTTCATTTAACTGAGCAACCCCAGCCGTATATTGTGCTAGACCTGCTTGAAGGTTTTCGCTACCTTCAGCGAGCTGGCTCGATCCTTCGATCAATTGATCGATTTGAGGATAAGCACTCTCTAATGGCTTCATGCCCTCTTTAAGTTGATCTGTTCCTTGAGCGAGCTGACCTGCTCCCGTGTTGACTTTTGCCACTCCATTCGTATATTCTTCGATGCCAGTATGTAGCTTTTTGCTTCCATCGTACAGTTGAGAAACTCCATTTCCTAGCTGATTAAGCTGAGGTCCAACTTGTGCTAATGGCTGTATCCCCGCTCTTAATTGATCTGTTCCTTGAGCAAGCTGACCTACTCCCGTGTTGACTTTTGCCACTCCATTCGTATATTCTTCGATGCCAGTATTCAGCTTCTTGCTTCCATCATACAATTGGGACGCTCCATTACTTAGCTCTTCGATTTTTGGACCAGCCTGAGTCAATGGCTGGATCCCCGCCTTCAATTCTCCTGTTCCATCCGACAATTGATGTGTTCCCTCATTGATCTGCTCGCTAGCGCTGACAAGCTCATTGATGCCACCCGTAAGATCGGAAACTGAATCGATTCCTTCGATGTCTTCTGCATCCATTTCATTGGTAGCCCCCATCATGATTTCCGTTTCTTGATAGTCTTTGACATCGGCATTGATCGTGATCGTATCGCTCAAATCTACTTTTTTAGCCACCGTAGAAAGTCCTGCTTCATCCAATGTTTGAGCGAGTCCAGGAACCGTGGCGAACGCTAAGATCTCGTTTTTGCCATCATTGACGATCTTGCCTTGCTTGCATTTGACATTCGAGAATACATCGGTATTCAAATCCATCAAACCCCCTGCAATATAGGAAGGATGAATCGTGACCTCTTTCCCATTCGCCATCACTTTTTTTGAAATGTTGTTTGTAAAATGGATCAACATTTCTAAATGGCCGCTCTTGCCGACAAGATCCTTTGGAGCAATCGTCTTTCCATCCAATTTATATTCGATCGACAGTGAAATCGGAAGATCCTTTTTCGTGTCGCCTTGATAATATACATCATTGCCTTTGACATTCCATGTATACTCTTTCCCTTTGACCGTTGGCTTTTCATCGGTCTTGATATTTTCAACATTTTCAAGATCGAGCGTTTCTTGAATCGACTGGATCCCGTCTTCATCATGGAGCCATGAAGAAACGATCGTATCCTCCACGTTTCCATTCGCGTCGATCACTGTATATACTGTCTCCGTTTTTTCGGTCGGATGATCTTCCTCACTTGCAAAAAGCGGAATCGAAATCGAAGAACATCCCATCACTGTCGCAAGAATCGAACATCCAATATTTTTAATTGTTTTATTCATGAGCAATTTCTCCCTTGGCTTTTGGCCATCCCTTAGTCGTTTTTTCAATCAATTTAGAAAAGAAGATCAGAAGTGAAGGAAGCACAGTCAAGATCACGATTACCGAAATCAAGGCGCCCCTTCCTAATAATTCACATAAAGAAGCAATCATATCCATCTTGGCAATCAACGCCACCCCCGAACAAGCAGCAAAGAACGACAAGCCACTTGTGATGATCGAAGGCGATGTCATCATGATCGCCGTTTGCGCAGCCCGTTTTCGATCTTTGCCATTTTGAAGCTCTTCCTTAAACCGTGTCGTCATCAAGATCGCATAATCGATACAAGCGCCCAACTGAATCGTGCCAATAACAATACCCGCAATAAATGGCAACTGTGTATGCGTCAAGAATGGAATACCCATATTGATACAAATCGCAAACTCGATCGCCAATACAAGAATAAAAGGCAAAGAGAACGATTTGAACGTGATTGCGATGATCAACAAAATCGCCACGATCGACACAATATTGACCATTTGAAAATCTGTATTTGTAACATGAATCAAATCTCTCGTCAAGCTTCCTTCTCCAGCAATTTTCGCCTCCGGATCGTATTTATGAATGATCGAATCGATTTGATCCAGCTGTTTATTCTCTTGATCTGTGGCAGCCCGGTAATCCGAATTGATCACCAACAAACGCTTGCCACCATTATGCAAAATATCTTGCACAGCCTTCGGTTCAAAAGTGCTCGGAACCCCAGGACCCATATATTTTTCATAACCAATCACATTCGTGACCCCATCGACCTTTTCGATCCGGTCAATGATCTTTTGAATATCTTTCGTTTTCACTTGATCTGAAAGGATCGTGAAATGAGTCGTTGTCATATTGAACTTTTCCTTTAATTGATTCGTTCCAATAACACTTGGCAAATCTTCAGGAAGCGTCTGCGTCAAATCGTAATATTGACCTACGTTGGCTTGGCAATAGATAGCTGGAATGAACAACAATACAAAGACGATCAAAATCGCTTTATAATGCTTCACTACAAATTTAGGCGTTCTCTTTAAAGGACGGATCAGTACAGGATGTGACCATTTCTCGATCCATGGATCAAAAGCCATCAAAAGACTAGGCAAAACCAACACGGTACAAACAACACCCAAAACGACACCTTTTGCCATGACGATTCCAATATCTTTTCCCAACGTCAGCTGCATAGCACATAAGGCCAAGAATCCAGCAATCGTTGTGACTGAAGAAGAAGTGATTGAAACAAAAGTGGCATGGATCGCTTTTGACATCGCCAATTCTTTATCGCTCACCTTTTGTTTTTCTTCTTGATAACGGTGTAAGAGGAAAATGGAATAGTCCATCGTTACAGCCAGCTGCAAAATCAACGCCAAAGCCTGCGTAATATAGGAAATCTGACCTAAGAACACATTCGTTCCCATATTGTAGATGATCGGAAACGCGATACCGATCAAGAAAACGATCGGGGCGACCCAAGATTTCAAGCCTAGACATAATACGAACAAACAAAGAATAACGGCGATCAATGAATAAATTGGCGTCTCCGTATTCACTAAATCTTTCGTATCTTCTGTAATCGCGCTAAACCCTGCCAAATAACAATCCATCGCCGCATATTTCTTGATCTTCGCGATCGCATCCATCGTCGTATCCGAAGCAGTCGGCTCTTTGAACGTGATGATCAACATCGTTGAATCGCCACTGTAAAGCATCTTTCTTATATTTTCAGGAATCGCTTCTTTTGGCACCGTGATGTCTGTGGCATCATCTCTCCAAATAACTTTGTCGACTCCTTGGATCCCCTGAATCTCTTTTTTTAACTTGAGAACATCTTTATCCTTCATATTGTTGACAACGAGCATGTCGACACTCGATAAATTAAAATCATCATTCAAAATATCTTGCGCTTTCATAGACTCACTGTCTTTTGGCAAATAGGATAAAATATCGTAGTTGACTTTTGTGTTCAAATATCCAAACACACTTGGAATAAGAAGCAAGATCGAAATGATCAAGATCACCTTTCGATACTTGACGATAAATTGTGATAGTTTTTCCATATTCCTCAATACATTCCTTTCATGCCTGTGAATATATCACTAGAATGACTATTGGTCAAATATTTTACATTTTTTTTGTTTTAGAAACTATAATCACGATTTTCAACTAAACAAATGGTCATTTTTAGTCAACTTGTGATATAGTTAAGCCATGAAAAGCAAAATACTCGAAAATAAACGCAAAAAAAAAGAGAGCCTGCTTAAAGCAGCCTACTCGCTCTTCTCAAAAACAGATATCAAAAATGTCAGCATCCAAGATATCGTATCCAATGCCGGAGTGGCTAAAGGAACTTTCTATCTTTACTTTAAAGATAAGTATCATCTTAGAGACTACTTGATCTCGATCGAAGTCTCCAAGCTTTTTAAAAGCGCCAATGATGAACTGCAAAAAAACGATATCCGCAATTTTGAAGACAGCGTCGTCTTTATCCTCAACAACGTACTGCTCTCCTTAGAATCCAATCCAGTCATGCTTCGCTTCATTAAAAACAACCTGTCTCTTGGCGTATTTCATGAACAGCTCCACTCCGCCCTCGAAAACGATGAAACGTATAATTTAAACGATCAATTCATCAAACTCGTGCACAAATATCATTATACATTCAAAAATCCAACGATCATTTTATATTTGATCATCGAAATGGTCGGAAGCGCCTGTTATACAAGCATCCTCGAATCCAAACCAATGCCGATCCAGGAGCTTAAGCCCTATTTGTTCGACTCGATCCGTGCTATACTCAAGCAAGGAGAACCATCCAAAGAAAGCGAGAAATAAATATGGCAACACAACATCCAATCTGGACCTTGACCAAAAAGATCGACACGCCTCAAAATATCAGTGCCGTTCTAGATACCAACGAAACCGCTCTAGTCAGCTATAAAGATGGAAAAGATATATTCACACTTACAAACCAACGGATCCTTTTATCCGATTCGCAAGGACTTTTCGGCTCCGAGCATACACTGTATGTTTTCCCAGTCTCAAAGATCGAAGCCTATAGCCTACAACAAGCCAATCTGCAAAAAAACACATTGACGATCGATACATGGAACGATCAATACATTTTTAAACTCGATCACTCGATCGATCCAAACGAGCTCCTTAAGCTACTCGCTCAAGCGATGGCGCGCTAAAAAACCGCTCGATCTGGCGCTTCCTCCATCGAAACGATATGTTTTGTCTTTTCATTCCGGTATAGCTTCAGCGATTCTTCGCTCAAGCTTTCGATAAAATCGACTTTCGCGCTCAAAGCGTCTTCGAGATCCATCAAAATATGATACAAAAGAGCACGACTTTCAAATTCTTCACGAGAAGAAGGAAGCGGCTCTTTTTTCATGACCAAAAAGATTTCACTCAAGATCTCCTTTTGCATGATCGGCAATTCATGCTCATAGATCTTGTTGCAGCAAACATCCAAAAATTGCTCGATGATCTTTGCTTGAGCAGGCATGCTCCGAATCTTACGGATCTCATAATGCAAATTATGAAGAATATGAAACTGACGTATCCGCATCTGAAAGTATTCAATAAAATACTGAGGATGATCGCTGAACGTATTGTCTTGAAACTCGATCGCCTGCGACAAAGCTGTCTGCAGCTCCTTTTCGATCCGCCCAAACTCTCCCCATACTTTTGAATTTGTCTCCATCTTTTCCATATATACGATTACTTCTCGAATCAAGATCAAAAGCTCCTCATCCGTTTTCCGCACCTTTTCAACCAAAGAACTTGTCGCTCCTCGATAATCATGAAACAAATTAAAAACGATCGCGATCGAGATTCCGATCAACAACAAAAAAAACTCGTTAAAAATAAAAGGCCAAGAATACGTTTGAGTCGAAAAAAAATGCATCGCGATCAAAGCATTGACTGAAAGTGTCTGCTGCGTTTTCGAAGCCTCCGTGATCAGAACGAGCAAAAAGATCACAAAACCAAAAGCGATAAAATCTTCCTGAAGCCAAGGATAGATCCAACAACACAAGCTCACCGTAATAAGAAACGTCCAAATTCTTTGAAACGTCAATTTAAACGTCCCTTTTTTTGTCGTCAAAAGAGTCAACAAAGTGATCGTCCCTGCCCCCATCGGATTTTCTAGCCAAAACAAATGCGCCAAAAAAACAGCAAGCGCCGAACCTATTCCAATTTTAAACGCTAAGATCAAAGCCTTCTTTTGATTGATTGACATACGATCCTCCCCGAACTGTTTCTTTAAGTCTACGAAAAAGATTGCGATTATACAATACTTGACGGATAGGAGTATAATAGATGGGCAATTACAGAAAAGGAAATGACAAATATGCGATTTGAAACGAATATACCTCAAAAAGAATACGATCGATTCGTCCAAGAGCAGCCTTACAACCATCTGCTGCAAAGCTACAACTGGGCAAAGATCAAAAACAACTGGGACTCTATGACACTTGGACTTTACGACGATAACGACCAGTTAACAGCCACAAGTCTTGTCTTGAGCAAAACATTGCCATTCGGTTTTAAAACATGGTATATCCCTCGCGGACCAATCCTTGATTGGGAAAATCCAAACCAAGTCAAAACATTTTTTGACCATCTAAAAAAACTCGCCAAACAAAACAATGTGATCTTTATCAAATTCGATCCTGCCTACCCGATCCAATCGTTCAAAACGAAAGATCGGCCTGAAGGAATCAGTGAAAAAGGAAAAAAAGTTGTTTCGCTCCTCGAATCCATCGGCGCAGAACATAAAGGATATACCTTAATGCTTGAAGACACCGTGCAGCCGCGCTTCGAATCCGTCGCGTTCTTCGAACCCGACATCAAAAAAGTGGAAAGTACGATGCCACGCCATACAAAAAAACTGATCAAAGTCGCCAATAAACATGGCGTAAGCATCGAAGAAGGTCATGAAGAATTGTTAGACACCTTCGCCAACCTCGTACAATTCACCGAAGCAAGAAAAGGAATCTCGCTTCGGGATAAAGAGTATTTCAAACGACTGCTCGAAATCTATGGAAACGATGCGATCATCCATATCGCCTACTGCAATTTAGAAGAATTGATGCAAGAGACAAAAACCGATCTTGCCGGAGTGATGCACGATCTAGAAACGTGCCCCGAAAACGCGAAGAAAAAACGCAATTCCCTCTTAGAACGCCAAGTCTCTCTCGAAAACAAATTAAAATCATTCGAACAAATGATCCAAGATGGACTTCCAAAAGAAAAGACCCCGATCGCCGGAATGCTTTCCGTAAAGTATGGCCCCTATATGGAAATGTTGTATGCAGGAATGGATGAGCGCTTCAAACAATTCATGGCCCAATACAAAAACTACGTCGAGATCTTTCAATGGGGATTGGAACATGGCTGCAAAAAAGTCAGCATGGGCGGGATCGAAGGCGACCTAAACGATGGCCTCACCCAATTTAAAGATAACTTCGACCCGATGATCGAAGAATACGCTGGCGAATTCGACTTACCGATCAAAAAAATCGTATACTCGCTCGTGATGCCGATCTATCGTAAAAAAACCAGTAAAAAATAACGATGAAAAAAGCTCTCTTTCCTTTAGAGAGCTTTTTAAATCCAAATCTATTCTTAATCCGCTAAAGCATCGATCTCTTCTTCGAAACTATTCATCGGTCCAGTTTGAAGATCGACCTTCTCTTTTCCTGCCAATGCACGCAGCCCTTGGATAGCCACGATGATTCCAAGAGCCAGCAGCAAGATGGCAAAGACAAGCTGTAAACCAAGACCCAATGTGAGCGTTCCCGCAAACAAATTGCCCGTTAACCCAAAGATCGTCATCGATAAAGCGGTGAACGTAACCGCCATCATGAAAAGCATTGGAATATAAAGCATCTTGGATCTGCGTTTTGTCTTTTTCAAGAACACCGCGCAAGCCACCAAAGCAAGCACCGACAAAAGCTGATTAGCCGAACCAAACAATGGCCAGATCTGCGCATAGCCGATCCGCGCAAGAATGATCGCCAAAACTAGAGTGAGTCCAGTCGAAAAATAAGTATTGGTCATCAACTTTTTAAAAGGCGATAGTTCCTCTAAATTCGTGTCTTCATCCAAGAATAGTTCCTGCAAAGACAACCGGCCAATTCGAGCCACCGAATCCAAAGAAGTCAGGGCGAAAGCGCTGACGGCCAAATTGATCAAAGTAAATGTCAGATCCCAAGGAAGTCCAATCGATACGAGAAAGTTGGCGATCGCGCCTGCAAAAATCTGCGGCTGCGTGACAAGACCCATACTCGCCGCCTCACCACTTGCAAAACTAGCTACACAAATCAAAGCGATCACCGCGAGCATGCTTTCCATGATCATGGCTCCATAAGATACTGGAAGCATGTCCTTTTCGTTTTTGATTTGTTTGGAAGCCGTTCCCGAAGAGACAAGTGAATGGAATCCGCTGACTGCTCCACATGCGATCGTGACAAACAAGATCGGAAAAAGCATTTGTCCATCTACATCAAAGCCCGAAAAAGCCGCCAAGTTGATCGAAGGATTCGAAACGAAAACACCAATGACAGCCCCAACGATCATAAAGATCAACAAATATGAATTCAAATAATCTCTAGGCTGTAAAAGCGCCCAAACAGGAACGACACAGGCGATAAAAATATAAATAAAAATAATATAATGCCATGTTGTCTGGGTGAGATAAATAGGATAATGCATTCCTAGCCACACCGCCGCGATCAACATCAAAACAGCCAAAGCGGTGTTGATCCACTTATTCAAATGCGCATAACGCAAGATCATCCCTAAACCAACTGCTTCAACGATAAAAATCATCGAAGTCATCGCTACAGCTCCATTCGCTTGGATCGTCGCCCCCATATCACTATAGCCATTGAATGTTCCTGCCACGATATCGGCAAAAGCTGCCACTACTAAAATACAAAACAACCAGCAAAACAGCAAAAACAACTTTTTACCCGTCTTGCCAATATACATTTCAATGATCGTGCCGATCCCTTTCCCTTTTGATTTGACAGAAGCGTACATGCTGGCAAAATCTTGCACCGCACCAAAGAACACGCCGCCAAAAAGGATCCACAATAAAACTGGCACCCAGCCAAAAATCGCAGCTTGGATCGGACCATTAATCGGTCCTGCTCCAGCGATCGAGGCAAATTGATGACCAAATACAACATTCGTATCCGCTGGCACATAATCAACACCATCTTCTTGCGTATACGCAGGAGTAGGCTCTTTAGGATCGATCCCCCACGTCTTAGCAAGCCATTTTCCATAAAATACATAACCGGCGCCAAGAAATAGGATGGCGATCACCATCATCGTTATTCCATTCATTTCGATTTTCCTTTCCTTTAACAGAAACAATAAAAAAGAATCTATTCCCATTATTATCCCATAAAGAAAAAATGTAAAATATTTTCTGTAAATTTTGTTTAATATTTTCTTAATATTCCATTTTTATGAAAAATATTTCATCAAAAAAAAAAGAAATAGCTGAATATTCAACAATTTCTTTCTTTATTTTTAATATATTCTTTTAATCGGTTAGAGACTATAGCAAGCTCTTTATTGGGCGAGATCGCTTTGAGTGCGAAACTGCTTACATATGGGATCCAAACTTTTTGATATGGATCGTATTCGATCCATGCATTGTTGGCCCCTCGATAGGCGATCGGGTCGATCCGTATCTCATTCCGCTTTTTCTTTCCTAATCGATTCCGATATTCATTATAGTTCTTGCACTTTCGAAAAAGATCTTGATCGATCCAAGGCTTGAAGACTTCTTCCTTTGCTGGTTCAGGCAAAGCCAATCGCACTTTTTGTTTACCCAAAAACTCTTTAAGATCTTTCTCTTCCCGTCTGATCTTCACACCATATTCTTGAGACAAAAGCTCGATCGGGCGATCATAGCCTTTATCTTTAGAAAGAATGACATATTGCCTTTTCTTTTTATATTTTGCGCAGCAGATCGAAAGCTGTGCTAAAAGCACAAGATCCATCTCGTTTTTAACGTTCGAAGAATTCGTGCTTAGATCTACCAATCGAACTCGTTCATTCATACAAGCCGGATAGATCTTTGGCAAAATGTTGCGGTTGTGCAAATAAAAATAAATCGTATACCTCTTCTTGATTGTCTCTGGAATTTGAATTCCGATATTTTCTGTATCGACAAACAAGATCTTTTTTTTCTTTTTCATTCGTGACAGTGCGAACAGACTTCTTCGTGGCAATTACAGCTATGATTCAAATTCTCGACCACAAGATCCCCATTGAGAACATCGATCTTCACACCTTCTGCCAACTCTTTTCCCTCTGCAGGAATCAGTACTTGAATTCCATTGATCGTTGTGACGACATCATTATCATCAAAAACCGCCAAAGAAAACATCGGTGATGCCCCACAACAAGAGGTTGCGATCTGCATCATCAAACCTTCCGCCTTGTTCTCCTTCAATAAAGCTTCTAACTGCGCTTTAGCCGCATCTGTAATATTCATTTGGATATACCTCCTTAAAAAATTAGATTCCGTGGTGTTCTAGGATATGGCTGAACATCGCGAATATTTTGAACTCCGGACAAGTACATGAGCATGCGATCAAAACCAAGCCCAAATCCTGAATGCTTGCATCCGCCAAATCGACGCAGATCCAAGTACCACTGCAAGCCCTCAAGCTCCATTCCCATTTCCTGCATACGAGAAACGAGAAGATCGTAACGCTCCTCGCGTTGGCTGCCTCCAACAAGCTCTCCAACATATGGAACAAGAAGATCGCATGCAGCGACCGTTTTGCCATCATCATTTAAACGCATATAAAACGCCTTGATCTCTTTCGGGTAATCTGTCAAGAATACAGGTCCTTTCACGACTTGTTCGCACAAGTAACGCTCATGCTCCGATTGAAGATCCATGCCCCAGAAAATGTCTTGGTTTTCAAATTGATCTTTTGCCGCTTTTAAATGCTCGATCGCTTCAGTATAGCTCATCCGCTCGAATTTTGAATCCGCCACTTTCTTCACACGAGTGATGCAGTCGTGATCGATCATCTTTTCAAAGAACGCCATTTCTTCGCTCGCGTTTTCTAAAACATATCGGATACAGTATTTGATCATATCTTCGATCACATCCATATCATCGCTCAGATCCGCAAACGCCATTTCCGGCTCGATCATCCAGAATTCGCTCGCATGACGCGTCGTATTGGAGTTTTCCGCTCTAAAAGTAGGACCAAATGTATAGACGTTGCGATACGTCAAAGCGAAAGGTTCTACATGAAGCTGTCCGGAAACTGTCAACTGCGCATGTTTCTGAAAAAAATCTTCTTCGTATTTGCCATCGCAGCGCGTCGTGACCGTAAACACTTCTCCAGCGCCTTCCGCGTCGTTGCCTGTGATCTCTGGCGTATGGACATAAACAAAACCTCGATCTTGGAAGAAGCGATGGATCGCCATGCTCAAGACAGAACGAAGACGGAACATCGCATAATACGTGTTCGCACGCGGACGAACATGCGGAATTTCACGCATATATTCGAAACTATGCCGCTTTTTCTGCAACGGATAATCATGATCCGAAGCCCCTAAGACATCGATCGAAGAAGCCTGGATCTCAAAAGGCTGTTTTCCTTCTGGAGTGACTTTAACGATCCCTTTGACTTCGATCGCGCTTCCTAGAGTAATCTTGGAGACTTCCTTATAGTTGTCTAGATCGTCCAAATATACGATCTGCACATTGGAAAATGTCGTACCATCGTTCAATTCAATAAAACCAAGCTTTTTTGAATTCCGGTTCGTTCTCACCCATCCTTGTAGCATGATCTCTTTTCCATCGAGCTCTTCAAATCGTTCTTTCAATTTCTTTACTAACATATCAACAACCTCTTCCTTTCCAAAAAAAAACCGTTCCTTCTTTGAGGAACGATCGAAACCGCGGTACCATCCTTATTTATACTAAGTATACGCTCTAGACTTAACGCGCCCAACGAGTCTGTCTACTAGCTTTCTCCAGACCAACTCCGCAGCTGTTCATTCTCTTTGCTTCGTATATGCTTCCACCAAACGCATACTCTCTTGAAAACCCGCAAAGCCTTCTACTGTTTCTATGTTTTTGAATCCATTGAATTTGTCTGAAAGACAAGTTCTTGAATAGATGATACCACATCGATAAACTTGATATCAACCCCTTTGGGGGCTTTGAAATGCTGATGGGTAAAGTCTACGATTCCCTGGATCCCGCACGCTACTAATCGATCCACCGTTTGCTGTACATCGTTCGAGATCGTCAAGATCGCGATACGACAGCCTTTTGGGATCTTTTCTTCCAATTCGCTCATTGGATAGACGTCCACACCAAACTGCTCTTTGCATTTTTCAGGATCAATATCAAAAGCGCATGCGATCTCGCCGACCACATGATCCCATTTATTATAATTCAAAAGCGCTTTCCCTAAGTTTCCGGCACCGACCAAAATGATCTTTTCATCAAAGTCGACACCCAGCTGTAAATTAAAGATCTCGATCAGTTTATTGACATCATAGCCATAGCCTTGCTTGCCTAAGTTGCCAAGAAACGAAAAGTCTCTTCGGATCGTCGTCGGCTCGATATCGACAAGAGCCGCCAGTTCCTTGGACATGATCTTTTCCACTCCGTTTTTTTGAAGTCGTCTAAGCGCTTTCAAATAGATCGGATAGCGATGTAATGTTGCTTTTGGTACGTTTATTTTTCGCATAGAAATCACCCATATTATTGTATCAGATTTTGATGAATTTGTGAAATAAATTAGAAACTGAACTATTTTTGCGACTCACTTCGAATTCATCCATCGCTTGATCCAAAGCCGAACGATTTTTCTCGATTTCCTCTAGGATCTTTTCATCCAATAAGGAAAAAACCATATAAACCAAGAAAAAGAGCCAGATCAATACGCTAAATAAAAACGCGAACAAAAAAGGAATATGAAAAACAAAGACCAAAAGCGAAAGCATGACAATATAAATAGAGGTCGATACATACAAAAACGGCTTCATGAGCATCTCTTTTCTTTTGCTTAAATAATCTTTGCGTTCCGATAAAAAGATCGCCACGCCATAGTCGATCCGGTTTTGAAAATCAACCCCCTTGAACAAGGTCCGCTTGTATTTTTTTCGTTTCGCCTCGACGAGCATCTGCATCTTGATCATCGTATATTCATAGGCGTCGCGATCCTCTTCTTCCGCGTATTTGATCGCGAACATTTCCAAAAGCTTTAAATAATCGTTGATCGTGATTATTTCTTCATAGATCATCGAGCGCGTCAGCTCATCAAGCAGATTGTATTTATCCGACATCATGCTGAGCTGATGCTTGCTTTTTTCCTCGATCCGATAGAGAGCGTTTAAATACTTGTCTTCCATAGTCCCAATTTCCCTTTCATCCTAAGCAAGATCTGTCGTGTCAGCAAAGCGATGCATAAACCAGATACGATCGATAACGCCAAAAGGATCGGCAAGAACAGCTGCATAAAATATTGTTGATAAATATAGGTGATCGCCAACACTTGTCCGACATTATGAAAGCAGGCGCCCAAGATGCTCACCCCATAGATCGAAAAGATCTTCGAACGATACGCCAAGATCATCGCGAACATCGAAAGAAGACCTCCCGATACCGACAAAAGAAAGGCGATCGAAAAAAGAGTCCCCTGCAACAACGACGCAAGAAAGATCCTCCCAGTCGTTACGATCACCATATCTTTCGGACTATACGCGTATAAGGCAAACAAGGATACGATATTGGCGATCCCGATCTTATAACCTGGAACGACCATGACGATCGGGAAAAAGCTTTCGATCAATTGAAACACGATCCCTAGCGCGATCAAAAATGCAAGAATGACGCCTTTTTTCGTATTCATTGAATCTGCACATCCTCTCCGTCTTCTTGCCCTTCGATACGAACAACAGTTTCATTGGGCAAACAGACGATCGGTGTATTGACAGAATCGACAAATCCTTGCTTCGAACAATAATGATGGGGCGAGTTTTCTTGTTTTACTCGCACCGCTCCATCTTTGACTTCAATGCTCACTTTGCCTAACGTTCCATCGACCGCGTAATTGGCGTTTTCTAAAAGCGAAAAGCGAAGCACTTCTTTATTTTTGACTTGAACGACGGCTTCCTTGCTCACAGGCGCGTTTTGCATGATCGGAATGATCAAGACAAGACATGCGATCATGATCGAGACGATCAATATTTTGTCCGCCTTTCTCATCCAAGAACTCCATCCAAGACCATCATGACCGCAAATCCGATCCCAAAACACAATGTTCCAAAATTCGAATGCTTCCCTTCTTGAGCTTCCGGGATCAGCTCTTCAACGACCACATACATCATCGCCCCTGCCGCAAAAGAAAGGAAATACGGCAAGATCGGCGTTAAATATTGAGAAAAAGCGATCGTCAGCAACGTTCCGATCGGCTCTACGATCCCAGATAGGCTTCCATAGAGAAACGCTTTCCATTTCGACATACCTTGCGTATGCATAGGCATCGATAACACGGCTCCTTCGGGAAAATTCTGGATCGCGATCCCGATCGCCAACGAAAGAGCAGCTGCAAACGTGATCGTCGCCTGCCCTTGCAGAAAGGCTGCAAAAACGACTCCGACAGCCATCCCTTCTGGAATGTTGTGAAGCGTCATGGCGAAGAAAAGCTTTGTCGTTTTCTTCCATGGTGTCTTTATCCCTTCTTCTTGATCCGTGATAGCATGTACATGGGGGATCACTTCATCTAAAAACAACAAAAACAAAATACCCGCGAGAAAAGCCAAGGCGCATTGAATGTAGCCAGCTTGTTCCAAGGCAGGAAGCAGCAGCGAAAAGAAGCTAGCCGAGACCATGATGCCGGCCGCAAATCCTAACAAACTTTTTTCAATACGAACAGGGATCTCTTTTTTCAAAAAGAAGACCATCGCGCTGCCTAAAATCGTTCCTAAAAAAGGAACGAGCGTTCCGATCCATATTTCATTACTCATCATCTTACCACCACCTTGATCGGTTGTTCGATCGTATTCCCGTATCGATCTTTGATCTTAACGACTGTATCCTTTTCTCCGCTTGTGCTCGTTAAATCGTTAGCGGATTCATACGAGACACCCGATAGATCGCTCGCCTGAAAAACCGAGTCCCAGTCGATCTTTTCTAGATACCCAACTTCGATGGAGCTAGGCGTATTCGTCAGAGTCGGTGGCTGTGTATCTTTGATCTTGATCACAAAAGGAGTCGCGTCCCCATCATAATCGAGCTTAAAATCATACTCGCCAACTTCTAATATATCCTTCCCGACGCTGATAAATCGATTATCCTTGATGGCGATTCCATTTGTGACAGGAACGACTTTCAAGCGTTTTTGATCCACGAGCCGATCTTCTTTCATATATAAATTTGGATTGGCGTATACATCTTGTCCAAGCTCGATCGTGAATGTCTGCTTTTTTAGATCGAGTGTCTGCGCGCATCCAGATAGCATAATACAAATTCCCGCGTTAAGAATCCACTTCTTCATCTTCGCTCCTCCAAGCTTTTGCCATCGTCTTGATCTTGCTAAGGCGATGCTTCATCCCTGATTTTGAAATAATCTCTCCATATTCTCGATAGGCTTCGTCGCAGAGTTCGTTGATACTTGCTTCCGGATGCTTTTTACGGATCTCCATCACCTGCAAAATCTTTTCCGGGATCTGAAGCTGACGGGCATGGTCTTCTAAGATTTGAATGCAAGCCAGTTGTTCTTTGGCGGCCTTGAACGTTTTCATCTCGTTGGCAACTTCGCAGTTATCCAAACGGGTGAGCTGGTTGTAAAAATCCCGTTGGATCCGGTTGTCTTCAAATAAAAACAAGCCGCTCGTCGCGTTGCACAGCCTTAAAAAATCAGCGATCTTATCCCCTTGCTTGATATAAATAACATAGACATTTTTTCTTTCGATCACCTTGGCTGGCAAATAAAAACGCTCCAGGATCTTTTGGATCCCATACGCTTGTTTTTCGTGGCTCGCGCTCATTTCTAGATGGTAGTTCGTCGTTTTCGGCGAATTGATCGATCCGCTCCCTAGAAAACAACCTTGCAGATAGGCTCGGGCGTTTTTTTCCGAACGGATCCATTTATAGATAGGACTTGAATGCAAGCCGCTTGCCGTCAAGATCCCTAGATCGTTCAAGATCTCCGTACAGCTTTCATAGATCTGAAGCCGATACATATTGTTTTTTTTAAGCTGCATCTTTTTCAGGACAGAAAGTCGTCCCTCGATCTTATATAGACGTTTGATCAAGGTGTAAATATGTTTGATGATGCCCGCGTTTTCCATTTGTACAGAAATATAAGATCCTTGCCAATTCATGTGCAAGCTGCCTTTTGATTGAAGCAGCGCACACAACTGCGCTTTTGCTTCGTTGTCATCCAATTTGACTTGACAGATCTCCGCTTTGATATCGCTTGTAAACGACATAACTACATCGCTTCCAAGATCTCTTCCAGAACGGCTTTTACCGCATCCGGGTTGTGCCGGATCCTGCCTTTTTCATCAAGCATGATCAAGTTGCGAGTAATGATCTTATATGGATGTTCGCTTTCCTGCATTTGTACTGGATACGAGCCTTCTTCTTCATAATTCTTTTTGACAAAATCAGGCAGCACGCTTTCGTTCAAAACCGCCACATCGACTGGATTTTTAAAGGAATGTTTTTCGAGAGCCCGAATGTGGTCTTCTAAAGAATAGCCATCGGTTTCGCCAGGCTGACTCATCGCGTTGCAGAAATAGATCTTTGGACAAGGGTTTTCATAGATCGCTTGCGAGATCTCCTGGATGATCAAATTCGGGATCACAGATGTATATAGCGAGCCGATCCCATAAATAATCAAGTCCGCCTGCTCTATGGCCTCGATCGCTTTTGGGAAAGGCGTGATCGATTGCTGATAAAAGATCTTTTCAATGTGGTTATCCATATTGGGGATATTCTTTTCACCTCGAACGAGCGTGCCATCTTGCATCAATGCATACAAAGTCACGACATCCAACGTGCTTGGCAAGATCTCGCCTTTGACATTCAAAACTTTCGAGATCGACTGGATCGCTCCCATAAAGGAGCCTGTTGTATCCATCAAAGCGAGGAAGATCAAGTTTCCTAGGGAATGCCCACCAATATCTTTGTCTCCTTCGAAGCGATAATTCATCAAATCGTTGAATAAAGTTTCATTTTCTTCTTGGGACATAGCGGAAAGAACATGGCGAATATCTCCCATGGCAGGAACATGATATACGTCCCGGATCCTTCCTGTGCTTCCTCCATCATCTGCGACAGTCACGATCGCAGTCAAGTTGACGTTTTTGAGCTTTTTCATTCCCATCATCATACTTGAAAGACCTGTACCGCCTCCGATCACGACGATGTTCTTCATTCAAACTCCTCCTTTATTCCTTTCTCTTCGCCATCTTCGATATCGCGGTGGCTCTTGAAGCAGCGATACATATTTTTATAGGTGTCGAACAAATAATTGCAGATGCTCACAGAGCGGTGCTGTCCCCCTGTACATCCGATCGCCACGATCATATGCGATTTGTTTTGTTTATCGTAAGAAGAGAATGTGAAATCTAAATACGCCTTGAGCTTTTCGACAAATTCCTTCGTTTCATCAGCAGACATGACATAATTGTAGACTTCTTCTTGATTGCCTGTTTTATCACGCAAGCTTGGTTCATAAAACGGATTCGGCAAGAACCGGACGTCGATCACACTATCGGCATCCATCGGGACGCCGTGCTTGAAACCAAAAGACTGGAAAGTAATCGTGAACTCTGTCTTTTCATCGGTCCTGAACCGGTGGCGGATGCGATTCGCTAACGCTTGTGGTGTAAGCTTGGTCGTATCAAGGTGAATCGTATTCTGCGCGTTTTCTTGCAGATGATCGAAATAATCCCGTTCCATTTCAATGGCTTCTTCCAACGTTGTCGCAAGATTGGTGGCGATCATTGGATGTTGTCGGCGCGTAAACCGATAACGAAGAAGCAATTCATCGTCGTTGCAGTCTAAAAAGACGATCTGAAGCTTATTGTTGTTGTTGTCGAAATATTTAACGAAAGAAACGTAATCCAAAGCGGATACCGATAAAGCGACCGATTTATACTTGGACCCTTTTTCTTCGAGCAATTGTTCCAGGTTTGGTAAAAGTTCTTTTGGAAAGTTATCTATACAATAGTATCCGAGATCTTCAAGAGCGTTCATCGCGCTGCTTTTTCCAGCTCCTGACATTCCCGTGACTAATACGATGTTTTCGTTCATAAATCCTCCTTTCTTCCATTATAGCATCTCTCTAAAACAATACCTTGCTTCTAAAAAGAAGAAAGCGGCGCTCTCTTCTTATTCCCTTTCGATTTTATAGACCATTTGATGCGATGTCCATAACGAATCCATCAACGGGATCGGTTCTTCTTCTCTTCCGATCTCGAATCCAACTTTTTTATAACACGCGATCGCACGAGGATTGTTGTCGAACACCCCAAGATCGACTTGCTGGGCGCCAAGAAATTCGATCGCGTACAACACAGCCATTTCAAGCATCTTGCCTCCAAGATGAGGAATATTTGGGTCCTTGATGACAAAGCCGATCCGAACATGCGTATATGCGGGATTTGTATAACGAAAGATCAGATGACCGATCACTGTATGCTCTTGGACAAAAGTAAAAGGAAAAAACCAATTGTCCTCTTGGTGCAAGCGATACAAATCGATCATATCTTGAGGCGAGATCGGATAAAAGCCGTATACGCTCGCGCTCCATTGAAAAAAAGTTTTCTCATCTTTGATCCAGGATACGATCGTTCTGGCATCTTGATTGATAAATGGACGCATCTGCATAAAATTATCTTTCCTGATCGCTTTCGAAGCGCTGGATCGAATCGATCCGCCCGATCACGACGATCCCATCGCCGAACTCAAACCGATAATTCGGTGAAATATCGGTGATCGTGCTTTCTCCTCGTTCGATCGCGATGATATTCAAACCATATTTCGCACGCAGATCAACTTCCTGCACGCTTTTGCCTACGTATTTATCGGGGATCATCATTTCATAGATCTCTGTTTCATCGTTGAGTGAAAAGAAATCGACCAAATGATTCGAGAGTAGTTTTTTTCCTAGCCGGACTCCCATATCGTGTTCGGGATATACAACTTCAGCGCCAAGCCGTTCCAAAATCTGTCCTTGGTCTTGCGTTGTCGCTTTGGCGATGACGCGTGGCAAACCAAGATTGATCAAATGAAGCGTCGCAAGAATGCTGACTTCGATCGCGTTTCCGATACACACGATCCCGACTTCGCAGTTTCTGACCCCGATTTCATCAAGCGCTTCTTTGCTCATTTGGGGAACGACAAAAGCGTACGGAGTTAAATCGCGAAGTTCTTTGACGCGGTCCGCATCTTTATCACATATAATGATCTGTCTTCCAGATAGAGCGAGCGTTCTCGCTAAGGCGCTTCCAAAACGGCCGACGCCAATGATCGCATAGCTTGCGGGTTCTTTCTTTTTCATGTTTTTTCCTTCCTTTATCCAATCATAATGTCTTCTTCCGTATAGGAAGCTTCATTCATTCCTTTGACGATATATAGTGTTGCGATCGTCGTTGGTCCCAATCGGCCGATGAACATGCAAATCATCAAGACGATCTTGCTTGGAGTACTAAGTCCTGGCGTGATACCCACAGTGCTTCCAACAGTAGCGAAGGCGGAAGTCACTTCCACTAGCACGCTGGATAGATCAAGATCTGGTTCAAAGAACAAGATCAAAAATGTGCCGACAAAGACAACTGCCAATCCATAAAACAAAACGGTCAAAGCTTTTCGAAAGACTAGGCTCGGGAACTTACGATGAAAGATCTCATCTCGATTGTTTTCAACCGTGCTGCTGATCGCTTGGAAGGCGACCGCAAAAAAGGTCGTTGTCTTGATCCCGCCACCTGTCGATCCAGGAGAAGCGCCAATAAACATGAGAACACAGAAGACCAATAAAGCAGGCTGCGTGAATTTTGCCAACGAAAACGTGCTGAATCCAGCTGTTCTTGCGATCACGCTTTGAAACCACGCCTCAAGCCACGTTTCATCGGTCGTCCATTTGAGCAAGATCGTACCACTGATCAATAAAAAGATCGTCATGAATGTAACGACTTTCGTATTGAGTCTTAAATAGCGCCATTGGAACCGATTTTGATACAAATCCATCAGAGCGTAAAATCCAAATCCGCCGATGATGACTAAGATCGTCGTCACCAAGTTCATCGGAACGTTGTTCGCGTACGCGCTCAATGAATCATAAGCGCCTAAAATATCGAAGCCTGCATTATTAAAGGCGGAAATCGAATGAAATAAACCGATCCCCAAAGCAGCTGGAGGGGAATAATTAGGCAGGAAGATCAGAAACGAGAGAACGGCGCCGATCAGCTCTGTAAAAAATGTGATCTTCAAAAAGACGATCATGATCTGCACCACGCCACCATAGCTCGAAAAATTCATCGCTTCCACAACGAGCTGTCTAGTTTTGAGGCCGACTTTTCGTCCAATCAATAAGGTAAATAGGACGCCTACACTTGCGACGCCTAAACCTCCGATTTGAATCAAGATCGCCAAGATCGTATATCCGATCGGCGTAAATGTATCTCCAATCGGGATCGTGGTCAATCCTGTCACGCACACGGCGCTTGTCGAAACGAACAGAGCATCAATAAAGTCGACAGGCTCGTTTGCTTTATGACAGATCGGAAGCATGAATAATAACGCTCCCATCAAGATCACTAGGGCGAAACCTAACGATAAGATTCTAGCCGGCGACTGTTTATTGATCCAGTATTCAAGATTTTTTATCATGTAATAAACCACCTTATTCTCTACAAAGTATAAACTTTCACTGAATAAGTTTCAATTTTAGTGTATGATGATTTTGAAAGGGAGAATCAAAATGAATGCAGTCATTTTTCTAGATATCGATGGTGTCCTTGCCCCGAAAGAAAGGATCCAGACCTATACGATGATCGAGCAGCTGAATAAAAAGCTCGCCTATAAGAAAGAGGATGCGCGTATCGAAGCGCTTCCGAACAATCTTGTTAACCAGATCTATCATCACTTTGATGCAGAAAGCTGTCGTATGATCTTAAAGCTGTGCGAATCGTTCGATGCGAAAATCGTCCTGACTTCGACTTGGCGGCTCTTTTTTTCCTTGGAGCAGCTCAAGGCGATTTTGAATATTTTCGATCTTGGCGATATGGTGATCGGATGCACAGATCCAGATGTCCCTCGGTATCGAATGATCCAAAATTATATCGAAGCACATCAGATCAATAATTATATCGTGATCGATGATCTGAATATGTCTAGACAATTTCCTTCCCATTTTATCGCAGCTCAAAAGCGTTTTGATCATGGGCAATATGAAAAAGCGGTCTGTTTGCTCCAATATCAAATATGAAAAAGAAAGCGTTGCCTTTCATCCTCGTCTCATTGTTGATCATGGGGATGATCTTTTTCTTTTCGAGTCAAACTGGAGATCGTTCTTCTTCGCTTTCTAGTCATTTCGCAATGATCTTCTATCCGCTTTTCGGCGAAGAAGGTGCTCAGTTTTTTGTGCGGAAAGCGGCTCATTTTACGATCTATTTTGTGTTGGGAATGAATGTGTATCTTTCTTTTCGCTTTTCGGGCCATTCAAAAAAGAAGGCTTTTTTTTGTTCGATCCTCGTTTGTTTCTTCTATGCTAGCTTTGATGAGTGGCATCAAACATGGGTGGAGGCAAGATCGGGTCAATTCAAGGATGTCCTTCTGGACAGTAGCGGAAGTATCTTGGCAGCCTTGCTCCTTTCTAAGTATAAGTGAGCAAGGTTTCTTTTTTTAGGCATTCTATGCTACTATGGAAACGGTGATAACATGAACGAACGAATCAAGAGGATCGTTCGTCTACTGATCATTGCTGATTGTCTGATCTTGCTCTTTATCGCGGGTATCCGTTATGGGATCCCTTCGATCAATTCTTTGATTCATCCTATACGCTATATCAAATGCGACGAGCCGACTTTACAGGTCCCTATCTTATATATGGATGGGAAAGAAGCCGCGAAAAGAACCGTGGATCTTACCCGGGGCACTCAAGTTCGGCTTCGAGATGAGGGAGAAGAAGAATCGAGCATAGAGTATCAAGGAGAAATCTTTCAGGTGCCTAATCAAAATCTAGCGACCTCGCTCCAGCAGTGTGTCGATACAAAAACCGTATACCCTAGGCGTTTGATTTCTCTTTATGA
Source organism: Dubosiella newyorkensis (assembly GCF_001945605.1). Lineage (GTDB taxonomy): Bacteria > Bacillota_I > Bacilli_A > Erysipelotrichales > Erysipelotrichaceae > Dubosiella > Dubosiella newyorkensis. The sequence goes on from NZ_MPKA01000021.1 coordinate 23,755, forward strand.
AAGCAAAAACGGAAAATTAAGCAATGTTGTGGCAAAAAAAGGGGAAGCTCTTCAAGTCCGTCATGTGGACGAAAACGATCTCGATTTGAAGACGGGGATAGTGAAATGGTATGAGATCACCAAAGACGATAAAACATATTGGGTTCCTGGCAAATATGTCGAGCCAAGCAAAGAAAGCGCTCTAGCCAATTATGGCAGCTCGATCCAATACTTGCCGTATTGGGACGCTTATTATGGAGAAGGATACTCCAAAGACGCCTATATCGATCAAGTCGATTACAAATCGAACAAAAAAGAAGCCTACGAAGATAATGTAATGCCAGAGCATGTCAAGGCGTATCATGTCTCTTTAGAGAATTTGATCAAAAACAAAAACGAATTGCTGCAGCTTTCCAAAAAAAGCGGCATCAACGCTTTTGTGGTCGAGATCAAAGATGACAACGGGATCTTATATTATGATTCCAAAGCAGCGAAGGACTATTTAAAGGATCCGCAAGACGCGATCATTCCGATCGTCTCGAATGAGGAGCTCAAAAAGATCTTCAAAGAGTATGAAAAATCCGGGTACTACATGATCGCAAGGATCGTCACTTTTAAAGATCCGATCTTCGCCACGCAGAATCCAAAAGAATCGTATACGGATGAGAGTGGAAATTTGATCAATCATGAAGGTTTTTATTGGCCATCGCCCTATTCAAGAAAAGCGTGGATGTACAATGTCTCGATCGCCAAAGAGATCGCGCCCTATGTCAACGAGATCCAATTCGATTATGTCCGCTTTCCAGATGGAACATTGCAAAGAACGCTCGATCATACAGGCGATTTCCACAACCAATACAATGAAAGCAAGGTCGCGGCTCTTCAAGGCTTTTTAGCGTATGCCAAAGACCAATTGGAAGAGACCCATACCTATACGAGTGCCGATGTATTCGCATGGCCGATCATCAGTAAGGACGATCAAGATATTGGGCAATTCTTGCCCGCGATCGCCAACGTAGTGGATGTGGTATCGCCAATGCCTTATCTAGATCATTTCTCGCTAGGAGCGATGGATATTCCTGTTCCGATGGAAGCTCCACGCGAAACACTTTCTAAATTCACCGCTTTGAGCCACTCACAGTTGTCTTCTTTAAAAGATGCCGCAAAATATAGAACGTGGATCCAAGGCTATCAGCTCGATCCCTATAGCGTACAGCAAGAAATAGAGGGCATCCAAGACCAAGGCTATGATGATTATATGGTTTGGTCTGGTGCGGGAAATATGGAAGATATCAACGCGATCGTGGACGGTTTAAAATAAGATCATAATAAAAGCTAGGATGTGGTCCTAGCTTTTATTGATTGAAATGATATGTCTTGTTGACGAATTTTTCTGCGTTCACGATCACGCGGACATGCTCTCCTTCACCGATCAAATCGTCGCCTTGGAAAGCCTGAACGTAAAAATGGATCTTTTTACCATCGACCTTTGTGATCGTCGAGCGGATCTTGATCACAGCGCCTAGCGGCGAGGCTTTTAAATGTTTAACATTGATCTTGACGCCCACACTTGTGACATCCTTGTCTAGATTCAAGCAAAGGCAGCTCGCCTCTTCCATCCAAGCGATCATTTGCGGAGTCGCTAATACTTCCAAGGAACCAGAGTGCATCGTGCTCGCCATGCCGGATTCTTTGACTGTTCGTTCAATATCGACTTTTGTATTCATCATAATGGCATCCTCTTTTCGCATTCATAGTAGCGAATCTAACAGTTCATTTCAAGTTAGACGAATGGGCGGGATTTTGTGGTATAATTTTTCGTATGAATGATACAATGATTTTATCCAAAGCAAAAAATCGAGTGATCGCTCATATCGTGTTTTTTTATATATTTATTGGCTCGGTACTGTTCGCGATCTATTACACGCTGACTTTGGACTTCTTTAAAAATTCGCTTTTCGCCTATTCTTTTTTAGGGATCGCTTTAGGAGATGCTTTGATCATCCTTTTAGCGTTTATCGCTTTGGCGAGTGGAAAAAAATGGTCGCGCTGGCTGTATTGGCTCGCTTTTTTTGCCACCCTTGGTTTTTTCTATATTCCGATCAAAGCGCTCTTAGATGATTTACCCAACTTTCTATCGTATGGTTTTTGTCTAGGCGGAATGTTCGTTTTGGAACTCATCTTGTTTCAAGTAGGAATGTATTTTTATAAAAATCCATATTGCCGGATCTATTATGATCACATTCTTACTAGCGAGCTCGAACAAAAGTTCATGGAGCAGCAGCAAACAGAACGAAAGCTTGTAATCCAGCAAGAAAAACGAGTCGCTGATCAAAAGGAAGAATTTGAAGAAATCGAAGAAGAAAAGGAAGTGCCTGTAAAAGAGGAGATGACCTATCCACAGCTTGCTTTACGGCTTGGAATCGGGGTTTATGGCGAGCTGATCGTTTTTCCGATCATCGTCCAGATCTTTTCGAACTTCTTCGCGAGCTATGATCTACAACAAGTATTCGCCACGCGCGAGATGTTTATCTTTTCGATCTTCACGGCTTTTGTCTGGACGATCCCTGTTCTTTATCTCTACTACAACCAGCCGCAATCCAAAAAGATCGTGTATGGCTGTATTCTTGCTGAAGTTTTGTTCTTGATCTATTGCTTCTTCCAAATTAAAGGCTATTATGATTCTGGTTTATATCCGATCAAGGCGTTCCTCTTCTTTGGCCTTCTCGATCTTGCCCGTTATGCGATCTTGGCTTATTTTGTCAAACCGATCCTTACAAGCGATTATCAACCTGATAAGCTGCAGTTACCTTGACTGCAGCTTTTTTATGTACTCGAGAAGCGCATCAATGTCACCATGTGGATATTGATCGATGTTCTCATTTCTAGGATTGAGAAGATGATCTGTCAACAGAAAAACATGCATCCCGCATTGGCGGGCGATCATATCTTCTTCGACATTGTTTCCGACCATCAAACACGTTTCCGGATCCAAATCATAAATTTTGATCAGTTCTTCATAATAAAGAAGATTTGGTTTGCAGGCGTGTCTGTTTTCGTAGGTCGTGATCGTTTTAAAATCGGCTGGATCAAGTCCGGCCCATCTAACTCGGGAGAAAGTAGCGATTGCCGGAAAGATCGGATTGGTCGCGATCAAAAGGGTGAGGTTTTCCTTTTTGAGTTGTTCGATCAAAGCGGCGACTTGTTCATTTTTTGGACAAACATGTTGGATCGATTGAAATTCATTTTGATAGAAACGTTCAAAGTCGGATTTCGTATGAATGATCTCTTGACCATATTCTTGCTGCATGCGATCCCAGAATACGTCTTCATTGGTTTTTTGGCCATTATTTTCCAACATCGCTTGCGTGCCGTTCCAGATTGAATGGATCAAGCGCTTGGAATCGAAAGAAGAGGCCATCGTCTTTGTGATCGCTTTAAAGTAATATTGAATAAATTCATCGAGATCCATCGGAAGCAGCGTTCCGTCAAGATCAAAGAGTATCGTATTGAGCATATTGTTTCCTTTCTCCTTCAACGATCGGCATTCGGATCGTAAAGCTTGTGCCTGCACCAATTTGGGATCGAACATCGATCGTTCCTTGGTAATACTGGACGATGTTTTTAACGATCGAAAGGCCTAAGCCGGTTCCTGTTCGGTTTTGATGATCGACGCGGTAAAACCGCTTGAAGATCTTGGACAGTTCCGCTTCTGGGATCCCTATGCCTGTATCTTTTACTTCAAAATACACTTGTCTTCCTTCTTGATGGAGCGTGATATCAACTTCCCCGTTTTCACGGTTGTAGATCAAGGCGTTCTTGATCAAGTTGATGACGAGTTCTTCCATATAAGGTTTATAAGCATAAATACTACAAGAGGAAAGATGAGCGCGAATGTGGATGTTTTTTTCTTTTCCAATCAGCGAGAGCCGTTGGATCGTCTGTTCGACGAGTTCTTTGAGATCGATTTCTTCTTCTTGGCTGATCTTTTCATGCGTTTCAAGTTTGGAGATCGTCAGAATATCTTGGATCAGATTGCTCATCTTAAGACTTTCCGCATGGATATGCGCCATGCTTTCTTGTTTTTGTTCTTCGCTCAGCCACCCGCTTTGAAGCAGTTCCGTATAACCTTGAATGCTTGTTAGAGGTGTCTTGAGTTCATGGGAGGCGTTGGCGAAAAATTGCTGGCGCATTTTTTTATCTTGATTAAGGCGTTCGATCTGTTCATAGATCTTTTGATCCATCTCTTCGATCGAGGACGTGATCTCCTGCAGTTCTTCATAGTTATACAGATCGAATTTGATCGGCGCATCCTTTTTGTTCCTGACTTTTTGGGAGATCCGGTGGATCGGTTCAAGCAAAGAATCGGACACCTTGGAAATAAAAATATACCCAAGCCAGGCGGCCAATAAAAACAAACCAATAAATAGCGGAAGGGTGCGAGCCACGCTTTCATTCAATCCATCGAGCGGGATCGCTAAACGAACAAATCGTTTCGTGTTTGGAAAATACTTAGCCACATACAAATAATTCATACTGTTGGAGGAAGAGTAGCGGATATCGCTTCCGATCCCGTCTTTTTTCGCGGATTTGATTTCTTGCCTTTTGGAATGATTCCCGTACTCTTTTCCCGTTGAATCGTTGATCACTTTTCCATTTTGATCGATGATCGTCATTCGAATATCGCTTTCTTCCAAAAAGAAATCCAATTTTTTTTGATTGGAAATCGAGGCGTCGACAAGATCGATCGTATGCTCCAGCATCGTTTCTTGTTCCTTGATATACATTGTATAGAAAACAAAATACAAGCTTAAAAACGACAAGGCGAGAACGACCAAAAGCACAAAAGTAAATGTAGTAATGATCCGATGCTTCATGACGTTCCTCCTTTCCTTTTTCCTTCTTTGTCTTTTATTTCTATTTTTTTATTATACCTGGAATTGTAGGCATAAAAAAAGATTACTGCAAAATTTATCAGTAATCTTTTTCATATTCTTTATTCGATCGCTTCACCTGTTTCATCAATGATTTCACTTTTTTCGGCTTTTTCTGGATAAATTGTTTTGAAATCGTTTTTCATGCTGATGGTATTGAATCCATCTTTTTTACACATATCCGCCACTTTTTTTGCTTTTTCCGTATTACCATGATCTCGCTGGGTATCATCACAGAGAAGTAAGAACGCTTCAGCTGGATATTCGTTATCGGTGATCGTATAAATGGCCATACTTTCATCGCCTGAGCTGTTTCCAAAAGCTAGGACAGGCTGAATTCCGATTTCTCGAGCGATCGCTGTCACTTTATTGGTTTTCAAGTTTTTCTTGATGAGCTCTTCACCACGAATAAGTTCGTCATCTTTTGTATAGCCATAGAATTCACCATCTTCATCGCCTTCATTCGAAGCTTCGATCATTGAATCGGAAGCAATCACATGATTTGCTGGAATACCTAGCTCTTTCGTTACGGCTGCCCTTGTGGTCAAACGATCAGCGCCTGATACAACATAGACTTGAAAATCATTGTCCTGCAAAAAGTCGACGACATTGCGCATAGGCATATAGAATGATTCTCCATATGTGATTCCATCTTGTCCATTCACAGGTAGATCCATAAAATCTTGAACATATTTTTCATATTCGTCAAGACTCATGTTTTTGTAGACTTCCGCTTGATATTCGGAGAACTGCGCATCGATCTCGTCACTCACTTTACCATCATAAACGGCTGGTTCTGCTACATCTTCAACAAATTTTCGAATATTTTCAGGCGCTTTATACGTTGGATCATCGAGCACCCGATGAAAAAACATCATCCACTCAAAATAGTAAGGATTGGTTTCAGAAAGGAGGGTCCCATCCATGTCGAATACCGCGATTCGGTTTTCGATCGGAATAAAGTCTTTTGAATTTGGATTGGTCGCGTTCTTCACAAAATCAACGAGCTTTTGTTTCGCTTTTGAATCGTTTGTCCAATATTCAAAATCATTTTCTTCAAAAGACGGGGTTTGATCTTTCTTTATTTCTTCTGTTTGCTCTTTAGCGCTAATAGACATAATCGTTGGAATATACATTCCAAAAGCCAGAGTTGTAGCAAGAATGCCACTCATGAATCTGTGTAACATATACTTCTTTTCTCTCCTTATAGAACCTTAAGAAAAGCAGGCCTGATTTTTCTATTTGTGTTGGTTCTTTTAATACATACTGAGTATAGCGCTTACATTTTCGGATCGTTACTTATATGCACAATAAAAAAAAGACTATTGTCCTCTTGACAATAATCTTTTTGATATAAATTATAGGCTTTCTTCAACTTCTGCGTTCATCGCGTCCAATTTTGATTTGATTTCTGTCATTTTCTTTTTCGAAAGTGGATACCAGAAGATCAAGATCAAGGCGATCACGATATAACCAACAGCAGGAACACCAGTTGTTACTGAGTAGATCGCGCTCGTTACCGCTTCGCTTTGAACGATTGCTTGTCCGCCTGTGCTCACTTGGTACCCGATCGCACTGATCACGAAACCACCAAGACCACCAGCCAAGGCTTGTCCGATCTTACGAGAGAAAGAGTAGACTCCATAAACCGTTCCGCCGTCGCAAGAACCTGTTTCAACCGTTTGATAGTCGATCACGTCCGAGATGAACGCCCACAACATCAAGTTGAAGATTCCAGATCCAATATTGGCGAAGAACAAGATTCCACAGTAGAGCCATGCATTTTGAATGCGAGCGAAGAACAAGAATGCGTAAATTGCGGCTGAGAATAACAAACCGAACGCGGACGCTTCTTTTTTACCGAACTTGTCGGCGATCTTACCAGCGAATGGAGCTAAAAGCAGCGTACAAGCAGTCATCATCATTCCAGCTACCGACATCGCTCCGATGTTTTTGAAGTAGTCCATGTAGAGATACATATTCATCGATTGTGCCAAAAGCATTGCAAGAAGCGATACGATAGCAGCTGCGATCATCGAAACAAGCGCGCGGTTCGTTACAAGCGCCTTAACAAGGTCTTTTGCAGACAATTGTTTTTGGTTCGAGTTGTCGACGATGATTCTTTCTACCGACCATTTGTAGCAGATCGTGTAGCAGATCAGTGCGAGAACAGCGAAGATGCAGGCAACCATGAATACACGGTTTCCTTGAAGCACTTGGTTTCCGGCTGCATCTGTCGTATATACGAAGAGTGGTGTCAAAGAACCAACAAACAATCCTGCTAGCGATGCGCCGATCGAGCGGAATGTCGAAAGCATAGCGCGCTCTCCTGGTTTATCCGTGATCGCCGATGCCATCGAACCGTAAGGAATGTTGATTCCAGTGTAGCAGAAGCTTCCCCATAAAATATAAGTCACGAAGATATATACGATTCTAAACGTGTATGGTAGATGAGCGACCCAAGGCACGAACATCATAACACCTGCAGCAACTACTGGAAGCATCATTCTTTTGATCCATGGACGATAGCGTCCTGCAGCATTCGGTTTAGATTTATCGACGATCCGTCCCATTCCAATATCCGTGAACGCATCAACGCAGCGGCTTACCAAGAAGAGCGTTCCGACTAGAGCCCCTGGGATCCCAAGAACGTTCGTGTAGAATACCATCAAAAAGCTAGAGGCAAGAATGAAGAAGAAGTCGTTTCCGAAATCTCCGCACATATAGGCGATTTTGTCTTTCCATCCAAAAGGTCTATGAGCCGCGCGTTCTTCTTCTTGTTGAAGAGCCGCTTTGGCTTTTACATCTGAAACATTGATCATAGTATTGTCTCCTTTTCTTTGTTTCTCTCACTCACCTTGATAAGCGTTTTCAAAAGAAGCTGGCTTTCCTTTGAAAGCGCTATCACGTGAGCACATGAATAGAATACTCGATAATCCAAGAAAATAATACACCATTTCTTGTTATGTACATTGCATAAATTGTTATTGTATTCCTCTCATATATATAATAAAGTTCTTTATTTATAGGAATTTGTCCTTTTTATTAAGTTATCATAAAACAATATTAACAATGTCAAATTCTTTGTTGAAAAGCCTTTTCATCCACCCAAAAAAAAAGGAAGCACTTAAGCTTCCTGAAGGGTGTAGCGAGCTAATCGCTCCGCATGATCTGAAATACTTTCATAATAATCGATCACATCTAAAAACAAGATCCCATTTTCAATGCCTTGTCGATTATCGAGCATCCGCTTCATATATCGGCTACGAAGGTCGGTTTCGATCGCGTCGACGCTGTCTTCATGTTTTTCGACTTTTTCAAACACTTCAACATCCCCTTCTTCACGCAATCTCAAGGCATATTTTAATGTCTTATACGCGTGATGGGAGATCGTATTGATGTCTTCGCGTTCGTTTTCGCTGATCTTGATGTCTAACATATCCTTCGCTCGATCCATGATATGCGAACAATACACAGAGATTCGTTCGATATTATTCAAGGCCAAGATCGAGTGCTGCATTTGCAGCTGCTGTTCTGGGGTTAAATACGATGCGTCAAATTTTTCAAGATAGGTCGTGATTTCATTTTTGTATTCTTTGATTTTAGCCTTGTTTTTACTCAGCTTCTCAAAAGCGCTCTCGTCAAAGAACAGATCCCGTGAATAGGTAATGGATTCGAGCGCCATCGATCCTAGATTCAAGATTTCTTGAAAGACAGTCTGCAGCGCGATCAGAGGCGTTTCTAAAAGGCGGTCGTCTAGAATTGGACGTCTTGCGCTCTCTTCTTCGTGGGCAGGTATGATCCGTTTTGCGATCTTTACTAAAAGATTCGCGAATGGGAACAATAACACTGTAGTCACAATATTAAAGCCTGTATGGAAAAGAGCTAATGAGGTTCCGCTCACATTGCTAGCGGCCACAGCAGGATTTAGCGCAAAATAAATCCAAATTACAGTTCCTACGATCAAAGATCCTATGATATTGAACAATAGATGAAGAGTAGCCGCCCGTTTCGCATTCTGATTGGCTCCAATACATGATAAAAGCGCTGTGACGCACGTTCCGATATTTTGACCTAAAGCGATAAAAGCAGCCGCTCCCCAATTCACAACTCCATTGAAGGCCAATGTTTGTAAGATTCCCATGGATGCGGATGAGGATTGGATCACAGCCGTGACGATCGCTCCGACCAAAAGCCCGAAAATCGGATTCGAACCAATGATCGTAAACGCTTGGTAAAAGATCGGCTCTTCCGAATACGGCTTGATCGCTCCCGACATTGTCCCTAAGCCAATAAACAAGATCCCAAAGCCAACTAAGATCCCGGCGACTTCCTTCACTCTATCTTTTTTAGAAAACAGAAATAAGATCGTTCCGATGATCAATAAGATCGGCGCGAAGAAATCCGGTTTGAAGATGCTTCCCCACTCTGACATAGATACGAGCCAGCCTGTCATCGTCGTTCCGATATTAGCTCCCATGATGACACCGATCGCTTGGGAAAGATTCATCAAGCCGGCGTTCACAAATCCTACGACCATGACCGTTGTCGCAGACGAAGATTGAATGATGGCTGTGATCAGGGCGCCTACTAAGACTCCGATCAATCGATTGTTCGTTAAGATTCCTAGTAAATTCCGGGTTTTGGCGCCAGCGGCTTTTTGTAGACCATCGGCCATGAGCTGCATGCCATAAATAAACATACCGAGTCCTCCGCCAAAGGCCAGGACGCTTTTTACTATATCCAAATTCATAAAAATCCTTTCTAGTTATTTCCTTTGTATCATATCAAACCCTTAACTCTGGGATGTAAAACGTTTGTTAAGGAGTTGAGAAATAATTTACATAGAATTAACATAGAAAGGATTGTTTTGTTTATCGGAACAATTTATGTTTTACATTTCGAAGCATCGTATACATTCTGAACTCCGAAGGCTTCGCCGTATAGGTGAAATCGCCAACCAATTCCGCCACACACGCATTAAAGCTGCGTTTGAATGTAAAGACGCCATAATCTTCCGCGCTTTCATGGAAGTTTCCGCTGATTCCATAAAAGTTATAGCGAGAGCAATGATGATCGATCGCCATCTGGATCATATGCCATTGGATCATGAATGAACCCGCAAAGCGGTTGAGGTCTTTATTGGAACCAGAAAATAAGTACAGAGTTTCATAATCCGTCAACATAAAGCAAGCGGCTGCAAGATTAAGAACGGTTCCATATTTTTCTTTATATTCCTTGATTTCCTTTAATTTGCGATGGCACCCTTCGATCGCGTATTCGGCTTCTTTCTTGCGGTTGATCTTCTTTTGGGAATCGGGCGTTTTTTTAAGGTCTTCAAGTGCTTTAGCTAAGATTTTTTCTTGACGCGCTTGATCGTTCAAGACGTTTCGTTCGTATTCGTCTAGATCGATATACGCCAAGCACGCTTTAAAATGATCTTGGAAGTTGTCGTAATAGGCTTCGTACTTGGAAATGTTTGGCGACTCAAAGTCGCGGATCTCACCAGCGATATCGACGAGCTCTTTTAATATATAAAGTTCTTCGCGTTTGAGTTCTTTGACTTTGACGCCCATTTTTTCAGCATTTCTAATACTTTGGCGCGTATTGGTATGCATCGCTTTAAAGATGTCTTGATTTGTTTTTCCTTCTAGGTCGAGAATGGACATCCAACGAGGTTCAAAGTTCGGATCGTGTCCATTACGAAAGCCTGAATGGATAAATCCTTCTCGTTCAAAGAGCTGGATGAGTTCGTCTCTTTTCTTTCCTTCCACGACATAACCGTTCAAATCGTGATCTTGATAGTCGATATAGGGATCCGTTCTGAAATATAAACAATCATGTTCATTTAAATAAATCTTCAGCTCTGTCAAAAACGCTTCGACTAGATCCAAAGCATCGTAGTCGATCAAAAAACCACGTAAAGACATATATAATTTTTTTCCCATAAAAACAGGCAGCGAAACGAGTACAGCGCTTGCTTTGATCGTATCGCCATCTTTGAGCGCGACGCATTGATAATCCCAGCTCGGATTGGAATTTTTTCGCATCTTCGCCATTTCGAGAGATTGCCAAAAGTTTTTTTCTTTATATTGATCTCGGAATTTTGTATATTCCTCTTCACTGATTTCTAAAAATTCCATATGAAACCTCCATCGAAAGATTATAGCATAAAAAAGCCGTCCAAGGACGGCTTATGCGTGTTTTTCGATTTACTTCGCTTTTTCGATCAACGAAGGATTCCAATGTTCGTTTGGTTTTACATCAAGAAGCTGGCAAACTGTTGCCGCGATATTGGAAAGTCCAAGATCGTCTCCTTGTTTCAATTCAACATCGGCGTTGTAGACGATGAAAGGCACTTTATTCAAAGTGTGCGATGTTTTCGCTTTATGGACAGCCTCGTCTGGTTTTGGTTTATCGTACATTTCATCCGCGTTTCCGTGGTCAGCCGTGATCAAAAGGATCGCGTTGGCTTGATCGACCGCTTTGAGCACACGGCCCAACGCGAGATCGACCGCTTCTACACCAATGATCGTCGCTTCAAGATTACCTGTATGTCCGACCATGTCCCCATTTGGATAGTTTGTACGTAAGAATTGGTATTCGCCAGATGTGATCGCTTCGCAAAGCTGATCCGTGATCTCTGCGGATTTCATCCATGGACGTTGTTCAAATGGAATCACATCGCTAGGGATCTCCACATATGTTTCAAGCGTGTCATCGAATTTTTCCGAACGATTTCCATTCCAGAAATAAGTGACGTGTCCGTATTTCTGCGTTTCGGAGATGGCGTATTCGTTGATACCTTCTTTAACGAGTTGTTCTGTCAATGTGTATTTGATTTTTGGAGGTTCCGTCAAATACTTTTTAGGGATATTCAAATCCGCATCGTATTGAAGCATTCCAGCGAATTTAACATCGGGTTTACGAACCCGATCGAACTTATCGAATTCTTCTTCATCGAACGCTTTGCAGATTTCTTGCGCGCGATCACCTCTGAAGTTGAACAAGATCACACTATCGCCATCTTCGATCGTTCCAACAGGCTCTTCTCCATCTACGATCACAAAGCCAGGTAGGTCTTGGTCGACTACGCTAGTTTCTTTACGGTACGTTTCGATCGCTTCTGTGGCGGATTTAAATTTTCTTCCTTCCCCTAATACGTGGATCTTCCAGCCTTCTTCGACCATAGGCCAATTGGCTTCGTAACGGTCCATCGTGATTTGCATTCTTCCTCCGCCCGATGCGATACGAGCATCGAACGTGTCGTCGTTGAGATCATTCATGAAGTTTTCGATTTCATCGACATATTGAAGTGCGGATGTTTCTGGTACGTCGCGTCCATCTAATAAGGCGTGTACGCGAACTTTATGGACACCTTCTTCTTTGGCTTGCTTGATCAAAGCTTCCAAGTGTTTGATGTGCGAATGCACGTTTCCATCCGAGAGAAGGCCGATAAAGTGCATTGTATGATCTTTTGCTCCTTCAACGAGTTCCTTCCAAGTGGCAGAATTGAATAATTCTTTCGAATCGATATTTTCATTGACAAGCTTAGCGCCTTGCGAATAGATTTGTCCGCATCCGATCGCATTATGTCCAACTTCTGAATTTCCCATATCTCCATTTGTTGGAAGTCCAACAGCGAGGCCGTGCGCTCTTAATTCTGTATGAGGGCATTCTTTCCATAGTTTGTCTAGATGAGGTGTATAGGCCATTTTTACGGCATTCCCTAAAGTATTATCACTTAATCCAACGCCATCCATGACAACTAGGACAACAGGTCTTTTTTCCATGATTTTTCCTCCTATTTTCCTATAAAAGTGTATCACTTTCATAGATTTGATTCAATTAGCCGATGAAAAAAGGACAGAATTACTCTGCCCTTTATTGAATTATTCTTTTTCTAAAGCAAGCGTGCGTGTCGTTAGATCGCAAACTTCGCTTGGTCCATAATATTGGATCGCTCCTGGGAATACGAATGCTGTTTCCACTGCCCATTTGTCGCGGTTATCTTCGAAGAACTTGAATGGTTTTCCATCGAGTTCAACAAGCGCCTTGCGAATAACTGGCTTATCCTCTCCATGACGGCGTTCGATGTTCATCATTTTCGTGATCGGCATTCCGCCAGCTACCCATTCTTCTGCAGGCTTAGACAAGTTGGAGATCTTTGAAAGATATCCATTGAAACCATATTGAATAAGCATCGCTGCGTTATAGCCTAACGAATAGCAATAGTCGGCGTCAAAGTTCGATGGGAACGCGCAGCGTCCTTCGTATCCGAAGAAGTGATGCAGCGGATTGAATTTACCCGTGTATGTTCCTTTTTCTTTGCGTTCTTTCAATTTATCCGCAACAAGAGCCGAGAAAAGCTTTTCGGATTCGATCAAAGAAACTTGAACGTTTCCATGTGGATCGCGTTCCAAGAAGAGCTGTTGCTGGATCGTTTCAGGTAAGATCTTGAACACATCCATCGCTTCTTTGCTCAAGCCGTTTTCGATAAATTCATATTTCTCTTTCCAAGTCGGTAGCGCGTTGAACGCTTCCGCTTTTTCTCCAGCCAAGAGCTCGTTGATCTCGGCGATCAAAGCGGAGAATTCCGGAACGAATTCAACAACACCTTCTGGAATGATCGCAACACCAAAGTTTTCGCCATTGGCAGCGCGTTTTTCTACTGAATCCGCGATATAATCAGCGATCTGCGAAAGCGACATCTTCTTGGCAGCGACCTCTTCGGAAATCAAGCAAATATTTGGTTGCGTTTCAAGCGCGCACTCTAAAGCTACGTGAGAAGCCGAACGACCCATCACTTTGATAAAGTGCCAATACTTTTTCGCCGAATTGGCATCCCGTTCGATGTTCCCAATCAATTCGCTATATGTTTTTGTCGCAGTGTCAAAACCGAACGAACATTCGATATCTTCGTTTTTCAAATCGCCATCGATCGTTTTTGGACAACCGATTACTTGCACACCACTGTTGTTGGCCGCGAAATATTCCGCCAATACGGCAGCGTTCGTATTGGAGTCATCCCCACCGATGATCACGATCGCGTCAATACCATGTTTTTTGCACACTTCAGCGGCAATCGCGAATTGTTCTGGCGTTTCAAGTTTTGTACGTCCAGATCCGATGATATCAAATCCGCCTGTATTGCGGTATTCATCGATATAATCATCAGTAAAGACGATAAAGTCATCTTCGATCAGACCGCTTGGACCATTCTTGAATCCGATCAACTCATTTTCAGGATTAGAAGCTTTCAAAGCGTCATAAAGACCGCTGATGACATTGTGTCCGCCTGGGGCTTGGCCACCAGAAAGAATAACTCCGACTTTGCGTTTCTTCGTTTCAGCCGTGTTCTCTCCTTTTTCAAAAGTGATCTCGTTCTTTCCATATGTGTTCGGGAAGAGAGCTTGGATCTTTTCTTGATCCGCTACACTTTGTGTAGGTTCCCCTTCTTTCACACTGATTTCTGAAATACCGTTTCTCAGCATCCCAGGCAGCTTTGGTTCATACTCGTACCGTGCCTTTTGCAAAGGTGAAATTTTCATAGTAATATCTCCTCTTTTTTTCGTCTAAATTATAAAATAGCCAATCCAAAATGTAAATGATATCTGAAATCGAAGCGCTCCCAAAAAAAAGAAACGCGAAATTTCGCGTTCCTTTTTACGCTTCCGTTTGTCTTGAAGAAGCAAATCTTGATAAAAACTGACGTGTTCTTTCTTGTTTAGGGTGCTCGAACAATTCATTCGGATTCCCTTGTTCGGCGATCACACCCTTATCCATAAAGATCACACGGTCGCTGACATCTTTGGCAAACTGCATCTCGTGAGTGACGATCACCATCGTCAACCCTTGCTTCGCTAAAGATTTCATGACATCCAGCACGTCCCCGACCATTTCTGGGTCAAGGGCGCTTGTCGGTTCATCGAATAGAAGGACTTCCGGATCCATGCAAAGTGCTCTAGCGATCGCCACCCGTTGTTTTTGTCCACCCGAAAGACGCGTGCTGTCCGCATTGGCGAACGCTTCCATTCCGACTTGCTTCAAGGCAGCCATCGCTCTTTGTTTCGCTTCTTCCTTCGATCGTTTCAAAACTTTCGTCTGCCCGATCATACAGTTTTGGAGCACGCTCAAATTATTGAATAAGTTAAACGATTGGAAGACCATGAGCATCTTGGAACGATACTTCCCAAGATCCATCTTGGTATCAAGAATATTTTGTTTGTCAAATTTGATTTCGCCACCATCCGGGATCTCAAGCAAGTTGATGCAGCGCAGAAGTGTACTTTTTCCTGAACCCGAAGAACCAATGATCGTAACGACTTCTCCTTTATTGACATTAAAATCGATATCGTGTAACACGTGCAGATCTCCAAAGTGCTTTTGAAGATGGCGGATCTCAATGATTGGTTGTTCCATATTTCCTCCTTGTCAAGCACTCATATCCTTATGAGAGACTGTACTTGTCTTATTGATCTTACGTTCAGCGAAATTCAAGAGCGCGGTCGCGCCAGTCGTCAAGATCAAATACAAGATCGCGGTCACAAAGTATACTTCAATATAACGGAATTGAGAACCCGCTACTGAAACGGCCTGGAAATATAATTCCGTTACCGCGATGGCGTTGAGCATACAAGAATCCTTGATATTGACGATCAGCTGGTTTCCAATCGATGGGAACGTATTTTTGATCGCCTGCGGCAAAATGATATGCATCATCGCTTGATAATTGGATAAGCCAAGCGATTTCGCCGCTTCGATCTGTCCACGATCGATCGACTGGATCCCTGAACGAATGATCTCCGCCATATAGGCTCCTGTATTGATCGAGATGATGATCATGCCCGCGCTAATTGGCGTCCAATTAAAGACAGGACGCAGCAGATAGTAGATAAAGAGCGCTTGGACCATCATTGGCGTCCCACGGAACACCCAAATATAAAAGCCAGCGATCGCTTGAAAAAATTTGATTATTGCTTTTTTCCATGGCTTATCTAGCGGATCTTCAGGAAGGCCGCGGATCGCTCCTACGATCAAACCAATGATCAAGCCCCCGATCGTACCAACGATCGCAAACGATACTGTGATCTTGATCCCATACCAAAACATTGGCCAGTTTTCGAGGAACATCTTCCAGCAATAGGCAAAATCGAGACGCATCGAGCTTATTCTCCTGCTGGCGCAGTTTCAACCGCTTTTTTCATATAGTCGTTGCGTGTATCTTTCGAGATCTTATCAAGAGCATCCTGCACGCTATCGAACGACTCAGTTCCTTTCGTGTTGTTTTTAAGACCGATCGAAACGGTTGTATCGACATCGAAGCCTTTTCCATCTTCGAATTTGACGATCGTAAGATCAGGGTTGCTCGCTACCACGCCTTCAGCCACAGGCATTTCAGCTGTGATCCCGACAGCATCCCCATTTTGTAAAGCAACGACAAGTTCAGGGTACGTAGCCTTCGGTGTAACATGATCAACGTTTTCAATTTGGTCGATCACATCGTCATAGTTCGTATTCTTTTGTCCGATCACTTTCTTGCCGGCAAAGTCTTGGATCGAGGTCGCTTTTTCTTCTTCGCTTCCTTTTTTGACGATCATGACCATTCCATCGGATTCATAGTATGGTGTCGTAAAGTCGATTCCTTCTTCACGCTCTTCGTTGGCTGTCATTCCCGCGATGATCGCGTCGATCTCTCCAGATTCGAGCGCTGGCTGCAAGCCATCCCAAGCGATCTTCTTGACAACGAGCTCTTTTCCCATGTTGTCGGCAATGTCTTTGGCCATCATGATATCGTATCCATCGCAATAGCCCATACCGCTGCCTAGATCCACACTTGTTTCGGTCTCGCTCGATGTCTGCCAGTTGAATGGCGCGTAGCCACATTCCATTCCAACTTTGAATTGATCATTCGAATTTGAGGATGCATCAGAAGATGAAGAGCATCCCGTCAAAAGAAGCGCGAGCGCTCCTGCGCTGAGTAAAGCTTTTTTCATATTTTCTCCTCCTAAAACGATAAAGAAAAAGCTGCGTGTTATCCAACACCCAGCTACTGCAATTCATGTTGATAACGCCTCTTCATGATTGAAGGAGTGCATCAGGTCTTTCCTGATGCCCCAAGAAACAAAACCGCCACTTTGATTCTTTCGGCGATGGTTGCCTTTCCGTTTTTTCTTCGCATGCCTGCTCGAAAACGTACTCATCTGCATCGCTACCTCTATCTTTATCTGTTCATAATATACAAACAATTATAAGAGTCTATATTTTTGAAGTCAACACTTTCCACGCTTTTCCAAGCAACGAATCAAGATCGTACACCATAGGGATCGATGGAAAGATCGTGATCATTCGCCAAATATAGTAGACCAACATTCCAATGACCCAAACCCATAGCAAGAAGTTGAACGCTTTTTTTAGATCCATGCAATAAAAGCAAGTCAACAGCAAGAAACAAAAAATCGTAGGGATCAACATCGCATGATAGGTCAATGAGCTTTCCAGATTTCCATTCATGAAATAATAGAGCGCCGTGGTCATATTGCATCCAGGACATGGTAAACCTGTCAACGACTGAAATGGACACGAATAATGGAAAAACAAGATCATCAGTCCTAAGGCGCCATAAGCGACCACGATCATTTTTATTTTTTTTTGCATAATGAAAAGAGAATATCTTTGGATACTCTCTTTATTCTCCATAACGTACGATCGAATTGATCGAATCTTGAAGGATCGCCATCGAAATGATCGGGGCCAAGCAGCCTAAAATCGCAAGCAAAGCGGAATTGTCTCCAACTGGATACTTGGAATGAAGGCGAGAAACACTTTTTCCCGCTTTATAGAAAAAGTAGATTTGATATAACCCGCAGGTCACGATCGTCAGCAAGACAGCCATCATTGGATCCATGCTCATCGGCTCGTTTTGAGAAACCTCGAGTTCGTTGATGTCTTTTGCCATCAAGTAAAGCCATACAAATTCGTAGATCCCGCATGTAACGATCGTCAACAAGATATTCAAGACAATGCTTCTTTCTCTAATCGGCGCGATTCCACCATTTGTTCCATAATTCGTATTAGCACTATACGAATACGATTCTTGACTTGTCGTTTGCGGCAAATAAGAAGACAATTCGCTGTTCTTCAACAAGATCCAATCTTCCATTCCTGTTTTCCAAACATACGTTGTCGCTTTTAATGTTCCATTTTGAACAAATTCGATCATCTGCGACTTTGGGAATGGTCCTGTCGAAGCGTTATTGGATACATAATACCAATCCGCTTCTTCTTGAACGCTATCTTCCTCGATCACATCGACGCTTGGCTCTTCGGCTACGATCACTTCTTTTTCCTCTGTATCTTGAAGATTCGCCCCGCAATTGGTGCAGAATTTAGCTCCTTCTTCATTTTCATGATTACAATTGTTACAAATCACAATGAATCCCCCTTTTCGTCATAAAAATATTATACACACAAATACAATTTCTTACAAATATAGAAGAAATTAATCTTTTTTGTGGGAACGTTTAAGTTTGAAAGCGAACAAGAGGATCGCAGCAAGCGCTACAAACCCGATCGTGATGTACAGACCTTCGTTCGTTTTTGTAGCCGTGTTGGCCGCATCGACTTTTGTAGGATCCTTTTTCGAATCGTCCTTATTCGTATCGGCAGATCCTTTAGAATCTTTTTTATAATAGACATTGATCGTGACATCTTGAGCGATTGCATCGCCTTTGACTTGTCCTTCCGTCTTCACGTGCGTATAGCCGTTGATCTTGATTTGATCAAATCGAGAAGCATCCCAATCGCTGCCTTGGACAAGACCAGCGATCTTATTGGCATAATGGATCGACTTATTCGTTTCCTCATCAAGATAATTGACACGTACATAATATTCATTGATTGGCTGAATATAGATATCAACACTTTCATCCTGCTTCATCACAAGACTCTCCTCTTTTGGAAGCTCTACGATTTTATATCCTTCAGGAAGATGTGCTAAAGCGATCGTTTTCAAATCGACTTCTTCATTTTCCTTTTGATCTTTTAAAGGAACCGTCGCGATATCTTCTTCATTCACCGCGTTGATATATCGAAGCGACAACGTATATAGATTGACTTCTGGCTCTTTCTTTTGTTCCTGCTGTTTCATCACTTGAATGACAAATTCAAGATCCTGCTGGATCGTTCCACTCGTTCCTTGTTTGTTCGTTTCCGTGATTTCCTGGATCTCATAGCCTTTTGGAAGCATCGCTTCGATCTCCGGTTCAATGTCGTATTCAGCCTTTTCATCGAGCGGTCCCACACTTTTTTGAACGAGATCCTCATTATTTTCAGCATCGATCATCCGAATCGAGATCGTATACTGTTTCGTCTTGGCCTCTTCTTGGCTGGATTCTCCTTCATTGGAATTTTCTGACGTCTCTTCTTTTTGGGCTACATCGAGTTTGGTTCCGATCTCAAATCCATTTTTTTCTAGATCGATCTTGGAATCCAGATCGACATAGCTGCCCAATACGACATTTTCCGTGTTGCGGACCGTGATATTAGAGGTATCTAAAACCGTATTGACATCTGTAAGGTTTTGATAGGCGCCTTGATTTCCATTGACTTCAAGAGTGGAGCTATCGATCTTCATCGTATTGTTTTTCAATGAAAGACCAAGTCCTTGGTTGTCGTTCAATGTCGCGCTGCCTTCGTTTGTGATCTGCCAGTTTCCGCCCTCGATCCCTGCTTGATTGCCTTTCACTTCCAGTTTCGAATCCTTCAAAGCGATCGGTGTCGCGTTGAGAACCATCGCTGTGCCCGCATTGTTTTCGATGACAATATCACTCGAGTTTTCAAAATAGATCGATCCCGTGCTTTGTCCGTTCGCGAAGAGCATCCCTTCTTCGCTTTGTCCTTCTTGGATATCGATTTTCGTTTCGTCCATGACAACTTTTGCTTCATAGACACTCAAAACAGGCGCTTTTTTTGTTTTGACTGCTTGTATAGTGGATTTTAAGAACGTCACATCGCCTTGATAAGCGCCGATCGCTCTTCCTTGATACCCATCGATTTCAAAATCGCAGCCATCAAATTCAATCATTCCATCCTCTAAATAAAGCTCGCAATCCATCGGGGAGTTTTCTCTTTGTTCGCCTTGAATCTTGAACGTGCAATTTTCAAACGTGACGTTTCCGTTAACAAGCACTTTTGAATAGGTCTTCATTTCTCTTGAATTGGGATCGGCCTCCGTATTGGTCTTTCCGGACAATTCAAATGTGCAGTTCTTTATCGTGATCGGGTCTTTCTCGCTTCCGATCTTGAGAAGCGATTTCTCGTCGAGCTTGAATGTCTTATCTTGCATATCTTGCGCGATCTGCTCGATCGATACCGACTCCTTTGTTTCCTCTTGTTTTGGATCTTCGCCATTCTCTTTGGCGTATAAATACGCTGTATTCGGTAAAAGCATAGATAAAGCGACCATAGATGCTATCATTTTTCTATACATAAGTAGACCTCCGTTCTATCTCCATTATAGCATCCCCATAAAAAAAGGATGCTTGTGAACATCCTTTACTTTTCTTTGATCACGATTTCTTCTTGGCTTTTGAAGATCGTGTGTTCTGGAACTTGACCGCGTACTCGAGAAAGTGGATACACATTCGTATTTCTTCCGATGATCGTTCCTGGATTCAAAACACTATTGCAGCCCACTTCGACATGATCGCCCAACATGGCTCCCATTTTTTTCAATCCCGTTTTGATTTCCTCTTTCCCATTTTTCATCACTACAAGAGTTTTATCCGATTTTACATTGGATGTAATAGAACCAGCCCCCATATGAGAATAATACCCAAGAATGCTGTCGCCTACATAATTATAATGCGGTGTCTGTACATGATCGAATAAGATCACGTTTTTCAATTCTACCGAATTGCCGACCACGCAGTCAGCCCCCACTAAGGCACTCCCTCGAATAAAAGCGCAATGGCGAACCTCCGTGTTCGGACCGATAATACAAGGCGCTCCTAGAAAAGCGGTTGGCGCGATCTTAGCGCTAGGATGGACCCAAACATGCTCCTGAACTTCTTCATAGTCTTCGAGCGTTTTTCCTAGATCCAAAATGAGCTGCTTGATTCCTGCAAGCGCTTGCCATGGGTAGGTGAATTGTTGAAGATACTCTTTTGCGAGAGTGTGGTTTAAATCGAATAAATCATTGATCGTATACATTATTGTTCCTCTTTCTTTTGTTCTTCGAGCGACATGAGAGAGCGTACGAAGCGCCCATTCGCTTCGTCTAAGCTATGTTGCGCGTCTTTGCATGCGTTGACTTGTTTGGAATGCAGCATTTCCAGCGCATCCAAGTTTTTACGGAGCTCGATTTTTTCTTCTTGGAGAGCCTCGATTTCTTTTTCGATCTTTTGAACACGCGATTCGAGCTTGCCTTTTTCCATGTCAAAATGTTTTTTTGCGTTCTTTTCGTGATGGAGCCTGTTTTCAGCGGATTTTAACCGATCCATATTATGTGCGACCTGTACATAATGTTCGAGTTCTTTTTTGACCGCTTCGATCTTGCTTGGATCGATCCAGCCCGCTAAACTCGTATCGTCTTTGCTTCCCCGCTTCGAGATCTCAGGAAGAAGATGAGCGAAATAGCTTTGGATCTTTTCTTGATCGAGATCTTTGATCTCTAAACAAAGCTCGCCAAAAAAGGCTTGCAGATGAATAAGATCTTGGAACGATTTATCGATCCCGTCGCTCGCGATCATGATCGCGACCGGATCGGCTTGTCTTCGATCGATCCATACATAGCGCATTCGTCTGCTCGCATCCTTGTCGCATAAAGAAGTAGTGATATTACGAATACATAAAGCATCGTCAGGCATTGGTTGGTATAAAAAGCCGTTTTGATCCACGCAAATACAGACCCCATCCCCTTGTTGGAGGATCAAAATATAGTTTTCGGTGATCAAAGCGCTTAGAAGAGTTGTTCCATAAATATTGGTCAAATACATTCCCTTTTGATAAATGGAAGAGAGCGTCTGGGCTCTTTGATACTCTTCTTCCCGGATCGGGAACGCTTGAATATCCGCATAGACATATTGATTCCAATTGTCGACGATATCTTGAATCAAAGAACGAATCAGCGCTTCACGGTCTTCCTCGTTCTGAAGCACATGATCAAGATCGTATTTGTCCACAGTTTGTGCAAAGAGCTTTAGATTTTGGATCGCGACATCGACTGCCAAGCTCGATCCTACTTCGCTTCTAAAGCATTCTCGCGCTCCATGTCCATCGGCGATCGCGATGATTTGATATGGATCATTCTGCCAAAGATCGACGGAATCTTCGTTCGCGAGATCCATTTGGATATGTTTATATCCCGTTGTCGTATGCGCAAAAAGGGTGTTCTTATTCACAATATCATCCTTTCTTCAATTTTTATCGCATCTATCGTATTATACTTGATTATGAAAAATTGTGGAAACAAAATCAAATCCCATGAACAAAAAAAGCACTTTTTTTTCAGTGCTTTTCATTCGTATTTTCAATATTATTGATTTTCCATTGTCCATCTTCTTGTTTTAGAGTGAACTTTAGATTTGTTTCAGTGTCTGGAAGATCCTCTAACGACTTTGTCATATTCCCGAAAACGAGCGCAGAAAGATCTTTATAGAGCTTCGCCTCCAATTCCTCTTGGGTATGTTCGGTCGCATACGCTTCTAAGCTTTCAGCATTTTCTTCCATATACGTTTGGACGCTGTTCATCAATTCCGTCTGCAAGGAATTCACATCGAAGGCTTCGCTGTCCTTTCCTTTTAACGTGATCAGAGCCGTAGCTTCCTTATTATCGATCTGAGTGGAGTCGATCTTATATTGATCAAAGGTCTTATTCATAAAAGCGCTCACGAATTTTCGAGCCTCTTTGTCAAAATCCTCTCCTAGATCCATGTTGACGAGCTGATCATCGAGCTGTTCATAAAACGCGGTGAGATTCATGCTCACATCCGCATCCTCAGAAAGGAGGGCGTCCGCCTCTTTATAGTCTCCATTTTTACAATCGGTCAAATAAGACTGCACGACTTCTTGAACCGCTTTTTGTTCCTCTTCTTGATTGGAGCATGCGCTCAAAGTAATGATCATAGCAAAAAACAATAAACACGATAACAATCTCTTTCCCATACTGTACCTCTTTTCGAGCTCAGTATAGCATAGTTTTTAACGGTTCCGGCCAACTTTTTCATATTCTTCTTCCAAAACAAAGCGGAAATTGAATTCTTCTTCGTTTTGAAGGCCAATATAATAAAGAACACGGATATCTTTATGATCGAACAAATACATTTTTGTCGAATCGATCATCCCTTCCGGCCACAATACGGCAGCATAATCATAGATCTTGCCACTTTCCTTGCTTCTTTGAAAACGACCGATGATCATGATCTTCTTATCCCCATTCTTTAATGTGACGACACTCCCTAAAGGTAATAATTCTGGCATCTTCATCGTCTTCCTCCTTTCATTAATATTTGATGTTGATCTTCCAGCCTAGACCTGCGATAAAGCCAAGCTTACTCCCAAATTCCCATTCCCGGTTTTTATGCGAATAGCTCACATCCGCTCCTGCGCTCATTAAAGAAGCGCTGCCAGATAACGTGATCGTCGCTCCAAACAAATGAAAGCCTAACTCCGCTTCTCCTTCCAAAGCCGCAACATGACCTGAAAGCTTTAAGGTTTGCTCTTTTGCGCTCAGACACACTTGGCCGACTGCTTTCGCGCTTCCTACATTGACGCTCGCTTTGCTTGTTGCATACACTTTTCCTTTCCCTAGCTTCGCATGGCTTGTTAAAGAAAGGAGCGAAAGCGAAATCTGTCCACGCAGATCTAAGGACGGATCGAATTTCTTATCGTTCCAGATCCCTAACTCAAATTCACCTTCCACTTTCGCATTCCCTACATTCGCTTCTAAGCTATGCGATAGAAATTCATTCGAGTATTTATTTTCAACTTGCATATAGTGGATGGAGGCGCTCGCTTCACCTTCGATCGGTCGGCCCCCTTTGCGAAGCAAAGAAGACATATGCGGATCAAACGAGGCGCTCGTGCCCGTCTTGAACACGTTCGAGCTCACGCTCACTTTAGGAAGCGATCTTCCTTCAAGCGCTTCCGCTTCATTTGCAATCGTTAAAAAATATTGTCTTAAGCGCTCGATTGCCGCCAAGATTTCTTGATGCCTTTGAGCTAGAGAAGGATGCAGAAAATAAAGATAGGTCCGCACTTGATGGATTTGGCTTGCGAATTGTCTAGAAGAGTTTGTCTCGATATCCAAGAGCATCCATCTCCTGTCTTTGTAACACGATCAAGCCTTGGATCTTAGCGAACGATTTCGATACATACCATCGCTCATTATCGCTTAAAAAACTAGGAATCGATTGAGCGAGCCGATCCAGCTGATTGGCCATTTGATCATAGACAAAATATCCCCTATGCATGGAAAGCATTCTCCATGATCGTTTCATTTTCCTCGTAAGCAAGGGCTGTCTGGCTTAAATAATTCGCGTGATTTTCGATTGTCTGCACATAGGTGTCAAACACTGGATGCAGTCTAGAAAACTCTTCCATCAATCTTGAGGAAGCCGGCGAAGTCCAAAACGATTGAACGTCGTGCATTTTAGCTTCGATTGAGAGAAAGATCGCGTTCATCTCTTGTTCCATATTTTTGAGCTGGGCTGCGTATTGTTGTAGATCGGCCGCGCTGATTTTTAATTGTGACATCGTTTTCTTTCCTTTCTACAGATTCCTTGCTTGAGCAAGACGATTTTGTTGGAGCTGTTCATAACTCGAAGCGCATGTCTTCAACACATCGCTATAAGACTGTATAACGTAGACTAACTTTTTTAGCTCTGGCTGAAGCGCTTGAACGTGTTCAATAAAAGCATCGTTGTCGCTTCCCGACCATATAGAAGAGGTTGAAAGCATGTGCTGATTGATCCTTTGGATCATAGATTCGTACTCCAAAGCTTGGCTCGCTAAGCTTTGGCCCGCTTGATGAAGTTCTTGATAGTTGACTTTGATATTCATAGTACCCTTTCAATAGACGATCAAATGATCGCCATGCTGCACGACTTCTTCATGAAATGAAGAATACAAGATTTGAGTCGTCTCTAAAACGACTACATTTTTAAAAACCGATGTCTCATAGAGACGATTCCATTCAAGAAGAAAGTGCTGGATCTTTAGCTTTGGATCGATCAAAACAAGCTGATATTCTTGTTCATAGACGCACTTGATCCACACATAGAGCTCATTCATAAATATGAAGACATGCTCCGCAATCGATCGACTCCTCTTGAAACAAGATCATTTCATACGGTTCTAAGATCGATCGCTTATGAAATGTATACGCATAGTCATTGAAGCCAGCTCCAAACCAAGCTAGATCCATGTTTTCGACCAATTTCGTATCCAAAAGCGTTCCCTCTTGGATCTGGATGATCGAAACGTCCGCCCTTTCATCGATTCTGCCAACACAAATGTCCAGGACCGGATCTTGAGCGCGCCAGATCTGCATCAAATAGAACAGATCCTCTTCTTTTTTTGCTTGAGCATAGGCGATCAAGAGCGGTCGCTTACGCTGCCATACGAGAGGAAGACAATCGCTTCCATAGCCCAGCACGTAGCTGGAGAAATAGTTCTTCGCCTGGGAAAGCGTAAACATTTGATCGATTTGAGGATACGGCGCGGCAAGGCTGTTTTGGTTTTCAGCTTGGCTCCAGATCCCGCTGCAGATCGTCTGTTTATACGCTAGATTCATCATTGGAAACTCCTTTCTAGAGATCTTATAGGTTTGCATGAAGGCGCGAGCGTGATCGATATCATAAAACGAGGACAAGATCCGGTATGTGAACAATCGATAAAGCTCTTCGTTTCGCGCTTCGTACGAGGAAGTCAAGCAATATATTTTTAAGAACGGAATATTAACGATTCGTTCTACGTCTTTTGTGCCAAATACGACCAGCGTGGCTCGTTTCTTCTCCTTGAGCAAAAAATAGAGCGATTTCCATTCAAAGTTTTTGTGCAGGATATAGACATCTGTTTCATGTGCGCAAATCGAATCGACGATCTTTTCTTGCGCTTCATGACATAAAATCAGAGCCGATTGTCCATAGGTCAGCTTCGCTTCATAGACTTTTTTTTGCTTCGGCCAATCCAATAGCCAAAGCGAAGAAAAGGAACATTCGCCTAACATCGGCATTACGATCGATATAGAGTCTTCTTGGCGCGCCTCGACTTTCTTTCTGACCCAGTTAAGAAGGCTTTCTTGTTTGAGGTCTTGATTTACGTAGCGGATCGAATCGAGACAAGACGAAGATGAATGGATATAAAAACTTCTTCCTTTCACTTCCTTGTCCCGACTTCCTTCTTGAAGAATAAATTCTCCGGCACGATTTAAACGACTCGCCCCCTCATGCATGAGCATTTCCCGGGAGTCGGCTGCTGTGTGTACTTTTAAACAGATCCGATATTTAGAATTGCTCACGATTTGTTCATCCACGATCCCAGCTGGCTTTTGCGTCGCCAGGATCAAATGGATCCCTAAGGAACGGCCAATGCGAGCAAATTCCTTCAAATCGCTCATCGCATCGGGGAAACGAGATTTTAATTGAGCGAACTCATCGACTACGATCCATAAATGGGCCATTTTATTTCCTTGTTCTCGATACGCATGAATATTGGCCGGCTTCCCGCTCTCTTCTTGAAAACGTGCCAACGCGACTTGCCTTTCCTCGATCTCTGCTTGCAAGGAAAGTAGAAAGCGTTCCATCCCCTCTGTCTCAAGATTGGTGATCTTTCCAGCGCAATGCGGAAATCCATAAAAAGCCTGACCGAAAGCGCCTCCCTTGAAATCGATCAAAATATATTGGAAATCCAAGGAAGAATACGTGTAGGTACCAAAAAGAAGGAGGCTGGAGATGAATTCAGATTTTCCCGAACCGGTGGTTCCCGCGATCAATAGATGCCCTTCCTGCAGATCGATCCAAATAAGTTTTCCTTTTTCAAGACCAACCGGAAACGAGTATGAACGGTTGGAAGAGCGAATATAGGCGTCTTTGATCGAGTCGTTCAACGGCAGAACGTCTCTAGCGTGTGTTTTTTTTTGAAGGAAGAAAGGTCTAGAGATGATGGAATCAAAAGGAAACTCGCTCTTTTTTAAAGAACAATACAGAAGGGTCCAATGTTCTTCTTGACAAAATCGTTCATCGAGAAGCGCTTCATCACTAGTCACGATCCAATACGATTCTGTTTTGGATAAAAGGATAGTCGCTTGTTCATAAGATCGTATCGAAAGATAACCCTCCTCGATGCAGAAGGAATCTAAAACCGAATAGGCAGGTTCTCTTTCTAAAAACACCCATTTGCTCGTCCGATTCGAAAGCGTGGAAAGATGATCGAACAAAGGCTCGATTTTTTCGCATTGGATCCAGACGCTTTGGCCTTTTTGAATTTCGCGAAAGATCGGAAGCTTCAAGTCAAGCTGGAGCAGCTGTTCTTTAGCATACGAGTACAACGGATCGTTTCGAGTTTGATAATTGACCTTCGGAAGACTTGGAAGAGAAAGAGGGATCCATTCAATTTGGATCGGGATCGTTTCTTGTTCAAGAGGATAGAGAGATAATTCTTCTTTAAAAGAATCGAAAGATTGTATGTATTGATGGAACGCTTTTTGGATTTCTTGGATCCTTTCTTCGATATAGTTCTGGTACATCGTATTACGATGTTCTTCTTGTTGTTTTCGCTTCCGTTTTTGAAGGCGGACGTTGAAGAATCCAAGGCTCAAAAAGGAAAATGACATGAGAAGTGTCGTGATCGACGAAAGAAGGATCGATGTGATCGTTTGTTTTTGAGCGAACACTTGGATCAAGATAGAGATCGTTGTCGAGAGAAAGATCATGATTGAAGGCGCGATCGATTGGATCAGGGAAATCGATTCAGACTCTATCTTTTGAAGAAAAGCTTCAAGAGGAGAAAAAGAAGGAAGTACAGGAGGCGAGATCGTCTGCTTCATAGGGATCGATTGAATCGTCAATGTGGAGAAAAGCTCTTTGGGATCCTTGAAAGAAAGATCGCTGATCAAAAATTTTGGATAATAAAAGATTGTGTGGATCGCAAAACAAATTTGATCGCCTTCATGAAGAGGTACGTTATGAACCACTCGTTTGCCATTGACATACGTTCCGTTTTTAGAATAATCGTAAAGAATTCCATTTTCGATCGTGAAATGGAGCAACGAGATCGTAGGATCGAGTTCGCAAAAGCTTTCTCGACCAATTTCGATTCGGTGTTCGAAAGCGCACAGAAAGAAAGATTCTACTTTTTTTTGATAGGAATAAGTGGTCGGTTCGGGTAGTTTTGTTTTTGATTTAGTATGGGTGCGATAGTATACCGTATGAATGTCGTTGTTTATTTGCCCCAATTTATCCATGTTCTAAACCAAGTGAAGAATGATTCGAAGGCGGCTTGCACTTGTTCCTTCCAAGTTGGTTTTCTTAGAATCAAGTTTTTCGAAACCACTTCTGTCGTTTTGTCATCATCATAGGTGACTTTGATCGTATTTTTAGCTTTCTTTGCCTTCACTTCAATATAAGGCGAGTTTATCGTGTCATATTGAATGTCCTCCTTTTGAATCACTTGATCGTTCCACTTCACGTTTTTGATTTCCTTCCCTTCTTTATAAGGTAAACGGACGCGGAGAGTCTTAGCCCCGTCTCCATCCTCGATCCGCTCCATTTTTTGATCAAAAAATAGAATCTCTTGTTTCGGTTCTGTTTTGTTCGGGATCTCTAGGAGCTTTTGAGGAATTTTGGGTTTTTGAACAGACGGGGGAGTCAAAACAAGGGGTGCAATCTTCGGTTTTTCGATCGAATCCTCTTTTACGATGGGCAGATATTCGGATTGTGGTGTTTCTTGCACGATTGGTTCTGGAATCGTTGGACGTTGTTCAAGAGGAAGAATGAATAGCCGTTGAGAAGATGTCCAAGTATTTCCATCCATATCGATCATTTCTATTTGTATATCGAATTCCTGGGATTCTGTCGTTGCTGGCAATGGAATCGAGAGCATATCCGAATACACTCGCTCATTGATTTTTACTTGAAAAGATTGAGGTGTTTGGCTTGTTTGAACGAATAATCGATCGTTTTCCCAATCGATGCTCGCATCCAGAGGGATAGGATCATAGCTGAGATTGATCCACTCGACTTCTTCAAGCAAATGCTTGGAGCGCAGTGTAAAAGAATTGATTCCATTTTCAAGCGTGGTCGTTTCCTCTTTGATCGGGTTTCCATTCTTCAAGATTTCAAGATCCTCTTGCTGCGTGATCGATATATTGTTTCCAGTCTGTTCATAGTCCGGAAAAATGAGAGGCCTGATCTCGAGAATCTTACTGCTTTCATTCCCGGCTTGATCTTTCAAATGCCATCGGACTGTTTTCATTTCTGGCTCGACGATCAATTCGTCGTTTTCATAAAGCACATCGTCGATATAGATCGCACACTCTTTCAGATCCGTATCTAAGATCGAATATGGAAGCGAAGTAGAACGATTTATATAAAGATAATCTTGGACGGGTAAAATAAGTTGAGGAGCCGATCGATCGCCAGTGATCGTTTGCACACCTTGTTCAAGGAGCTGATCTTGTTTGTCTTTGAGTAAAAATTCGAGTTCGAATGTTTGTGAAAGATGGATATCGATCCAATCTTGATCCCATTCTTTTCCATTGATCAAGATTTGACTTTTTTCGCGATCGACTTTTTCATGAAATTTTAGATCGATCCTTTCTTCACTCGTTTCGACTTCAATATACGTTGGTGGTGGAAGTGTTGGTTGCATAATTACCTCCTTCATGCAAATTCGGATGTAAAGAGCTGGAGCTGATCGCAAAGATCGATCAATTCTCGCCCTTCTTCATCCATCGTTTGGATTCTATCAAATGCGTCTGGTAGATACGTTTCTTTTTCCATGCTCGCGTACAATAAGATCAATTGAATATATCGCTTGATTGCTCGATCATGGACCTCTATTTTTTGGGCAAGTTCTTTTTGTTGATCGATTGATAAAACGATTTGATGTTCGATGCATATTTCGATCAAACGAATGAGATCATCTTCTTGCCCGAGCTCTTTTAAAAGAAGAAAGAGTTCACTGGGTTCGAAATCTTCATCTTTCCCTGCCTGCCATTTTAAAAATAAGACGTTTTGGGCATCGATCGAATGGGTGTCGATTTTTTCCAACCAATATCGGCAAAGGAGCGGATCTTTTGTACGGATCACTTCGTTTGTGAAATAGTTTTGTTCTTTTTCTTCAAGAAGGGATCGTTCGAGCTTTCCTTCTTCGATCCAGTGATAGAGCGGACGTCCTTGAGCGATATATTGATCAATCAAATTCCGCGGCTGAAATTGGCACAGTCCAAAAAACAAGACAGACAGAAGAAGGAACAGTGCCAAGATCTTTATTTTATTTCGACGTTGTTTATAACGCTTGCGGATCGCGTTGGTGCTCGTAAACTGCTTTTTGATCCAGGATCGTTGAACGATTTGATAAAAAAGCGGGCTAGCATAGGCTAGATCGTCTTTTATCGACTTTAAAGCCTTCGATTGGGAGGGAAGTTCTTGAGAGAAAACATAAATGGAAGAAGTTTTGGAAGGAATACAGCCATTGAAATCGATCAGTACAGGACTTCCATTCAAAACGAGTACATTGGAGGGTTTCCAATCGATATATAAGTACCCTGTTTGATGGAACGAATCGATCGCATCGAGCAATTCTAAAAGAAATCGGATCCGCGTTTTATAGGCTGGATTTTTTTCGAGCCACGTTTCGAGCGACTGGCCTTCGATCTTTTCTTCAATGATCGCAAGTGTGTTTTGTTCTTCGATCACATCGATCAAATGCGGATAATAGACACCTCTAAGTCTCGACAAGATTTCGATCTCCTGCAAATATTGATGCCTTAAGACAGGATCTTCTGTTTTGAGCATCGTTTTTTTTATCAATTCATTGCCTGTTTTTTCATCTTCTACGATCTCGACTTTTGAAAAATTCGTAAAGCAAACGATTTCTTTCGTTTTATAGCGGTTCATGAAATTCAAGCTGCTTGTTCCCAAAGACGATCTTCATTCCATTCTTTAAGCGCATCTTACGGATAACGCGCTTCTCGCCAAGAAACGTTCCATTCGCGGACTTGAGATCTTGAAGATAATACCGTTCGTTGGTTTTCGTGATCTTAGCGTGTTTTAATGAGACGCTCGCTTCTTGTAGGCGTATTTCACAGCTCATCGCTCTACCCACTATCATTTGTTCGAACATTAATTCGTATCGATCTTGGCCATCAT
Source organism: Dubosiella newyorkensis (assembly GCF_001945605.1). Taxonomy (GTDB): domain Bacteria; phylum Bacillota_I; class Bacilli_A; order Erysipelotrichales; family Erysipelotrichaceae; genus Dubosiella; species Dubosiella newyorkensis. Next base: position 55,040 of record NZ_MPKA01000021.1, read on the forward strand.
ACAAATATGCGCTTGTCTCTTGTTGAGGATGAAAAAGGATTTGAGTATGTTCGAATTCTGGTGTTCTAGCTTCTTCTTCTATAAATTCGATCGCTCGAGAACAATACGTTCCAATTTCTTCGCGAGCGATAAAACCGCTTTCACGCTTTTGAAGGTGATACCACTTCTTTGGAAAGTATTTTTTTTGAAGCATCTTCAAGCCAATGATCACATTGGGGATGGAAAATTCTTTTTGGCGCAGGCTTTGATATAAATAGCCGCTAATTTCATAGGCGCTGTTCGTTCGATAGCGTCTTGCAAGATCTTGGATGAATTCTTTGCATTCATCATGGCGGTACATCCAGCAGTCGAGCTGCAAAGGCAAAACGATAAATCCAAACTCTGTACCCTTTGAAGACACATAGATCGATTCTGTATCGAGAAGAACAGGCTTGTTCCGATTGACATTGATCGCTCTTTCTAATAGATCGATCAAAAAACAATAGCCTTCCTCTTCTTGAAAAATATATTGCTCCAAAAAATAAGAGAGCGGAACCAAATTTTGAAAAGAATAAGAGAGAATATTGGCCTCTAGGTTCGCCTCGATGCAATAGGCATCGGATCGGATCTTCTCAAGGATCGATGGATCGATCATTTCTTTTTGTTTGAGATGAATATAAAGTGTTTGATCGCGTTCAATTTTTTTGAGAATTTGTTCTTTCATAACGTCCCCTTTCTATGTGCCTCTTATTAAATACGACAAAAATTCAAAAAATGGTCCCAATTTCTAAAATTTTTTTATTTTTTTGTCTTATGCATACGTACCTATTTATTAATCTATATCTTATATGTTATTAAAATATATTTTTTTCATATAATGTATAGACAAATAAAAAGAATTCGTATATTATGAAGACGTAAAAAATGTATACCCTTTCAACTAGGATCCATTGGAAGGAAAGAATAAGGAGAGAATTTATGAAAAATTTGGATCGCTTTACCGAACCTTTGATCGAATTCGGTGCGAAACTTAACAACTTTAAACCTTTAGAGATTCTTCGCGACGCCTTCATGCTTGCGTTCCCGCTTACGATTTTTGGTTCGATCACGTTGATCATCGCCAATTTCCCATTCTTATCTCAATTGATCGGAGAAACGAATGCCGCAACATTGAATACGATGCTTGGGCCTGCTTCGACAGCAACGATGAGTATCGCAGCCGTCTTCCTATGCATGGGTATTGGGTATTATTATTCAAAATCAAAAGATTGTGATCCAATTTTTGGAGCCGCGATCGCACTTGCAGCCTTCTTGCTTGTCACTCCAATGTTCATGAATGTAGATTTGGAAAGCGGTGAGCAGCTTCTTGTCAGCAACGTCTTCAATATCGACCGCTTAGGTGCAAGAGGAATGTTCGTCGCTATGATCGGTTCTTATCTTGCCGCCTTCATGTATTGCTGGGTTACAGAGAAAAACTGGACGATCAAGATGCCTAGTTCCGTACCTCCTGCTGTTTCGAAATCATTCTCTGCATTGATTCCTGCTGTATTGACATTGACTGTCTTCTTATTGATCCGCATTGGTTTTGAATTCACGCCTTGGGGCAACGTGCATGATTTTATTTACCAAGTCGTTCAAGCGCCATTGACAAATTTGGGAAAAGGTCTTGGTGCTACGATCTTAGCGATCTTATGTATCCAGCTTTTATGGTTCTTTGGTTTGCATGGACAAATCATCGTCAACTCTGTGCTCGATCCAATCTGGAACACATTGACACTTCAAAACTTGGAAGCTTTCCAAGCAGGAACTCCAATTCCGAACATCGTAACAAAGCAATTCATCGAAATCTTCACTGTAGGTATTGGTGGTTCTGGTATGACATTGGCTGTCGTGATCATCTTGATGTTCTTCTGTAAGTCGCAACAATTGAAACAAATTGGTCGCTTAGCAGCGCCTGCTGGCATCTTCAACGTCAACGAACCCGTCATCTTTGGTATGCCGATCGTAATGAATCCTATGATCTTCATCCCGTGGATCGTAGCGCCAGTCATCAACGTGATCATCGTTTACTTCGCAATGTCTTCAGGACTTGTACCATATACAACAGGAATCACCGTTCCTTGGACGACGCCGATCTTCTTGTCTGGATGTCTAGCGACAAACTCTGTAATGGGTGGAGTGATCCAGCTAGTCGAACTCGTTGTGGTCGGAATTTGCTGGTTCCCATTCTTGAAGGCTTTGGATCGTCAAAACGTCAAATTAGAAGAAGAAGCAGAATAAAATGACCTCAGTTGTTTGCTTTGATATCGGAGGAACCGCAATTAAATATGGCTTGATCCAAGATGGAACGATCATCGATCAAGGAAAATTTGCAACAGACTTAACGAATGGATCGCTCATGTTGAGCCGCATGGGCGATATCATTCAAGACTACAAAAAAGCTCATGAGCTAGATGGGATTTCCATCAGCTCCCCAGGCTTTGTAGATAATCGATCCGGCATGATCATTTCGGGAAACATCATTGACGGATTCAACGGACTCAATATCCGGGATTACTTTCAAAAACATTACCAATTAGATACAGCTATCGAAAACGATGCCAACTCGGCTACGATCGCCGAACACGCTTTAGGCAACGGAAAAGGCTATGAGAACATGGTTTGCATGACGTTGGGTACAGGTGTTGGCGGTGGTATCATCATCAACAATAAGCTTTATACCGGAAACGCGAAAATGGCTGGAGAATTTGGTTTCATGTTCATCAACGGCATTCAAACGGATCGCCCAGAAGATGAGATCCTTTCTGGCTACGCGTCGACAAGAGCGCTTGTCGAATCCGTGAATAAAGAACTCGAAGAAGAGATCGACGGGATCGAGGTTTTTGATCGCGCCAATCGTGGAGATGCTTTGTGCAAGCAAAAAACTTCCGATTTCTTCGATGCGATCGCGATGGGCATCTACAACATTGCCTATACGATCAATCCTGATATCGTTTTGATCGGTGGAGCTGTTTCCATGCAGCCTCAGCTCATCGATGAAGTTAAAAAGCGGATCGAATACTTAACACCATCTTTTTCTCTCAACTTACTGGATATTATGAAGATCGATCGCTGCAAATTCTTAAACGATGCAGGACTCTATGGAGCCTATGCCAACTTTATAGAGTCAAGAAAAGTCGAAGCGTAGTCTTCGGCTTTTTTTTTTGCGAATAGATATGTTACGATAATCAAAATTCTGCCGCCGGGTAGTGCTCACGTTTGTCATAAGGCCTTTGAAGACAAACGGGAGTGTTTTTTTTAGGAGGAAATAAAATGTATCATTCAATGCGCCGTTCAAGGCAACAGCTTTCTGAACAAGAGACGATCAAGATCTTAGAAAACGCAACTTCAGGCGTGCTTGCTCTTTTCGATGCGGATGATTATACGTATGCCCTTCCCATCAGCTATGTGTACCATGGAAACGAGATCTATTTTCACAGCGCCTCTTCTGGACATAAGATCGAAGCGATCAAATATCATCAAAAAGTGTCTTTTTGCGTAGTTGCGCAAGACAAGATCGTTCCGGAAAAATTTACGACCTTTTTTAAAAGCGCGATTGTCTTTGGAACAATCGAGATCATCGAAGATGAAGCAGAAAAAAGAAAAGCGATCGAATGTCTTTCTAAAAAATATTCTCCCCATGAAACCGAGGAAAGAACTCAACAAGAGATCGATCGGTTTTGGAAGCAGCTGACGATGCTAAAGCTCAATATTGAAAAGATAAGCGGGAAACAATCGATCGAGCTTGTTTGAATGATGTTAAAAAACAACACTTGGATCTTAGGATATGGCTTTGTTTTCAATCCATTGATCAATCTTCCCGTCTTCTTTTGGATCGATGTTTCTTATGAGAATTTAAGCTATATTGGAACGACCCTTCATCATCCGCTCTACCTTGTGCTTTGGGCCATCTCAAGCGTATTCGGATTGTATTTCTTTTCAACCGCTATTTGGAGCGCGTATTCGATTCCGTATCGTCGATGGCTCCACGCCCTATTTTGTATCGGCATGATCCTTTCCTGTCTCATTCCCTATTCAGCCGATATGCCAGGTTGGATCAACGATCTGCATGTGTGGATCGCGATCGTTTGTGTGTCGGGATTTATCTTTTCTTGGCTTAAAACGATCCTATATTCTTGGCTTCCCTCTTCGTTTTGGATCCTTTATAAAGCGTTGCTCATTATCTTCGCGCTAGGATTTCTAGCGATCTGTTTTGCGGGATCGATCAATGGTTTGAGCGAAATCATTTTCTCGATTGGCGTCAACGCGATCTTGAGCCTTACCCTCTTCAATTTAAGCAAGAAGGATAAAAAAAAATGATCGAACTTTTTAAGCTGGATCATTTTTTAATACCACTCGTTTTGTAGCGATATTTTGACAAAAGAGCGCATCGTGCTCCACAAATAATAGCGTATACTGACTTTCTTGAAGCATTTGTTCGATTTGCACCCGACTCTGCAGATCTAGATCGTTCAAAGGTTCATCCCAAATATACAAATGGGCTTCTTCGCAAAGGCTTCGCGCAAGCATGATCTTTCGTTTTTGACCATTGGATAATTCAAGAAGTGGGTGAGCGAGCTCTTCACGGGAAAAGCCGAGTTTTCTAAGCAACGTCATGATTTTTGTTCGATCGATCGCATATTGCTCGATATAGTTTCGCAAAGAGCCTTTGACTTCCTCGAGACTTTGGGCAACATACGAGATTTTGAGTCCGCTAGCAAGATCCAATTCGCCTGTATATTCCACTTGTCCTAGGATTGCTTTGAGCATGCTGCTTTTGCCGCTCCCGTTTGGACCTGCCAGCAAGACGTGTTCTCCTTGCTCGATCGAAAAGCTGACTTTATTCGTTTGCCAACCATCATAAAGAACACTTACATTCAAGAAGCTGATGAGTTTTGCTCGCTTATATGGGATCGTTTTAATTTGTAGCTGTTCAAGCTTGATATCGCTTTTGAGAAGCTTTTGTTTTTGAGCGATCGCTTTTTCTTTACGTGCTTCGATCGTCTTGGAGCGTTTCATGAGCTTGACTGCTTTATGTCCGATAAATCCTTTATCGGCTGCTCCGATCTTTTCTTTTTCTTTAGAATGGGACCATTCGCTATTTAGGCGTGCGGATGAGGAGAGTCGTTTGATTTCTTTCTGTAGACGGATGTTTTCAGCTCGATCACGTGCAAGCTTATGTTCGTGATCGATTTGCCAAGCTGAATAATTCCCTTGTCGAACCGTAATTCCATGATCGATCACGACTAAATGATCGATACAGGCATCCAACAGCACTCGATCATGACTGACAAGCAAGAAACCTTCCTTCGAGCTTAGATATTGGGCGAGGAGCTTCTTTCCTTCAAGATCTAAATGGTTGCTCGGTTCATCTAACAAGATATACGCTCCTTCTTTCAAAAACATAGCACCTAGCATGCTTCGCATCCTCTCCCCATACGAAAGAGTCTCAAAGGGATGCCAAAGAATATCGTTTCTAAGATGGAGCTTCGCGCATTCTTTTTCGATCTGCCATGCTTGAGCACCAGAAATTTCTTCTAAAAGTTCGATCGTCAATAAAGCTGGGTCTATTCTCTGACAAGGAAAGATTTCTGCAGATACAGGTTGAATCAATGTTCCACTTCCTTCAAGTTCTCGAGCAAGGATCTTCAAAAGTGTCGTCTTTCCGCAGCCATTGGCGCCGATCATGCCGCATTTCCATCGGGTATCCAAGGAAAATGAGATATGATCCAGTATGGGATCATCAATCGATTCATATTGAAAGGTATATTTATTGAATGTGATCATCGCCATCGTTTTCACCTCCAAATAAAAAGACCGCAAAGAAAACTTCCGCGGTCTTGATTGATTTGGCGTTGATAAAAATGGACCGATCAATTGGTCCCGTGTTTAAACATGATTAAAAGATGGAAGTTTTCTGTTTTCTAGTCGTTTGTATAAACAGAAACATTCAACATCTTCTCACCTCTTTCTCGAATATTATATGCTTCTGCTTTCAAAAAGACAAGTTTTCACAAAATTCCTTTAAAACAGCCACTTTTTCCAGTTGCTTGTTTTTAGTTTCATGCCTTGTTAAGATGAAGATGCCAAAAGAAAAGGTATTAAAAATTGGTTTAAACATAGAGAAGATCTATGCGGGATCAAAAAGCGTTCTAGCAAATTGGACACAAAAGTCGTTAAAATGAGCAAAATAGACTCGAAGAAATTGAGAATAAGATGAGGGAAAGCTCTCTCGTTACAACAAATCAAAAGAAATCAATCGATTCGAGCGATCAGTCAATAGCTAGACGAAAGAGATACGATCCTAAAGCATAGAGAATCTATGTCGGATCGAATGCATCTCGTCAAGCTTTCGCGACACAGAAGTCGTTAAAATGAAATGTCAACAACGGTCAAATAAAACATGGTTATGGCAGCAAGCGGAAATGAACGGTCAAACCTAGATCGATCATCACAAGCGAAAACATCTGAAAGGAAAGATGGACGCAGGACCGAGCGAAAAGAATAAGTCCAAATCATAATGAATAGGAAGCATAGAACCACTCGATATGTGGTCAAATAGATAGACGAATTCATTCATCCAAAACATAAAAAGAGTCCGAAAGGACTCTTTTCATATTATTCGACATCTAAATTGAGATTGTTGATCTTTGTAAGATACGATTCTGCTTTTTTGACAAAATACATCGTATTGCCAAGCTGAACCACTTTTTCAAAATACATCTTTGCGATGTTGTAGTCTTCCTGTACAAAGCTGATCAAAGCGATATAGTAAGATGCGTCCACTTGCTGAAACGGAAATGGCGAATGCTTCAAAGAAGCGAGATAATACTTTTTGCATTCATTGAAATCGCCATTCATCAATCGGATCTTGTTTTCGATCGAAGCGATCTCTTCAGAACGGATCATCACGCCCGTTGGGCCAAAATTCATGCGAACTTTGCTCGCTTCTTCCTTGCATCGAATCAGTGCTGCCTCATCTTTGAGCATATAATCGATATATCCCATCAAAGACCAATACGTCAAAGTGCTTGCCGCGTCTTTTCGCGGATACGTGATCAAGATATCTTGCGCGAGTTCTGGATCATCCATATAGATCAAGCATTGCGCCAACAATGATTTTTGCGTCAATTTGATCTTGTTTCGCTTCGTCGAATAATAGACGATCGCGGAAAAGCAAGCTTGAGGATCGCAATTTTCATACAAGAGCTTCGTGATCGGAATAAAGCATTGAGCCCGATAACGAAGAAGAGCGTTGAACGCCATCATATAAAACAAAAGCGCCAAGACCAAGATCCAAATGTTGTTGATGAAAAACATGATGCAGAAGATCGCGACGATCCCTAATGCGTAGATCAAAGAGATCCGATCGATCTGCTTGCGGCACTTGATCGCCAGCTCCTTGTATTCTGGAAGCAGCTGATGATGGATCTGATAAATACGGACGATCTCCTCGTCGTTGCTGATCTTTCTTGCCCGCAAGGAAGAGAGAGTCGAACTTCTTAAGGAAAGCCAGCCATAGAGCGTGACGATCATCATCGGGATCACAAGAAAGGTGCTGATCATAAGCATTGTATCTGGCATCATAAATAGAAGCATGAAAATCAAATAAGGAGCCCAGGCGCTGATTGGAATGAGCATTTGAGAGATCAAGACGGCATTGACGATCCCCGCTACGACCAAACCACCCATCGCATACGTTAACACGATATTCGATTTCATGAACGAAAGGACTTCTGGAGGTACGATCCCAGCGCTTGTGATCGCTGAATTTGAGAACGTGAATGCCATCAAGAGCACACCCACACAAAAGGCCGCAACTAAAATCAAGAACTGAGTTTTACATTTATATTTCCACATACTATTCCTCGTCTTTTTCTTTATGGAGAATATTCCTAGCAGGCAATCCGACCGCTGTCGCATAAGTGGGAACATCGTTCAGCACGACCGCGTTCGCTCCAACTTTGCTGTAGGCGCCTAGCGTAATATTTCCTAAGATCTTCGCACCCGAACCGACATAGACTCCATCCTCTAATGTTGGGTGTCTTTTGCAATCTGTCGATCCTCTTCCCCCTAAGGTCACTCCATGGTAGAGCTGACAATCATCCCCGATAATCGTCGTTTCGCCGATCACTACCCCCATACCATGATCGATGACTAGACCTTTTCCGATCGTCGCTCCTGGATGGATCTCGATGCCCGTTTTATGACGAGCCCGATTCGACAGCCACCGAGCAAATGTATGATGGTCATGTCTCCAAAACCAATTGGCAATTCGATAATGATACAAAGCTTTAATGTGCGGATAGATGAAGAGGACCTCGAATTTTGATTTAGCAGCAGGGTCGAGCTCCATCGTCCGCTTTACGTTATATTTTGCATATTCGATCAATGAACTTTTAGACATGTATCAATTTTAGATTTTTTTCAACTAAAATGCAAGATAAGCAACAACTTCCCGTCTTTTCCCATATTTAATTGAAAAAAGCACATCTATACATAGATATGCTTCGTGGGATTAAGATAATTTGCGCTTGATCCAAACGATCAATACAATCGAAGTAACCAAAACGGCTAGGCTAGCGAACAATCCAGTCCGCATGGAAGTAGGCACTTTAGGGGCTACGACTTTAGTTTTTTCATTTTGGAAAGCGAACGTATAGATCGCTTGCTTTTCTTGTTTTTGATCGTCGATCGAAACTGTTCCTTTTTCATCCACTACGATCTTCACCTTTCGTTTACTTCGATCATATCCATTAGGCGCCTTTGTTTCTTGGATCGAATACGTGCCTGCCTTCTGGATCGTAAAGAGAACCGTTCCATTTTGAGGATCTCCTTCCATGTTTTGGAGCATTTCACCCTCTTCGTCATAGAGTGCGAACTCAAAATCAAGAGAAAGGATCGGTTGATTTTGCATATCCACTTTTTGAACTTGGACTTTGATCGTTTCAAAATCATTTTCAAACAAATATTCAAATGGATTCGATCCAGTTTGCCATTGCTCTTTTTCGATCGTTTCCATTTTCTCCAAACGCACATACCCTTGTGGCGCTTCTATTTCTTCAATCGTATAGGAGCCATAAGGAAGATCCGCTTCAAACCGAACATTTCCTTCCTTATCGCTATATTGTGTTTCTAGCACTGTATTTTCTTCGATCTCGATTTCTTCTCCCTCTGGATTCACATAAGCGATCTTCTCTTTATTCGAAAGAGCGAACAAGGAATCCGCGAGAGGTTTTTTCGATTCGGCATCGATTTTTTGAATCTTGATCTTTGCTTTTTTACGTTCGTTTTCAAGCTTCGCTTTCTGAACAATCAACTGTGTTTCACTATTTTCCGCCTTCAATTCAATCGGATACTTTGTGGAATCTAAAACATAACCGTCTTTGGTTTTCGTTTCATGAACGACATAGTTTCCCAACGGAAGCTTTGCGCTGAACGCTTTTCCTTCATGATCCGTAGTTAGTTTTTCTACGACTTGTCCTTTTTCATAAAGGATCGACTGATCGGCTGGATCTAGAATATCCTCTTGAGCGAGGATCTCGAATTCGACACCTTCAAGACCTTTAAGGGCGTATTCGAAATTCGTCTTGATCACTTCTTCTTGGATCGTTTCATGATCGACGAGAACTTCTCCTTGTTTTTGGATTTCGATCTGGCCACGAATCGCTTGATTGCTCATTTCGAATTCGATCGTTCCACTTCCCGTCTGTTCTTTGACGATCCAGTTTTTTTCTGGATCCAAATAATAATCTTTGCCGCTCTTGACTTCTCTTGCCTTATAGATATGATGACTTGATTCGTACGCTTGAACTTTCGCGTTTACATCTTGTTCGGCTTTTTTTTGAGCCATCGCTTTTGCATCCGCTTCATTTCTATGAAACCCTTGCGCAAGCCATTCATTTTGGCTGGCTTCATCGTACGCATCAAAATTGACTAAATAGTTTTCTTCATACGTTTCGGATTGGAATGTCTGCTTTTCTTGATGCTTGAATTCGATCGTTCCTTGCCCGTTCGTCGAGGCGGTATGGATCAAAACATCGTCTTTATAAAATTCGAATTCAACGTTAGGAATCGGTTTTTTCGTCTCCGAATCCGTTTTCAGCAGCTGTAGATGAATGTTCATATTGCCTTCTTTGCTCGTATCGGCTTTGACTGTTTGTGTTTGCGGAGCGATATCGAGCTGATAATGGAAAGAAAAACTTGGTGTGTCTATCTTGCCAAAAGAACCGATCGTTTGATTGTTGTTTTGAAAATAGACTTTTTTAGAATTGGTGACTTCGTTCGATGGATATAATGCTTGATAAGAAAGGGTTCCTGTTTTTGAAGCGCCTTTTTCAAGCCACACGAGCAGCGTGTTTCCTTCCTGTTGGGCTTGAACATGGTCAGGAATCGAAGTGGAAAAATAATGAGTGAAGACAGAATTGGTGTCTTCTAAACGAATCGCGTTTTCTTTTCCATAACCAGCAAAGGTGATAGTTTGCTGGCTAAAAGAAACAGGTGTATCGAATGCTTTGATCCGTTCTAAGATCTGATTTCTTTTCTCTTGAACTTCGCTAGGAATATCATAGAGTTCTCCTGGATGTTTGACTTCCCACATACAGATTTGGGTAGCGGCAGCCATCGCTTCTGAATAATCGCCTTGATAGCCATAGCCAACACTTTGGATCTTGGAAAGCAGCGCGATCTGTTCGGGCGTATATCCTAATCCAAATACGTTTTGAGATAAGACGGCGTCGGCTTGTTCATTGAAGGCTTGAGAACCATACAGGATCGATTGCTCAAACAAAATATCTGGCTCCAAACAAAAGAGCACTTCATTGCCAACTTTGAAATAGCCAACATACGATAATGGATCATTCCATGAGATATAAGGGTTGTTTCTATCATCCCCTTGGAATGTATAGAGCGGATATTTTCGACTCACGCTGGATAGAGGATAGAATTCGGCTTGCCACGTCCCTGAAGCGAACAAGGGGCTGATCATTCCTGTCAAAGTCATGAGCATGCTCGAAACAATCGCTAATGTAATGTGTAATAGTTTTTTCATAAACCATTCTCCTTCTTCTAGTCGATTACGACGAGTATTGAATACGAATTTTTTTTAAAGAATGGTTCCGAATTTTTATTTTTCTTATATTTCCCTTATTTTTCCCATACTTTCACATAGGTTCTTTTTTTGTGTGTTCTTCTTTTTCCTCTTGTTTCGATCGCCTCGCTTCAGTATGATAAAGAGCAACGAGTTAGAAAAGAGGTATCGAGATGGCTTTTTTACCAACAAGCTATGAAGAGATGAAACAAGCTGGTCTTGATTCGGTGGATTTCGTATATATTTGTGGAGATGCGTATGTAGATCATCCTTCGTTTGGATGCGCAATCATCACACGGACATTGGAAGCTTTCGGGTATACGTGTGCGATTTTAGCGCAACCCGATTGGAATAAGGACGAGGAGTTTTTACAGTTTGGAGAGCCGCGCCTTGGTTTCTTGATCTCTGCTGGCAACATTGATTCGATGGTCAATCATTATTCGGTCAATAGAAGACGCCGCGATAAAGACAATTATTCCGATCAAGGGATCATGGGGAAAAGACCGGATCGAGCGACGATCGTCTATTCGCAAGTGGTTCGTCGATTGTTTCCACACGCCAATATCTTGATCGGAGGAATCGAAGCCTCCCTTCGTCGATTGGCGCATTATGATTATTGGGACGACGCGGTTCGCCGTTCGATCTTGATCGATTCGCAAGCGGATCTTTTGATGTTTGGGATGGGCGAGAATACGATCATCGAGGTGGCGGACGCTCTCAACAGCGGAATGAAGATCCAAGATCTCGTCTATATTCGAGGTACTGCTTGGAAAACGAAATCGCTTGACTCGATTTTTGATGATTATATCGTTTTACCTTCTTATGAAGAGGTAAAGACGGATAAATATGCCTACGCGAAAAGTTTTATGATCCAACATGAAAATCAAGACGCGATCCAATCGAAAATGCTGATCGAGCCTTACGATGGATGGTATGTCGTTGTCAATCAGCCCCCGCTTCCTTTGAGCCAAGAAGAAATGGATTTTACGTATTCTTTACCGTATGAGAGAACTTTTCATCCAAAATACACTTATATTCCGGCTATCGAAGAAGTTCAGTTTTCGATCACGAGCAATCGCGGCTGCTTTGGGAATTGTGCCTTTTGTGCGATCACAAGCCATCAAGGCCGGATCATTTCCACACGCAGTGTAGAAAGTGTCGTTGAGGAAGCAAAAACGATCACGAAGATGAAGAATTTTAAAGGGTATATTCATGACATCGGAGGGCCAAGCGCCAATTTCTCAAGACCAGCGTGCGATAAACAAAGAGAATATGGCGCGTGCGCGAAACGAGAGTGCTTATGGCCTAGAAAATGTCCCAACATGAAAGTCGACCATTCGCATTATGTCGAGATGCTTGATGCCGTCCGCGAACTTCCTGGCATCAAAAAAGTCTTTATCCGCTCGGGGATTCGTTATGATTATTTGATGTACGATCAAGACGATACGATGTTCGACCGCCTCGTCCAATATCATGTGAGCGGCCAGTTGAAAGTGGCGCCTGAACATGTAAGCGCGGAAGTGCTTGATAAAATGGGGAAACCAAGAAAAGAGCTGTACTTTAAATTCGTCGATAAATTCTATCAAAAAAACAAACAATTCAACAAGAATCAATTTCTTGTCCCGTATTTGATGAGCTCGCATCCAGGAAGCACGTTGAAAGACGCGATTGAACTGGCTTGTTATTTGAAGAAGATCCACCATACGCCTAAACAAGTCCAAGACTTTTATCCGACTCCAGGTACGTTAGCGACTTGCATGTATTATACGGAAATGGATCCAAGAACAAAAAAGCCAGTCTATGTTGCCAAAACCTATCATGAAAAACTAGAACAGCGTGTCTTGATGCAGTATTCGTATCCAAAAAACTATGCGCTCGTCAAAAAAGCGCTCATCAAGGCTGGTCGGGAAGATCTGATCGGAAATGGTCCAAAATGCTTGATAAAAACGTATCCTCCTCGCATGGTTTCTAAGAAAAAGTCAAGCAAAAAGCATATTGACAAATAGTTTTTTTGCTTGTATTATTGAATGGTCATGATAATGTATGGAGAGTTGTCCGAGCGGCTTAAGGTGCAGTCTTGGAAAGGCTGTGTAGCGAAAGTTACCAAGAGTTCGAATCTCTTACTCTCCGCCATTCAAAAAATAATCTCCCGCAAGGGAGTTTTTTTTGTGCCTAAATTTACTTTTTGCACACTCTAAAAAAGAACCGCTATTGTGCTTCGCGGTTCTTTGAATCGATTTGTTCGAGTTCGATCATACATGCTTCATCGGTTCCTAATTGATCAGGTAAGATTAGACCCGCATCAATGCTTTTCCCATAAAGAGGTGGCCATCTTCTTTTCGACGATACCAACGATTCTCATCAAGGCCTTGCAAAAAGACGTGCGGCTTTTTCATGTTGGGCCTATGTTCGAAAACGACCGCTTGCACGATAATCTTCTTTTCATCTTTCGATACAAATGACCATGCGCTGACATTTTGTTGATTCGGATCCGAAAGCCGATAATAATCTCTTTCTAAAACGAGTTCCTGCATCGATTTATAGACCTTGATTTGTTCTTTGACTTCTTCTTTTTCTTTAGGACTCAATTCAGAAAGATCCAATTCATAACCAAATGTTCCAGCCATCGCCACGATCCCTCTTGTGTAAAGAGAAATATTTCGTCCTGTTTGATGATTCGGGATCGCCGAGACATGGGATCCTGTCGCGCTGATCGGATAAAAGAAGCTAGTCCCGTGTTGGATAAAACAACGATTATGGGCATCTGTATCGTCTTAACACCAATATTGCGGAAAATAGTATAACATTCCCGTGTCAAAGCGTCCCCCTCCGCCTGCGCATCCTTCAAACAAAATATTTTCAAATCGGGATGTTAGTCGATCTGCAAGATCGTAAACTCCAAGCATATAACGATGCGCCATTTCGCTTTGCATTTTTGGACTAAGCGAAGGAGCGTAAAAGTCGCTGATCGAACGATTCATATCCCATTTGATATAATCGATCTCGTTTTCCTCGATCAACTTAGCAAAAATGTGTTCCAAATAGTCGACCACTTCTGGATTCGCCATATCAAGAACGAGCTGATATCGGCTGCGGGCGGGATCTCGCAATGGAGATCGAAGCACCCAATTGGGATGATCGCGATAGAGCTTCGAGTTTTCAGATACCATTTCTGGCTCGATCCACAAGCCAAACTGCATTCCTAAAGCATGGATCTTTTCGACAAGTTGTCTTAGCGGCATTTGTAGCTTTTCTTCGTTGACGAACCAGTCTCCTAAGCTTGAATCGTCATTGTGACGCTCTCCAAACCATCCATCATCCAAAACGAACAGCTCGATCCCAAGTTCGTACGCGCTTCTCGCGATCGAAAGAAGCTTTTCTCCATTGAAATCGAAATAGGTCGCTTCCCAGTTGTTGATCAAGATTGGTTTTTTTTGATGAACAAAAGAAGAGCGGATCTAATGAGAACGGATAAAATCGTGATATTGATTGCTTAAAACACCTAATCCTTTTTCTGAATAGGACAAGATCGCTTATGGCGCGCACAAATGCTCACCTGGTTTCAACTGCCAGCGAAAGTTCTCGCTACGAAGTCCGATCGTCGCACGAATCTGATCCAGTTGATCTTTTTCTATATCGGCTTCAAAACCGCCCGAATAGACAAGAAGCATTCCATACGCTTCTCCGCTTGTTTCGTTCGTGTTCTTTTTCGCAAGGATAATTCCTGGATTGTGCTGATGAGAAGATTGACCACGTCTAGATCCGATAGAAAATGTTCCATGGCTCAAAGACGTGCGCTCTGTAAGTCGTTCCATGGCATGTCTTCCATGAAAGTGGATCACTTCGTAATCGCTTTCTGGTAAATCGAGACTTGCGCTCACGGCCTTTTTTACTTGAATTTCAAAAGGCGTCATATTGCGTATCGTGACCGAACGGGTGATTACATTTTCTTCCTCGAAGATCCCATAGAGCCAATATACAAAGATGTCATATACAGTATCCTTGAACGTGATCTTTAAGGATTGTGTCTTTTGGTCACGATCAAACGAGGCGGGCAGCTTTTCGATCGTATATTTTCCATCGAGAATCTCATAGGAATAATAGCGCAGATCGAGCGAAGAAGAACCATCCGGAACTCTCAGTAACAAAGCCGGTTCGCGAAAATCCGAGATCCCGCCGCATGGATACTCAAGAAGACAATCGTTCAGAGAGTACATTCGGCTTTTTTCCGTATCCCATAAATTGGCAGAAAAGCTGATTTCTGGATAATCTTCGATATAACTCATATCCATTTCTGTATTTGGCCCATACCATGTATGGTTCAATATCCCATACTGATCGACTTTCATTTGATAGAGAGAACCGTTTGTCGTCAGCGAAAACACTTGATCTCGTACTTGTATTGACATTTTTAATCTTCTTTCTGTTTGATTAATTCCATGTTTTATTCGAATGAGTTTTAAATGTCAACTAGATTTAGTAAATTTTTTTGTTTTTTTTACTTACTCATTTCAATTTCAGTTGGTTTTTTCCAACGCATTTCTTGACGATATTGTTTGGGTGACTTATTAAAAAGGGATTTAAAAGCACGAGAAAAATGAAGCTGATTCTCATAGCCGACTTCTTGCAAGATCTCGGCGATCTTCATATCGCTCACTTGCAACATACCGGCCGCCTTGGTCATACGATACTGTAATAAAAACTGCATAGGAGCCTTTCCAGTCACTAGTTTGAAGCTTCCGATTCTCTTAAAAAGACCCTCGATCAACAAGGCTTTCAAAATGGAAGAACGCTTAAAATTGGTATTCGTCCTGAAAATTTGCGTGTTGGAACCAAGGAAGACAAAAATAAGCTAACAGGACGAGTGGATGTAGCAGAAATGCTCGGCAGTACGACAAACATTTATATTACTATGAAAAACGGTGCGAAGGTCGTGGCGGCTTTACCTGGCGATGTGCGAGCGTAAACCGATCAAGAGCTCTTTCTCGTTCCAGATCTAGATATGCTCCATGTTTTCGATGCGGAAACGGGATTGAATATTCTAGAGATGTGAATAGAAAAAAGAACTGTAATCCATTAAATTTGGACACAGTTCTTTCTATTTACTCTATCGAGTGTTGGAATACGTCTTGCACGAGGGCTTCGATTTGTTTCTTTTGCGCTTGCGTAAGGATCGAATTTTCTTTTGTGATCGTGATCTCTTGATCGAATCGGACGACATTATCACCATATATTGTCGTTTGCTTGGTCACGCTTCGAATGGAGACGAGTCTGTTTTGCTGGTCGAGCGTAAAATACATTTCATTGAATTGGATCTGAATATCCACGACGTCGTTCAATCCTTGATCATAAGACTCGAGAATTTGTTCACTTTTTTCGTTTGGATCTTTTAAAGTCACCTTAATCACCTGTCCTTCTCGTTCATAACTGTAATTGGGATCAAGGCCAATGATTTCTCCTTTCACATCTCTTTGAAAAATAGTCGAAAGAGTGCTGGAGAACGGGTTGTTTATAACAAATACAATTGGCATAGAAGTGTAACCATCGTCAATATACTGCTCCTCTTCTTTTTTGAGATTCATCACGATTCCTTGCTCTCCATCAATCGCCGTTACGCTTTGAACTCGAATCTCTACTGGGTCTGTTCTTAAACAATCGTTCAAGTCGTATTGGATCCCCTCGGATTTCCAGATATCGTTATAAAAGGTGAGTGCGTGCCCATCGTGGATCGCGACCGTTTGATAACAACCTTCCGCCCCTGTTTCTTGTTGATACTCGAAAGCTTCTTTCATTACGGGATAAATCGAAGGATCTTCTTTCTTTTGGCTATGACAGCCGACCATAGTGAACATCAGCAGTCCGATGAATCCTAGCTTGATTAAATTTTTCATGATTGGATCACCTCCACATTCAGACCGTCTTTTTCTTTTTCGATCACGAATTCGATCGGCTGCCACTTGTTTGAGTATTTAAAACGAATGAGTCCTGATTTAAGAGTGTTTCCATCGAGTTTGACTTTGACTTCTGCTTCATATTCTCCTTCATTCAAATTTGTCTGCAAGGAAGACAGAGGAGCGTTAGGCATTCCATTCATATACACTTTCTTTCCTTCATGCCAGATGATGAATTCGGTGAATTGAGCGTCTCTTAGATCTTTATAATTCAAAATGATCGTCGCGCTCGATGTCGACGAAGCTTCTTTTTCCATCCAGTTTTGAAGAATGATCGGATGTAAATAAGCTTCTTTAATCGAATCAAAATCGCTTTTCTTGAATATTCCTAGATCATCCCCTTCATAACTCCATCGAATTTCCTTTACATCTTGAACAAGAGCTAAAAGACGCATCGAGAGTCGAGAAATCGTTAAAGATGGATCAAAGCTTTGTAGGTCGTTTTCTGGATCGAGAGATTCTATATCCACAAACAACACACCGTTCTTGAATCGTGTCGTACACGATGCGATCGATGTTCCGTATGTGATGAGTCGCTTCACATCGTTTTGATCGCTACCGCTTTTTGAACGCATATTGTAAAGACGAGCGATCGATTTTTTTATAGGATGGCCTTGGTCCCATTCTATGAGTCCGTTGATCCATACTTGATCGATATCGTCGGCTTCAAAAGAAGCTTGAAAGTTTTTCTCCCCGTTTGGGGTTTCAAATAAAGTCGCTTTCAAAATATTTTGTTCTTTTTTCCAGCGAATGCGTCCGATTCCTTCTCCTTCTTTGAGATCTTGACTGTAGAGCTTGATTGTTCCTTGGTTATAGGTGATCGTGTTGATCAAATCCTTTGGCGGGATCATAGAGCCGATCCCATACGTTTTGATGGCGAATAAGCTTCCGATAACCAAGCAGGTCGCGATGATGGTAATCACTAAATTTCGGGTGGTTTTTATTCGGATCGTTTTTAAATAATCAATTTGGCGACTTGGTGCTTTCGTGATCGCATTGTCTGTCTTCATGTTTTTATAGGCCCTATCACATTGTGGACAAGTTCGTAAATGATCTTGGATCCATTCGTTTGTTCTTTCATGGGTCAATCCTTCAATATAGCTTGGCAAAAGATCGAGTATAATGTCGTGTGTCGTTTGTTCATCCATCGTTTTCCATCTCCTTTCTCAGTTTTTCTTTAGCGCGATAAAAAGTCACTCGTGACCAGTTTTCAGAATGTTCCATGACTTCTCCGATTTGAGCGAAGCTTAGATCTCCATACATCCGCAAATAAATGACTTCCTTTTGTGCTTCGCTCAGCTTACGGATCGCTTTGAGCAAGCGGATTTTATCGACTGGATCGACTTGAGCGCTGGCGATCATGGAATCATCTAGATCAATCGTAGATGGATGCTTGCGAAGATAGGCGGCATACAATCGTTTAGCGATGGAGCAAAGCCATGTAGAGACTTGACAAGATCCATCGTATGATTTTAAAGAGCGATACGCTTGATAAAACGTTTCTTGCGTCAGCTCTTGAGCGATCGATTCATCATGACAGTTCGAAAGCAAAAATTTGTAGATGAACTGGGCGTATTGCTTATAAACGTGTTCGAATGATTCCATCTTCTTTCTCCTTTCACTCATTTATGTTGAAAAGGCCCTATTCGTTACAATTATTTTAATATTTTTATTTCATTCGCAAAAGAAGTGTTATGAAATAAAATCGCATGAATGATATTTCAAACACGCTTTTGTTTTGATGAATTTCTCAATGGATCTTGTAGAATAAAGCCATCAAGAGGAGGAAAGAACAATGAAAAAAATCAAACAGCAAGAAATCATGCAGCGCTATATCGCATCGCGCTCAAGGGATATATATATATATATGGAGTGTTCCCACTTACTCAAACACAGCGAAAAGCCCGATCAAAGCGTTCGCATTCCCCGCAATCTTAAAACTATGTGGACTTGAAGATGAATAATTCAAGTCCTTTTTTATTTCATTTTAATTTTGTGTTCGCTCAAGTTCGCCTTTTGCGAATGGAATTTTAAATTCTACAGAAACTATTCCTGTTTTTCAATCGAGTCTACATAATGTATGCAAGATATGAAGGGAGATCATTATGGAAACGAACGCATTATGAACACAACCTGTTTCAAAACTATTATTTCATCTTGCTTTGCCGGCGATTTTCGCGCAGCTCGTCACTCTTCTTTATAATTTGGTGGACCGTATCTTTATTGGTCCAATGAGCGATGGAATGCTGGCGATGGCCAGGGTTGGATTATGCGCTCCTATCGTAACGATCATCACAGCCTTTACGAATTTATTTGGACGTGGGGGAGCGCCTTTAGCCACGATCGTAATGGAAGAAGAGAAGTATCAAAAGGCGGAACATTATTTAGTAACGACATTCATCTCATTGATTGGGACTTCATGCATGTTGACCTTGATCGTTTCCATTTTTAAAAAGGAGATCTTATTGGTATTAGGGGCTAGCGAAGCTACCCTTCCTACGCGTTTGACTATATTTCGATCTATATTTTGGGAACACTTTTTATTCAGCTTGCGGTGGGCATGAACGACTATATCACAGTGCAAGGATATGCGAAGGATCAGAAAGATCGTGGAAACCGTTAATTTGCAAGGAGAATTCGTCTATATGGCAGACTCCCTTCCAGAAGACGCATGCGCGATCATTGTCTCATATTCTGGAGAAACACCGATTTATAAAGAGGTGATCGCTTCTTTAAAACAAAAAAAGATCCCGATTCTCGGGATCACGAATATTGGCGACAATATGGTATCATAAGCAAGCGACATTGTCCTTCATCTCTGTACCCGGGAAAAGCTTTATTCCAAGATCGCTACATTTTCAGCGGATACTTCGATCGAATATTTGTTGGATGTTCTTTTTGCGGGAGTGTTTTCGTTGCATTGTAAAGAATATTGGGAGACAAAGATCGAACGCTCTTCCAAGATCGAGCGTGGCCGTTTTTCTTCAATCAGCTTGCTTAAAGAAGATAAAGATGAATCGTAAAAAAGGAAGCACTTTATGGCTTCCTTTTTAAATACTTATGCTTTTTTGATTTGGTTCAGTTTATTGTTCAAGTCGATGATTTGTTCTTTCGAGAGCGCTTTTGACATTCTTAACGCCGTCTCAACTGGGAATCCCATCATCATTTCCATCATATCTGTGGCTTCTTCTCCTTCTGGTCTTTCTCCTAAAAGAGAGCCCATGCCTTCTAATACTGGCTTTAATAGAGCGGCTGCTTCTGGAACGCTAAAGATTTCACCGAAAGAGTCCATGATCGATAGATAGCCTTCTTTTTCTACGCCATCATTGAACCAGTTGTGGACGCTTCCACCCACCACAATGTAATCTGGATTCTTTTCTTCCACTTTGCGGATCTTCATTGTATCTGCGATGTATTCATTCGATCCTACAGCTTTGATTTCATGTTCACCAGAAATTTCTACATTCCAACGACAAATGTGATCAACTGCTTTTTGTGTTCCCATGTCTTTTCCGTCTACGTACAAAGTCACTTCTGGCTCATTCGTATACACTTTGACTTCAGTCACTGGCTGTTCGCGATCGATATACCGTTTTTTCGTCAAATATACGAATGGTTCTTTTGACAAGTATGCTTTGTAGATATAGAATGAGTCTTTTTTCGTCTTTCGATCGAAAGAAACAAGTCCTTTTTGGTTTCTTCCTGGAATACCGCCTTCATTTCTCGCGTCGGCAGCGAAGTCAAATCCATTCCATACATGCATTGCCCATATCCAAGGACGTTCTGTGACCATCTTCAGCATATGTTCATGATAGATGGCTTGATAGTCTTCTGTATAGTCGCCACGACCTGGTTTTTCTGAATGGTATTTTGGATTGGCGTCTGCTCCAAATTCTGAGATTCCGATCGGAATATTTGGATACTTAGCGTGGAAATCATCGAACCAAGCATCGTTGTCTTCGATCTTTCCTGTATACCATCCAAAGTAATGGTTGTAGCTTGTCGCATCTGGAAGAGCTACTAATGGAGAATCTGTACGAAGCATACTTACATGTGCCATCACGGTTTTACGAGTTGGATCGAGCTCATGGACAAGATCATTGAGTTCTTGATGGTTTTTCAATAAGTCTTCGCTTTCTCCTGCGATCGTGATCTCGTTTGAAAGTCCCCATACAAAGATCGAAGGGTGATTGTAGTTTTGGATCACGAGTTCACGCATTTGTTCTTTTGTATTTTCGTTGGCTGCTTCATTCGCCATATGGCTAGAGATATATGGAATTTCAGCCCACATGATCAATCCATTTTCATCGGCAAGATCATACCATTTTTGATCGTGCTGATAGTGCGCTCCACGGATCGTATTGGCTCCCATTTCCTTCAGGATCGCCATATCGGTTTCATGATGCTGGTCTTCAAGCGCATTTCCGAGATTTTCCCAATCTTGGTGACGAGCCGTACCGATCAATTGATAAGGATGTCCATTTAAGATAAAGCCTTTTTCTGGATCGATCTCGAATGTACGGAATCCAACGCGGATCGTGAGTTCATCCAGTTTGTCTTCTCCTCTTGATAGTGTCGCATCAGCAGTATAAAGATATGGATCTTCTACACCATCCCAAAGATAAATGTTTTCCATCGGGATATTGAACGATACCTGATTATTTTGAATCGTGCCTGTTTGACATGCGACCGTATTTCCTTTTGCGTCTTTAACGCAAACCGTTACTGTATCGCCATTTTGCGCATTTTGCGTATAAGCAGCGACTTGAAGTTCGCCTTTACCATCTTCAAGAACAACTGGAGTTAAAGCGATTCCAGTTCCTCCATAATAATTAAGCGCAAAATGAGCTTTATTGACTTTGATCAAATTCACATTACGATACAATCCACCATAGAATGTGAAGTCTGCTTGTTGTGGGTACACTTCGTTGTTTGGTGTATTGTCGACTAAGATCTCAAGAGAGTTGCCGTTTTTCAGCTCTTCTGTTAAATTGACACGATAGGTGGAATATCCGCCCTTATGTTCAGCTAATTCTTTGCCATTCAATACAACTTTTGATGTTGAATTCGCTCCGTTCACTTCTAAATAAAGTTCTTCGTTTTCATCAAGAGCAGGGACATCTAAAAGTTTGCGGTAGCTTGATTGTCCTCTCCAATAATCGTTGCCACCATCTGTTCCATCGATGGCATTCCATGTATGTGGTACATTGATTTGTTTGACTTGATTGTTCCCATCGAGCTTAGAGAACGCCCAATCTTTATTGATATTTATAATTTGACGCATTTAATTACCTCTTTCTGGATCTGTTTGACCTATCGGAATTATAGCACTGCCAAACGTAAAAATATATGTAATCGGTTACATTCTACAATTTCACTTATTTTAGATTAAATTAAATATAATTTTAGCAATTTTCATTAAAAAAAGCCGATATTCGCGGCTTTTTTTGTTATTATTGGTTATTGCTCGAAGCATTTGCTGCATTTGTTGTCACAGCACTTTCTTCTTCTCGGATCGCGTCGATCGCAAGAACGATCATCAAAAGTACGAGCGAATCTTGATCATCTTCGTAATGGATCGCATAATGATCTGTCATATGCCAAAGTTCTTTATCGATCTTTGCGATCGTTTGTCCTTTATCGTTTTTCACGACATAATTCCAATTGAAAAAATCGCCTTCGACTTTCCACCCTTCATAGCTGACGCTCAGTTTTGGACGAAACAAAGAGACTTCTTTGCGGATTTCTCCAATTTTCTTTCCATCTTCAAACATTTCGAAAGTTGGAAGCAATGCGATCATTTTTTTATGGATCGAACCGATTGGCTTCCCTTTGGCGTTCTCGATTTTTAACGTTTTTGTGAGAGAGGGTTTTCCAATCACACGATAAGCAAGATTTCCATTTTGGTTTTTGACATCAAATTTTCCGAATAGAGAAAACATTTTTTGAGCGATGTACAATATTTGCATATATAAACTCCTATCTTATTTAATGATATTATAATCCTTTATTGGTGATTTGAAAAACAAAAGCCTTGCAATATATTTAATGATAAAATTGAATATTTCAATTTATGTTCCACGCTTTTCTAGATGAATATGTTAAGATAAATACGATAAAGAAGGTGATAAAGCATGATGTTTTGGAATCGAAAAAAACAAAATCAACCGATCCAATATGAGAAGCCAAAGCCAGATGATGTTCGCATAGCCGTTCATTTTACAGGAATTGTCCAAGGGGTCGGCTTTCGAGTGGAAATGTGGAGGAGAGCGAATGAAATGCGCTTAAGCGGTTGGGTGAGAAATAATTTAGATGGCAGTGTCGATGCGAATCTGCAAGGAAACATCAAAAAGATCGATACGCTCCTTGAGCAGATGCAGCAGATTCCTAGGATCCAGATAGAGCGGATCGACACCCAGCAGATTCCTCTACAAGACAATGGACCTTTTGAAATGCTGAACTATTAAGGAGAAATTATGGAAAAGATAGCAAGTTTTACGATCGATCATATTGCCTTGAAACCTGGTTTTTATGTTTCTAGAAATGATCGATTCGATGGAATGAATATCACAACGTTTGATTTGAGAATGACTTCCCCAAACGATGAGCCGGTCATGAATACAGCTGAGATCCATACTCTTGAACATTTAGGAGCCACCTATTTGCGAAACGATCCCTTTTGGAAAGATAAGACGATTTATTTTGGTCCAATGGGATGCCGAACTGGATTTTATTTGCTTGTTTCGGGAACGCATTCATCCAAGGAGATGCTTTCATCTTTGATCGCTATGTTTGAGTGGATCAAGGAATTTGAAGATGAAGTTCCTGGGGCGAGCCCAAAAGACTGCGGGAATTATTTAGATATGAATCTGCCAATGGCAAAATGGGTTGCTGCCCGTTATCTCGAAGTTTTGAAAAACGCAACAGATTCGGAATTGGAGTATCCACATTGCGAATAAAAACTAGAGAAGTGATCTATTCGGCATTCATTGGCTCGATTCTTTATCTTCTGTTTGTTTTATTTTCGAATATCTTATACGTGGAAATGCTCACATTCACATTGGTCGTATTCTCGCTTTCATTTCCGATCTATACAGTCGTTTATGGAGCTCTTCTTTTTGGAATGCTTCAAATCTTACTGAATGGACTGCTTCCTTGGAATGTGATGTATTTATGCATCTATCCACTATACGCATTGATTACTTATGTATTCAAAAATATACTAGAGAATCATCCGCTAAGGATCGCTTTTTATGGAATGTTTTTATCGTTTTTGATGGGACAATTGATGGAGCTCCCATTTCTCTTTTTCAGTAAAACGATCACGATCGCTTATATTCTTTTAGGTCTTAAAACATCTATCATTCAATCATTGATCACTTTTTTAGAGTTTTTATTTTTATTTGATCCTGTAAAGCGGATATTGATCCAAATCAGAAAGGAATCGTTATGAAAAAGAAATGGCTATTTGCTTTGATCGCTCTTTTATTGGTCGTTGGGATCCTCTTGATTTCAAAACTTGGGAATATACCTTCTGATCCGAGTGCGAAACAAATTCATATTCAAGTTGTCGATGAAACGGCAGAACCAGCCAAAACAATTTTATCTCAATCGTATTCTACGAACTCTAAAACATTAAAAGAGTTTTTAGAAACTGAAAAAGAGCTCGAAGCCAAGCTTGAATCGGGATCGTATGGAACGATCCTTCAATCGATCAAAGGCATGGATCAAGATATGGATAAAGGACCTTGGCTCATATATGAATCCAACACAAATCCTACTTGCAAAGAACAAGGAGCTTGTCCTGTCATGGACGATATTCCTCTCAAAGACCAAGATAAATTTATATTTAAACGAATCCAATCATTTTAGAAGGTTATCCCTTCTTTTTTTATTTACAAAAAAAAGACCAGAAAGCATACACTTTCTGGTCTTCTCTAGAACCGGCAGCGTCCTATTCTTGCAGGCGCTAAGCCAACTACCTTCGGCGATGGAGTGCTTGACTTCTGTGTTCGGGACGGGAACAGGTATTTCCACTTCTCTGTCACCACCGGATCTT
>NZ_MPKA01000030.1 GCF_001945605.1 Dubosiella newyorkensis
GAACAAAATCGTCAAAAATGCCAACGGGAAAAATGTGGCGAAATTCATAAAAGAAAGAAAAGGCGTCTAAACCCTTTAAATAAAGGAGATAGGCGCCTTTCGCACTGTTAAAACTGTAAAAGATGGGATTATACCACTCTGAAAAAAACATGACTACATCAATTGTGGTATTTTTCACAAATGAAAGCATTAACAAATAGAGAAAAACAAAAAAGGATCTATAAAAGATCCAATTTTACTTATGATAATTCCGATTCGCATCGATCATAAATGCTCGGTAGATCTGCTCTAGAATAAGAATACGCGTCATCAAATGCGTAAAAGTAAGATCTGAAAGCTTCCAGCGATGATCAGCCCGCTGCGCTAATTCTTTTGAAGGCCCTAAACTTCCCGCAATCACGAACACGATCGATTTCCCTTCATCCCTTAATCTCTTCAGCCGCTTGGAAAACGATAAACTATCGTCCATAGTTCCATGTAAATCAAGTAAGATCACAAAATCAGAAGGTTTCAACTTTTCTAAAACTCGTTTCCCTTCTAGATCTTTAATCCTTTCACATTCCTTTTCACGATCTGCATGTGTATTGGCTTCATCCTTGACTTCAATGATTTCAAGTTTTTCAAAGGACCGAATACGCTTTCCGTATTCTTTCTCTAATTCTTGGAGTGCCTTATCCTTATTCTTTCCTATGCAAATCAGTTTCAAAGCACGGCCTCAACTGGAAATTGGGCGGTTAGTTCTTGAACCATCTTCTTCACTTGATGGGCATATTCGTCCGTACCATTACTCAAGACTTCCACGATCCAACGTCCGATCTGTTCAAATTCTTTTTCTTTGAATCCTCTTGAAGTCATAGCTGCCGTTCCTAAACGGATCCCGCTAGTGACAAATGGTTTTTGGGTTTCAAATGGAATCGTATTCTTATTGCATGTGATTCCCGCTTCATCTAATAACCGTTCTGCTTCTTTTCCTGTTAAACCAACAGAAGAGATCGTATCCAACAAGATCAAGTGATTATCGCTTCCTCCAGATACGACTTTCCAACCAGCATCTTTAAAAATAGTCACTAAAACTTGCACATTATCAAGAACTTGTTGCATGTATTCTTTAAACTCTGGTTGACTTGCTTCCCATAAACAAATCCCCTTTGCTGCGATCACATGCTCTAGAGGTCCGCCTTGCATGCCTGGAAAAATACGTGAATCTAGTTTTTTAGCAAATTCTTTTTTACAAAAAACCAATCCACCTCTTGGCCCTCTTAACGTTTTGTGGGTCGTTGTAGTTACAAAATCTGCATAAGGAATTGGCGAAGGATGAAGTCCTGCTGCCACTAAACCTGCAATATGAGCCATATCGACCATCAAGTAACTTCCCGCTTTATCCGCAATTTGGCGAAGCCGTTCAAAATCAATAATTCGTGGATATGCGCTCGCACCAGCTACAATTAGCTTTGGATGATTCTCCAGTGCTAATTGTTCCAACGCATCATAATCGATCACTTCATCTTCTCGAGTGACTCCATAAGGAATAAAGTTATAATTCCTACCCGAAAAATTTAATGGATGCCCATGCGTCAAATGACCACCTGCCGCTAAGTCCATTCCTAATACTGTATCTCCTGGTTCTAAGATCGTAGTGTATACAGCCATGTTGGCTTGCGAACCAGAATGTGGCTGAACATTCGCATGCTCTGCATGGAAAAGCTCTTTAGCACGATCGATCGTTAGCTGTTCTGCCTCATCAATATGAATGCACCCTCCATAATAACGTTTCCTAGGATATCCTTCCGCATATTTATTTGTAAGAACAGATCCTTGCGCTTCTCGAACTTCTTTTGATACAAAATTTTCCGAAGCGATCAGCTCGACATTGAGCTTTTGTCTCTCTTCTTCCTTTTTTATGATTGAAAACATTTCAAGATCTTTCATTATCTTTTTCTCCTTTTCATTCGATTATAACATGGACAGAAGAAAGACAAGAGGAAAGTTTTTAGTCGATCCGATCGAGCTCCTCTTCTATCTCATTTCGATCTATACAATATCGAATGAATCGCTTCATCAATAAAAGCGCATTTTCTTCATTCTCGCTCAACAACATTTCTGGATGCCATTGAACCCCGAATATCGGCTTATTTTTGTGTTCGATCGCTTCTATCACACCATCTTTAGAAAGAGCACTTATTTTAAAATCGTCCGCTAACTTTTTTATAGCTTGATGATGAAATGAATTCACCAAAATTTGTTCTGGATAGAATTGAGATAGCCAACTATCGGATTCAATAAAGACGAAATGGGAATAGTCGGCTCGATTGCCTTTTTGAAAATGGTGGAAAGCCTTTGTATTTTGACTTTCAAGATCTTGATAAAGACTACCCCCATGAGCGACATTGATCAGTTGGTGTCCTTTACAAATTCCAAGAATGGGTATTCCTAAGTTCTCAGCCAGATTTAAAGCATCTATAAAAAAATCATCATTTTTGCGATTGATCCTTCCTAATTTTGAATGTTCCGTCTCCCTGTATAAAAGAGGATCGATGTCCCATCCTCCGCTTAAAATCAAACCATCACAACGTAAAAGAAGGACTTCGAGATCCTTTATGGGAAGATCAGTCAACACCATTGCGATTCCTCCAGCCTTTTTGATAGCTTCAATATAATCTTCATTTAGCCGAACATATCGTTGACCGATAAATTGGTCCGATGGATCTTTTAAAATTTGAGCAGCAATTCCAATAATTGGCTTCAATGCGATTCTCCTTTCATTTGATTTTTATTTCTAAATAAACCATGACATGATTATAGTATCTGAACACAAAAAATACCAGAAAGCATACACTTTCTGGTCTTCTCTAGAACCGGCAGCGTCCTATTCTTGCAGGCGCTAAGCCAACTACCTTCGGCGATGGAGTGCTTGACTTCTGTGTTCGGGACGGGAACAGGTATTTCCACTTCTCTGTCACCACCGGATCTT
>NZ_MPKA01000141.1 GCF_001945605.1 Dubosiella newyorkensis
TGGCCGTGAGCCTGGGAATCGAAGCCGCCAAGAAGAGGAACAGCACCTACTTCATCAAATGCCACGACCTCATCCAGCAGCTGAGAAAAGCCAACGAAGAAAATCGGCTGGAAAACCGTTTGAAGAACTACAGCCGGTACAAGCTGCTGATCATCGACGAGATCGGATATCTGCCGATCACAAAAGAAGAGTCGAAACTGTTCTTTCAGCTGATCGACAAACGATACGAACAGAAAAGCACGATACTGACAACCAATATCGGCTTTGGCGAATGGGACGAGATATTTCAGGACCCCGTTATGGCCAATGCGATCCTGGACAGGATCCTGCATCATGCGCATGTCGTGTCCATTACCGGAAAGTCTTACCGTATGAAAGACCATATCAAGAAGAAGCCGCACACCGAACAGGAATAAAGCAATTGGTCAAAATCGAAAGAAGGATCGAAAAGATCCTTCAGTATCTTTCAAACAAAATTGAGCATTTTTATCTCATCGAATTTGTACATTTTTAACTTGACATCTACAGACAGAAAAGTATCCTATAATTCTTTCACACAATGGAGTCCGAAATCTCCATGAGCAAGGAATTACTGGAAAAGGAGTCAACATCGCTATCATTGACCAGCCTTTTGATCCAAATCATATAGAGTATGAAGGAAAGATCAAGGAATATGAAATTTACAATACGTATCCCAAAGGGATCAGCGTGCATGGACCGGCTGTCACATCTATAGCTGTCGGAGAAAACTGCGGAGTCGCACCAGATGCCAATGTTTACTATATTGGTCTAAGCTACAAAGATAAAAATGGCCAAGCAGATTTAAAATATATTGCGGAAACGATCAATCATATTCTTGAAAAAAATGATCATATGGAAAACCCAATTCGCGCTATTTCTATTTCACTAGGCTTCATGCTCGGCGATAATATAGAAGGCATACAGGAATGGTATGATGCGATCGAGCGTGCCAAAACTATCGATATTGTTTGGATGGACTCACCCGAGAACTTCAATCGGATCCGAATGAAATAGATTCTTGGACACATAAAAACGATTTAAGAGGAAATGTGATCCTTGTACTAGAAGATGCAAGATATGTGGCTGGATACGGATCTTCTGACGATTATTGCTTTTTTAGTGTAGGCGGAGCAAGCTGGCTGCCACCATGGCTTGTCGGGCTATACGCTTTATGTTTACAGGTCGATCCCGATCTCGATCCGGAAACCTTTTTAAATATACGTATGATACAGGATATTCGAATGGAAGCATGCAGAAAATCGCAGATCCGCAAAAACTGATCGAAAATATATAAATACAATATGAATCCTGTATTCTCTTCTCCAAATAACCAGGACGGTTGACATCAGCAATCAACCGTCTTTTTTTCAAATCATTCGAAACGATAGAATTTGAACTAAGTAATGAAAGCTTCAAAACCTCTCGAATATTTTTTTACCCATTCTTAACTTTTTTTATATGGTTCTTCTTAGAATACTTTTCTACTTGGGTTTTTCTTGGTTTCTTAATTAGAAAACTGAAGATATTGGATCCAGCAGGCTTGGATCATCGAAGCGTTTTTATAGTCCTCGATCGATCGATAATATTCAGTCAAGAACGGATAGAGGATCATTTCGAGTTCGACATCCCGAAAGTCAGGCAGTTGATTTAAGAGGCGTTCAATAAGAAGAGCAGGAAGCAGCTTGTTTTCGATTCTTTTTTCAAGTAGAACAAAAAACTGCTGGATAAAGTCTATTCGTGGACTGGATGAAAAAAGAGCGCGGAATTCGAGTATGGCTTGACGGGCTTCTTCAAGGTTTCCAAGTTTATAGTTTGCGTAGGCTAAAGTGATATAGATATCTGGAAACTTGCTGCCGGCTTTTTTAGCTTTTTTGGCTTGAAAAAGAGCGATTTCATATTTTTCTTGGATGAGCGAGCACCACGAAGAACATTCATATAATTTTATAATAATTCTTTTTTCCTCTATTTGAGACTGAATATTTTCTAGATTTTTGTATATATTTTCTGCTAGTGGATAAAGACCAATAGTCGAATAGGTATTTGCTTTGTTTAGTTTATAATGAATCAATCTCCGATAAGCGCCCGTTTTTTCAAGGGAACGTTCGCATTCTTCAAAATACTGCAATGCATTCATATTGCTGGATGTTTTCTGCTTTAAAATCAAATGATATAAGATCAGACCTTTTAAGTTTTGCGAATTGATCGAGTTGCAGTAGCTCAATGCGGTATGCAACGCTTGTATTTGTGTTTTCAAGACTTTTTTATCCATTGAATAAATCGAAACTCCATATAAATCATACAGGACGGCTAAATGATAATGATCTTGAAAATAATCGAATCAATCAGTTCCTTAATTTGTTCCATGCAGTCTATATCTAAAAAATTATCGTAAAGTCCCTGTAAAAGCCGTATATGGAAATAAGCAAACGAATGGAGATATTTTGAATTATCCAGGATTGGTTTTATTTCATAAGCCATGGATTCATAAGTCATCATCAAAAAAGCATGGACACTTTTCCTGTTCCAGGACTCTACTTCTTCAACGAGATCTGGATCAAACGAAAAGCGGAAATCCTCATCGATCTTTTCGAAAAAAACAATCACTTTTTTAAATGTTTTTTCGTCCATTTCCTGTTTCCCGGCCTCGATTTTGCTCAAAGAACTGTTCGGGATTTGAATGGCTTTGGCCAGGTTTTGTTGAGAAACTTCATAATATTTTCTTAAATGTTGGGTATAAATACGGTAAAACCTTGAATAATCGAACATTTTCTATCAAACTCCATTTCTTTTCG
>NZ_MPKA01000029.1 GCF_001945605.1 Dubosiella newyorkensis
TCCCTGCCTTGAAGCTCTCTGCCTCAACGCTCACTCATATTACCATGAACGAACTGTTCTGTCAACACTTTTTTCAATATTTTTTGAATATTTTTAGAGGACAGATTGAGGAGAAACCTCAACAGCTCGTTTAGAATACCTCCATCTCCCTATAAAGTCAACTAAAAAACACACAAATTTTAATTTGTGCCTAATCTAAGATCGGAATCTTCGATCCTTCAAACACAAAACGTACTTGCTCGTCAAGCCAAGCCTTCGAAAACAATTCCGAATATTGTCTTTGTGAATGCGAGACGGCCAATTCTTCCGTATACGCCTTCAAAGGATAGATATGAAAATTCGTATACTCGCCTTCAAAATGATTCACGATCGGAATCAAACACGGATCGAGCACTTCCACGACCCCATCCTCCTTCTTTTTCAAAGTAAATTGAGCGATCGAGCCGACCTCGTACATGTTTTGGAAAACTTCATCCGCTCGATCGACCAAATACGCCGAAGAAACCAAATTGCCTAACGAATAAAAGCACAACGTCTTATGTCCATTTTGTCCCTCGATCCAAGAAGCTGGCTGGATCGTATGCGGATGGTTTCCAACGATCACATCCACACCCGCATCCGCGAGCTGTTTAGAAAGAATCGTCTGCGCCGCATTCAATTCATACGTAAACTCAGTCCCCCAATGCATGCAGACGATTACGCAATCGCTCTCTTCTTGCGCTCGAGCCACATCCTCCATCAAAACCGAAACTTGCGGATCATAAGCGCTCCCAAAAATATTCACCCGCCAACTCGTATCCACAGGCTGATTGGTCGCGAACGTCCACGAAACGATCCCGACCCGAATTCCATTCACATCTACATAGGAAATGGAATTCCGCGCCTCTTCCGAAAGAAAAGCGCCCGTATGACCAATTTTTTGCGCGTCTAAATTTTGAATCGTTTTCTTCAATCCTTCCGCTCCGCGATCCATCGCATGATTGTTGGCCAATGTCACGTATTCGATCGAATTATCCACAAGATTCTTGGCCGTCTGCGAAGGCGCGTTGAAACAATAATCCGCTCCCGCCAAACCAAATTCCTCACCAGCAATCGGAACTTCCAGATTAGCCAATGTCAAATCATCTTTTGAAAACCAAGGCGCTAGATCCTTCATATATGCGCCCCAGCTTTCGTTTCCAAATGCGTTTTGAAACCCGTCCTCGATCAAAATATCGCCTGTCACCGTGATCAACGCTCGATCTTTAGAAATTTCTTCCTTCTTTTCTACGGCTTGTTTTTCTTTCAAAAACAAAGACGAGCTCAAAGCCGATACGCTCCAAATCGATCCACCAGCCAAAGCAAGCCCCATTCCCAGCAGCAAAGCCGAACGACCTTTCTTAATTTTTCTTTTATTTTTCATAACCTCAATCCTTTTTTTCTTATTATAAAATCAAAATCAATGATTTTATAATACAGATATTTAATATATTTTAAAATATTAAATACAGAATAATCAGGATACACTATAAGAAAATGAAAGGAGAAAGTAATTATGCATCATGAAAAAGACATCCTTGAAAAGCATATTCTCGAAAAGAATGATGTTTTTGCGGACATTTGCCGCTTAGTCGTTCCTGGAATGGAACATGCTAGAGCCGAAGAATTTGAAAGCGAAACGACGCCCGATTTTTTTGTGAATTCGGATTCTATTTCTGAAGTCGAACGCGATATCGTAAAACGCTGGATCAAAGAAAACAAATTGATCTATATTGTTGGCATCGAGAATCAAACCCAAAAAGATGCTACATTATCTTTAAGGATCATGAACTGTAATTCTGTCATGTACCAACGCTTTCTTTCCCGCAAGCAAAAGCCTGTTCCGGTGATCACATTTGTGTTGTATTTTGGGATTGAAAAAGCTTGGGATCAAGCAAGATCGATCCACGAAATTTTGGATATTCCAAAAGAGTTAAAACGATTCATTCCCGATTTTCGTGCCGAAGTCATTGATCTAGGCGCTTTATCTAATGAAATGATCGACTCGCTAAAAAGCGATCTGAAAGAAATCGCTCGCTTTATTAAAACTGTTAGAAATGGCGAAAATCAATTCAACACTTCAAAGAAACTCGACCATTTCGCTTTAGTTGGCCATTTATTATCCATTCTGACTTCCAAAAAATCACGATGGAAACTTGGGAATCATTACAAGAAAGAGGTGAAGAAAAAATGGAACACGTTATCAATCTATTGACCAAAGAAGATTCGGAACGCTATTTACAACAAGGAATCGAACTGGGCAGAGTAGAAGGGATCGAACTAGGATCTGAACAAGAACGCTACACCATCCAAAACATGATGACCTGGCTTAAAGACCATCATCGAGAAGACCTCTTGTTCAAGATCTTTGACTACAAAGATTTTGAACAATTAAAAACGCTCGTTCTAGAAAAAAAAATTGAATATAAAAAAAGGCAGGAGCTTATCACATTGATAAGCTCCCCTAATAGTAGACACGCCAAACAACTAAATTTGGAGGTCCTATTAGGGGGCTTTTTATATGGGAAGAAAATCAAAATACACTATAGATTTTAAATTATCTGTTGTTGACCGCTATTTAAATAAAGGAGAAGGATCCGTCACGATTGGAAAAGATTTAAATCTTAATCCAAACACTGTAATGAATGGGTAAAACAATTTCAAAAGTCGGATGCTGAAGCTTTTCTGGAGAAACCAAGAAATCAATCCTATTCAAAAGAATTCAAAATACAAGTGATTGAGGAATATTTGGCAGGAGGATGTTCGTATCT
>NZ_MPKA01000027.1 GCF_001945605.1 Dubosiella newyorkensis
CATCCGCAAAACAGCTTATTGTATTTTTGCGACCCAAATCGTTATGTTGGTTTTAGGGATCCTCCTGCGTATTGCGGCTGGAAATTCTTTGCTGGATGGAGGATTGATCGAACTAGATTGGATCCTGACTGGTTTGTTCTTGTTGTGTATCCCGCAAATCAAAACAAAAGAGAAGCCAACGATCGATAATGTGTGAACGGTTCAAAGAATAGAAAAGATTTTAGCATCCGGTTCAAAATGGACAGGACAAAAATGTAGAAGGAGAATGAAAATGAATATTCCACCGTGGTTAATACTATACAAATAAATAATAAATTGAGTATCATGATTAATCTTAAAATATAAGGAGAAAATATATGAAAAAAGTATTGTTGAGTTTAGCATTATGCTTTTCATTCTTTACACTTTTCTTTCCTATTGATATATCTGTCTATGCAGAGGAAGTTTTGAATATCCAGCCTAGAGGATTTGAAACAATCAATGTTTCTCGCCAATTTACAGATACTGTATATTCAGAGAATAAGAAGGGAAAAGTAACGACGATAATTTATGGCTCTTATGTCCGTAATGTGAATACAGGTGAAATTGTTTCAGCAAACTGTAGCGTAGTACCTACTTTTAGTTCTTTTACAAATGATGTAATACCACAAGCTAGAAATATATATACCTATGCAAATATTAGTTCTGACAGAATGAGCGTTACGTTTGGAGCGTCGTATCGGGTGATTGGTATGTATTCAAGTATTAGTTATGATTATGGTATAGTATCAAGAAGTTTTACAGTACAATAAAATATAAGGATAAAAAAATGAAAAACAAAATTGTAGCTTTTGGAATGGCAATATTGCTTAGTAGTCAGTTTATGATGCCGATTAATGCTACTACGTCAAATCCTTCGGAAGTAGTATATGAATGTGATGGAATAAGCACTTTTTTGCAAAAATGTTTTAATAATAATTATTCTCTTAAAATCTTTGATAAAGAGGAACGAGATAGAACAGATCAATATATTGATAAATTTAAAGATGAATTTAAAAACAACAATCCAGAAGTAATTATCGATTTAATAATATCAAATGATCTGTATCTGTATTTTGATGAAACTTCAGGAATCGTGCCATATGCAATTGAAACAGTACATGCTAATCGACAATACTATGATATTGTTCATGATGAATATGGACGTTATTATAAAGATGTTAACACTTATATGTATGGTACATACACTCGAAACGTAGGAACAGGAATTATTTCATCAGCTTCATGCACTGCAGATGTATCGTTTACTGGGTGGGGAACTGCATTTTATCCACAATATACAAATATGTCAACATATGGAACAATTAGTGGTAATAAAATGAATGTTACATTCTATTGTCACTATAATGTAATTAGTTATGTTTCTGAGATGGGATCTATGAGTTTTGGAAGTATTAGCCATCAATACACAGTAAGTTAGTTAATTGTGAAAGGACAGAATCATTGATTCTGCCTTTCTTAGTATAGGAGAAAAATTATGAAAAAGAAATGGATCGTGATCATACCGATATCATTGTATGTAGCTTGTCTAGTATGTATCAATTCCGCATTTAAAACTTTGTTTACTATGCAGGGAGAAATTTCTCCCGAACAATTTGAGCAGATTCAAAACGCTCAACAGATCATGTCGATTGGAAAGACAGTATCGCTTTTTCTGGTGCTGATCAGCTTTTCTCTATTTGGGTATTTTGGGTTAAAAGAAGGACGGATGAAATGGCTGAATGCCGGAATTGGAACTGTAGTCATTGAAATATTGGTTGCTATGCTGTTTTCGAAAATCAGTACGGGAGCTTGGCTTGTGTATGCAGAACAGTTTCAGTTTTCCAGATGGTTCTGGATCATATTGTTCATACTTTGGCTGGGGTTCTTTATTGGGATCAAAAGGAAGTAAAATTAGTGCGGTAAGGAGAAATCAAACTTTATCGAATACCGGATGGATGGTGAAAGACAGAAGCTGACAGATGTTGAAATATAATCTATTAGCGATAGCGACATCGTGCAGAATAAGGTCTTGCAGAATGGAGATATAATGCTGCAGTGGTGCAACATAAAAGATGTGCATATGTTTGATAACAATATCGAACATTTAAAAGACAGAAAAGTATCCTATAATTCTTTCACACAATGGAGTCCGATGTAGACGATAAGATAAATATGTACATAAACGATGAGATAAATATGTACAGTTTCTAAAAAAAGATTGTAAAATTCTCTTATTTGCAGGGAGGATTTTATGATCATTACTTTATCAATCAACAACTCGTTGGGTGTTGATTCTTTGACAGATTTGAACAAGCTTATGCCGCTTATGAAGGAGGGTGTTTTGAAATTGAACAAATCCAAGATTGCCCGTGAACTCGATGTCGATCGCAGAACGGTCGATAAATAACAACA
>NZ_MPKA01000026.1 GCF_001945605.1 Dubosiella newyorkensis
CTTTCGTCTGTTTCAAGTCATGGCGTCCTCTCTTCTCTTTTCTGATCAAGTCCTCGGCCTATTAGTACCGGTCCACTCCGGACATCGCTGCCCTTCCATTCCCGGCCTATCCACCTTGTCGTCTTCAAGGGGCCTTACTTCTCTTTTCAAGATTGGGAGATCTCATCTCGGGGTGGGCTTCGTGCTTAGATGCTTTCAGCTCTTATCCCTTCCCTGCTTGGCTACCCGGCTGTGCTCCTGGCGGAACAACCGATGCACCAGCGGCAGGTCCATCCCGGTCCTCTCGTACTGAGGACAGCTCCCCTCAGATCTCCGACGCCCACAACAGATAGGGACCGAACTGTCTCACGACGTTCTGAACCCAGCTCGCGTACCGCTTTAATGGGCGGACAGCCCAACCCTTGGAACCGAATCCAGCTCCAGGATGCGATGAGCCGACATCGAGGTGCCAAACCTCGCCGTCGATGTGAACTCTTGGGCGAGATCAGCCTGTTATCCCCAGGGTAGCTTTTATCCGTTGAGCGACGGCCCTTCCATTCGGCACCGCCGGATCACTAATCCCGACTTTCGTCCCTGTTCGAGTTGTTGCTCTCACAGTCAGGCACGCTTCTGCATTTGCACTCGCCGGCTGGTTTCCATCCAGCCTGAGCGTACCTTTGGGCGCCTCCGTTACTCTTTGGGAGGCGACCGCCCCAGTCAAACTGCCCGCCTGGCACTCTCCCTGTCCTATCGACCAGGTTAGGGCCCCGGACGCACAAGGGTGGTATCCCAACATCGACTCCGAAAGAACTGGCGTCCCTTCTTCTTCGTCTCCCACCTATCCTGTACATGTCCGTCCAGCACCCAATGCCGAGCTGCAGTAAAGCTCCATGGGGTCTTTCCGTCTAGTTGCGGGTAACCTGCATTTTCACAGGTACTAAGATTTCACCGAGCCTGCTGCCGAGACAGCGCCCAAATCGTTACACCTTTCGTGCGGGTCAGAACTTACCTGACAAGGAATTTCGCTACCTTAGGACCGTTATAGTTACGGCCGCCGTTCACTGGGGCTTCGGACCACTGCTTCATCTTCCGATTGACAGATCCCCTTAACCTTCCAGCACCGGGCAGGTGTCACCCCCTATACGTCGCCTTGCGGCTTGGCAGGGAGCTGTGTTTTAGTTAAACAGTCGCTTGGGCCTTTTCACTGCGGCTCATAAGAGCGCCCCTTCTTGCGAACGTACGGGGCCGTTTTGCCGAGTTCCTTGGCAACAGTTCTCTCGCTCACCTTCGTTTTCTCAACGCGCCCACCTGTGTCGGTTTTGGTACGGGCCTGGCAGATCCATCAGCTAGAAGCTTTTCTCGGGAGCCGTAGCCATGTGCTTCGCTACTCCCCTCAGGTTTCGCTTCCCCTTCGCGCTCTGTCTTGTGGTACCGGATTTCCCTGGTACCCGACTGCTTCGCTTGGCCCTCAATCCATTCAGAGGGTCACACTCTCCGTCTCCGTCGCTCCTTCGCCGGACCTGCCCGGGTGCAGGAATATACGCCTGCTTTCCATCCGCTGCGCCTTTCGGCCTCGCGTTAGGTCCCGACTTACCCAGGGCGGACGAACCTTCCCCTGGAATCCTTGGGCTTTCGGTGTGCAGGATTCCCACCTGCATCTCGCTACTCACACCGGCATTCTCGCTTCCATGCTCTCCATATGCCCTCGCGGTCATACTTCTGCGACCATGCAACGCTCCCCTACCACTTAGTTTCCTAAATCCGCAGCTTCGGTATCAGGCTTAGCCCCGGTACATTTTCGGCGCAGGGCCACTCGACTAGTGAGCTGTTACGCACTCTTCAAAGGATGGCTGCTTCTGAGCCAACCTCCTAGCTGTCTGTGCGTCCCCACATCCTTTTCCACTTAGCCTGCATTTCGGGACCTTGGCTGGCGGTCTGGGCTGTTTCCCTCTCGACCACGGACCTTATCACCCGCAGTCTGACTGCCGGCCTTCCATAGCGGGCATTCGCAGTTTGATCACATTCAGTACCCCGGGATGGGGCCATCATGCATTCAGTGCTCTACCTCCCGCTACCATCGGCCGACGCTAGCCCTAAAGCTATTTCGGGGAGAACCAGCTATCTCCGGGTTCGATTGGAATTTCTCCGCTAGCCGCAGGTCATCCGCTGACTTTTCAACGGCAGTCGGTTCGGTCCTCCACAGGATCTCACTCCTGCTTCAACCTGCCCACGGCTAGATCACCCGGTTTCGGGTCTGCCCGCGTATACTCTTTCTTCCGCCCTCTTCAGACTCGCTTTCGCTCCGGCTCCGCCCTTTCCGGCTTAACCTTGCATACACGGACAACTCGCCGGTTCATTCTACAAAAGGCACGCCATCACCCATAGACGG
>NZ_MPKA01000017.1 GCF_001945605.1 Dubosiella newyorkensis
TTGACTCTTCCGGTTTGGAAAACAGAAAATCTGAATACAACGTTTAAAATTTAATATTTAACATTCAATGCTTGAATCTGCAAGCTGAAAATGTTCGAGAACTTTTGTATGAAAGCTCTGTAAAGAATCAATTCTCTCTGTGAACTTAAAAAAGGGGCTGTTAAATTTCTGACAGTCCAAAAATAAAAAGAGGCACCTGATCCGTAATGGATGAGGTGCCTTTTTTGGTAAAATATGTTCATGCTTAATAAACAAAATTACCAAACACACTATAACTCGATTCAGGGCTGTTTGCCACTGCTCCATTCTCTCTTCCCTCATATTGAGATGGATTCTGTCTTCACTACTGTCAGTTCCTTTGTCGATGATTATCTCGACCTTGCCCTTTATCCTTCTTTTGCCTCCTGGCCAGCCTGCCATTTCCCAGCAGACGCCATGCTCAAAGCCGCTCTGATTTCTTTTACTCTTTATGGCTACTGCTCTTTGCGGCAGCAGGAAGAACTTTATTCTCACGACATCCGTCTGCTCTGCCTTTTCAATGGCGAAACTCCTTCTTACGGTACAATTTCCCGCTTTCAGAAGGAATGCCTTACTCCATGCATGGAGGATCTCTTTACGGAATTCAACCGCTATGCCGAACAGAATGATCCTCAGATAGACTCTTCTGTCCTTTATCTGGATGGAACAAAAATTGAAGCCAACGCCAACAAGATGACATTCGTCTGGACAAAGGCCACTCAGAAATATCTGGCCTCCGCATGGAAATCCCTCATCGAGATCTGCGAGAAGCTGAACGCCTGGCTTGCATCCAATGGCTTTCCGGAACGGGTATCTGTTCTCAGAAAACCGGATCCATCTTATCTTCTCGAGCTGGACGCACTGTTTGCTCAGCTTGAAGAGCGCGCAGCCGTTAAAATCGTCACTGGAAAAGGGCACAGAAAACATCCTCTTCAGAAACTGCACGATGATTTTGCGCAGGTATCTGTCCGGCTGCTTCGATATGCCGTCTACGAAGATCTCGCTGACGGACGCAACAGCTTTTCAAAAACGGATCCGGATGCGACCTTCATGCACATGAAATATGACTACTATAACCACACCAATGTTTTCAAACCCGGCTACAATATTCAGCTTGGAGTCAGGAGCGGCTATATCCGGACAGTGTATGTTTCCCAGAACTGCAACGATATCCATGACTTCATTCCTGCCATCGGGACCTACTGTGAGCAGTATGGAAAATACCCGAAAATGGTTCCGGCAGATGCGGGATACGGAAGCTTTGAGAATTATTCCTGGTGCGAAGAGCATGGCATCGAACTGATGATGAAATATTCCGGACAGAACAAGGAGCAGCAGAAGATTACAGACAAAAACAGGTTCAGATCCTGGGCTTTCGGCCGTACCGAAGAAGGTGTGCCAGTCTGTCCTGCCGGTCATATCATGGAATGGAAACGGACAGGCGTATCGAATGCAGGACTTTATCAGCGGAAGACAGATTACTATGGATGCAGCCATTGCCGGGAGTGTCCGCTTCGCAGCAGATGCACAAAAGCAAAAGGTGGCCGTGTCATTCAGATCTGTCATGAACTGGAGAGAATGAAGGCGAAAGTCCGGGAGAACATGTCTTCAGATGCAGGACATGAGATTATGGTCAGCCGGAGCATTCAGGCGGAAGGAACCTTCGGAGATCTTAAAGAAAACTACAGATACAGCCGATTGAGACGCCGGGGACTGGAAAACGTAAAATTTGAGGTGCTTATTGTGGCCATGGGACACAATATCAGAAAATTAAACAACAGAAATCGGATGAGTTGCCCAGAACTCGAACGTTATGGAAAATTAAAGGAGCAGAAAAGCGAAATCTGAAAAAGATTATAAACAGTCTTTTTGAGTTTTGGCTCTTTTCAGTGCGTTCAAAAATTGACTTGAGCGGAAAAACACATCATAAAACAGGATTGAATCAGATAAAAAGCATAGAAAAAGGGGCTGTAAATCTCGCTGATGAAAAATCAGTCGAAATTTAACAGCCCCTTGTT
>NZ_MPKA01000100.1 GCF_001945605.1 Dubosiella newyorkensis
AGCTTGATTGGAAAGAGGATATGAACTTCAAGCTCAAAAACGGGAAATTGATCCATATCAATGTCTTTTCCCTGGTCTACTCGTATTCCCGTTTCAAGGTCTTCTATCTTTCCTTGAGCCGGAAAAGAGATGTTCTTCTCCATCTTCTCGATCAGGCATTCGAAACGGCCGGAGGCGTGCCGAAAGCGCTGAAGACCGACAATATGAAAACCGTTATGGATGAACCCAGAACAGCGCGTTCGAAAGGAAAAGTCAATGCCAGATTCGAGCAGTTCGCCAAAGACTACGGATTCGAAACGAAGCCCTGCACAGCGGGGCATCCATGGAGCAAGGGAAAGGTGGAAAACCCGATGAAGACGCTGGATGAATTGTTTGCTTACAACGGAACGCTTGATCTTTACGGATTGTGTCTGAAAATGAAGGAGATCGATATGATCAATTCAATGGTAAAGGTGGCGGGCTTCCCTCACCGCCGGGAATTGAAAGATTTCGATTTTTCTTTCCAGCCCTCGATCAACAAAGAACAGATCATGGATTTCTCAACCCTGCGGTTTCTGGAAAACAAAGAGAACATCGTGTTTTTGGGAAACAGCGGCGTAGGAAAAACCCATATGGCCGTGAGCCTGGGAATCGAAGCCGCCAAGAAGAGGAACAGCACCTACTTCATCAAATGCCACGACCTCATCCAGCAGCTGAGAAAAGCCAACGAAGAAAATCGGCTGGAAAACCGTTTGAAGAATTACAGCCGGTACAAGCTGCTGATTATCGACGAAATCGGGTATCTGCCGATCACAAAAGAAGAGTCGAAACTGTTCTTTCAGCTGATCGACAAACGATACGAACAGAAAAGCACGATACTGACAACCAATATCGGCTTCGGCGAATGGGACGAGATATTTCAGGACCCCGTTATGGCCAACGCGATCCTTGACAGGATCCTGCATCATGCGCATGTCGTGTCCATTACCGGAAAGTCTTATCGGATGAAAGACCATATCAAGAAGAAGCCGCACACAAAGCAGGAATAAAGCAATTGGTCAAAATCGAAAGAAGGATCGAAAAGATCCTTCAGTATCTTTCAAACAAAATTGAGCATTTTTATCTCATCGAATTTGTACATTTTTAACTTGACATTTACATTCTATTTCCAATTTTCCTAAAAAAATTTTATCTTTTTTTAAATAGTCCAATAATGTTTTTAGCATCAGAATAGAATCCAATCCTTATAGTTTGTATCATAATACCATTTATCCTCGAAAGGAGTTAAAGAATAACAATCCTCCATTATATCCTTTAAGGTAATTATATACATTGGCTTTCCTAGTGTCATAAAGTAATTCAATTCGTATTTACACCAATCAGACTCTCTTGAATTATCAGAATCTACAAATAACAATGCTTTTGATTGATCCATTCTTTTTTTCAAAACCTTAAGGGTATCCTCGCAT
Source organism: Dubosiella newyorkensis (assembly GCF_001945605.1). Classification (GTDB taxonomy): domain Bacteria; phylum Bacillota_I; class Bacilli_A; order Erysipelotrichales; family Erysipelotrichaceae; genus Dubosiella; species Dubosiella newyorkensis. The sequence continues at coordinate 1,449 of NZ_MPKA01000100.1, forward strand.
AATAAATGTCTCTTTAAATAATCTGCATCATTTATCCAGTCACAAAATATATTTTTTCCTTTCTCATTTTCATAATCAATCAATTTCTGAATAACCTCATAATCTCTGAAACTATGCGATATAAAAAAATCAAAAGTTTTTATCCTCTGTTCCATTCCATTATTGATTCTATATTCTAATTCATGTGGAGTCTTTGGAATATCATATCTTTCATTTGGGTATATGTTTTTTAAATAATGTTTTCTTTTTTTATTTTTGGCATGTACAACCATATACTTATTGCTTCTTAATCTTGGATTATAATTGAAGTGTACCCTTTGTCAAGGACAAAATAATTAGTAGTGATCCTATTTACTGAACAGATGTATTCTTATTTTTGATTTAATCTTTGTTTACTCTCCGTATACATTTCGATTTCGACTTGCAGATAAATATTTATGCAGTGTCTCTTTACAATGGGTTGTCCCTTGGTAAACTGCCGTGCCTTCTGCGAAATGGTGATCCATTCATT
>NZ_MPKA01000025.1 GCF_001945605.1 Dubosiella newyorkensis
GCTACCTGGACAACGGAAGTCTGCCGATGACCAATTCGCTTGCCGAAAGGACGATCCGAAATTTTGCGGTAGGAAGAAACAACTGGCTGTTTTCGGGAAGTCCTAGAGGAGCCAAGGCTTGCGGAGTACTCTACTCGATCGTAGAAAGCGCCAAAGCCAATGGGCTGATCCCTTACAAATACATCCTTCACCTTTTAAAAGAACTCTCAAGACATGCTGGAAAGCTGACCAGCGAAATACTGGAGGAATGTATGCCTTGGAATCCAAATTTGATCAGCATATGCCAATAAAAACAAAGACGCTCATCGCAGGTAGAGATATTGTCTCTGATTCGATGAGCGTTTTCTATACGCTGTTTTAATTCCCGCTTACGATCTTCCGCTATATATTCACCAGGAAGAAGCAATTCATAAAATCAAAGAGAGAAAAAACGTTGTCATTACAACGGGAACGGGATCTGGAAAAACGGAAAGTTTTTTAATTCCGATTTTGGATGAAATCTTAAAAATGAAGCAAGATCCTCAAAAACGAGAAGGAATCAAAGCGATCTTTTTGTATCCAATGAATGCGTTGGTGAACGATCAGAAAGAACGAATTCAAAGCATTTTGGAGAATTATCCATCGATCACATTTGCCTCCTATACAGGAGAAACACCTGAAAAAGAAAATGAGATCAAAGAAAGAGCGTTTAAAAATGAAATCTACTCCAGAGAAGCGATTCGAAAAAGCGCTCCAGACCTATTGTTTACAAACTATTCTATGCTTGAATATTTGCTTATTCGTCCCTTCGACTATGCTTTTTTACGACCAGAAAGAATGAAAAATTTTCGCTTCTTCGTTTTGGATGAAGCTCACACATATAAAGGAAGTTTAGCGATCGAAATCTCATATTTACTTAAGCGATTTCAAGGGACTATTCAAAAAGAGGCTCAGTTTATTTTAACGAGCGCGACTTTAGGAAGCCCAGAACAAGCCAAGGAAATCGCTGAGTTCGCTTCTAAACTGACATCGGAAACGTTTAAGGCAGATGATATTGTCTTTGGAAAACGAAAAGCGATGGAATCAAAGAAAATCCTTTATTCAATCAAGCCATCTGATTATTTAAGAGCTTCTCAAAACTTAGAGAATATAGAAACGATTCGATCCATTGTTTCTTCTTATTTATCGATTCAACAAAATTGGAGTATTGATTCATTGCTTTATCAATGGCTTTTGCGTGATGAGAATGTATATACCTTGTTCAAAACGATCAATGGGATCAATGACTTTGAATATGTGTTACAAAAAATGCTTTCAAAATATGGATTCAATTCTGAAGAACTTGTTTCTTTGATTCATCTGATCTCTTTAGCAAAAGATGGCTATTCCTATCTGTATGAAACGAAATTTCATCTATTTGTGAATGTTCCTCAGCGAGCATTCATGAATTTAGGCAAGGAAAGGCAAATCGAGTTTGGAAACAGGACTCAAATTGCACAGGAACACGCTTTTGAAATTGGCTATTGCAAAAATTGTCATCATCTCTTTATTTTTGGTATTTTAGAGCATGATTATTTAATGACCAATGAAGTGGTCGATCTTTATGAAAACTACGATCCATTTCGTAAAGAACGTCTTGATTTTTTCGTATTGGATAAACCAGTCTATTTAGAAGAAGACGCTTACACCGAATATGAAGTATGCATCTATTGCGGAAAAGTCCAAGAAAAAGAGGAAATCGATCCAACTCTTTGCGATTGTCAACACCCTAAATACGTTTCGCTCTATAAAATCCATCAAACAGGAGATACTATATATATTGCCTTTAATAAGCCAAACAAAGTCGATCAATGACTTGGTACGGGCGCTGATTGACCCATTTTTCGAATTCTTTGACCCTCGCACTGATTTCCTGCTTTGTATGAATGAATACATT
>NZ_MPKA01000148.1 GCF_001945605.1 Dubosiella newyorkensis
TGTGTATTGATATGAGTATTTCGTTGCTTTCAGGATTGATCATTTTAGTCCTTCTTGTCATCATGCTTTTGATGGGCGTTCCGATCGCGATCGCGTTGGGGATCTCTTCGGTGTGCGCGATCTTGCCGATCATGCCTTTTGATGCAGCCGTCCTTACGGCAAGTCAGCGGATTTTCTCAGGCATTTCGGTCTTCTCGTTGTTGGCGATCCCGTTCTTTATTTTGGCGGGCAATATCATGAATCGTGGTGGTATCGCGATTCGTTTGATCAACTTAGCCAAGATCGTAACGGGTCATATGCCTGGAGCCTTGGCGCAGACGAATGTTATTGCGAACATGTTGTTTGGAGCGATTTCTGGTTCGGGAACAGCGGCGGCTTCGGCGATGGGTTCGATCATCGGTCCGATCGAAGAAGAGGAAGGCTATTCGAAAGAATTCTCGGCGGCGGCTAATATCGCGACCGCGCCTACGGGTCTTTTGATCCCGCCATCGAATGTAATGATCACTTATTCATTGGTCGCAGGTGGCGCTTCGGTTTCGGCTCTATTCATGGCTGGATATATTCCAGGGATCCTTTGGGGTCTTGCGTGCATGGTTGTCGTTTATTTCTTGGCGAAAAAGTTTGGCTATCGTTCAAACGTCACTTATAGCGGAAAAGAAAAGTTGAGCATGTTCCTTCACGCGATCCCTTGCTTGTTCTTGATCGTCGTCGTCATTGGCGGAATCATCTTTGGTGTCTTCACAGCCACGGAAGGATCGGTCGTTGCGGTCGTGTACTCTTTGTTGTTGTCGATCTATGGCTATAAGTCGATGAAATGGAGAGATGTTCCTGCGATCTTGAAGGAGAGCGCGCAAATGACCGGTATCATCATCTTCTTGATCGGGGTTTCTTCGATCATGTCTTGGGTCATGGCGTTCACAGGCATTCCACAACTTGTATCGGATGCACTCCTTGGAATTACGGATAATAAATACATCATCTTGCTTTTGATCAACGTGATCTTGTTGATCGTCGGCACATTCATGGATATGACACCGGCTGTCTTGATTTTTACGCCGATCTTCCTTCCTGTGTATCTGGCTCTTGGTATGGATATCATCCATTTTGGAATTATGATCATCTTCAACTTGTGTATTGGAACGATCACCCCGCCAGTGGGCACGACGCTCTTTGTTGGCGTGAAGGTCGGCGGAGTCACGATCGAGAAAGTATTCAAGCAATTGTTGTTGTACTTTGGCGCGATCTTCATCGTCTTGATGTTGGTCACTTACATTCCACAGCTTTCTTTGTGGCTTCCAACAACGATGGGCATCATCAAATAACTAGACGAAGAAAAAGAATCATGAGTATTCAACCTCCAGTGATGCTATAAACTGGAGGTTTTTTCATGGGTGAATCCAATCAAAGATCGAATATCGATTTTTCTTTTGCTGAAGTCGTCTTCCAGAAACTAGAGCGGCGCTAGAAAGACTTTTATTTACAGAACGATCCAGTACCCGGACTTATTGGAACCAATTCTTTTTACAATGCCTTCTTTTTTTAATCGGGCAAGGATTCGTTCGATCTGTCTTTGAGAAACATTTAGCTGTTCGCCTAATGACCGTGCTGAATGGGCAGGATTGGTTTTCAGCAGAGAAAGAACTTCTTTTTCTAACGTGTCATTTGAATTTATTCCGACATTTATTCCGACATTCGGTGAATATTCCTGTAATGATTTTCTGATCATGGAAAGCATGAATTTGGTACTATGTCAAGTTTGAGGACAATCTAAATTTCTGCTTTTGACAAATCCGAAAAAATTTGTTCCGCTTTCCATTGACTACGGGTCCCTATCCCTAAGAACCCATTTCTTGTTGCTTTTCAAACTCCCAGCTCTTGCTGCGGCTTGAAAAGCCCCAAGCTTAT
>NZ_MPKA01000065.1 GCF_001945605.1 Dubosiella newyorkensis
TCCGCAGGAACGTTTTCACGGTCTTACTGCATCTGAAGTAAGAGAAGCTGCAAAAGCAACCGATGAACCGGTACTGTATCCAATCAAAGAGAATAAACGAATCAAAAAATACTGGGAAGGTATAGATGAAAAAAAGGCCTCTTTAATAGCAAGTGCTATTAAAGAGGCGGATCTCCAGTAAATTATTTCCCGTGTCTACTTGACAGGGGGCTGATCACATATCAGTTTTCCTGTTTTTTTCGTTGATCAGATTTCACGCTCGAATAAGATCATCGTTTCGCTGCTTTCTTTATTTGAGATCGGGATCTGTTCGATCATCTTGATGCGCCAGCCTAAGCGAGCATATTTATTGATCGCTTGCTCGACCTTGATCGAATCGATTCCCTCTTCAAAATAAGAATTTTTTAATGTAATCACTTTATAATCGTACATATTTCCCCCCATTTTCTATTTGATTTTATGATTGTGAATGATATAAGCTTGATCCGCGTACGGAACTTCGATCGGCTGGAAGCGCTCGACTTTCATCGTTAGATCGTACTTTTTTCTCAGCTCGCTGATCTTTGACATCAATTCTGTTTTATGGTGCAGATTGATCGCGTCTTGATCTCTCCATTCATCAATGAGCAAGACCGTTTCGCGATCATCCATAGGAAAGAAATATTCATACCGCAAACACCCCTCTTCTTTGCGGATTTCATCGACAAGCTTCGTCGCTACCATTTCTTCGGCAAATGCCCTAGCGGCCCCGCCTTGTCCAGAATAATAAATATTGACAACTATACTCATATGGATTCTCCTTTTTTTGATTATATCATGCCTACTTTATCAATGTAGAGACTATAATAAAAAAAAAGGAGTGTGAATTGAATGCGTACAATCAAGATCCATCACGCATATCGTCACTTTAAAGGGAAAGAGTATTTCGTAGAAGGGATCGCTAAAGATTCAGAAACACTCGAAGATCTCGTTTTATATCGTCCTCTTTATGGGGAGCAGAAATTATGGGCTCGCCCTCTTTCTATGTTTCTAAGCGAAGTCGATCATCAAAAATATCCGGAGGTCAAACAAACATACCGGTTCGAAGAAGTGGAAGAATAAGTATGACGACGATTCGAAAAGCCGAGATTTTCTCGATTCTCCTCTTCTTGTTTTTGAGCTTGGCATGTTTGTTTTATCCTTACAACACGGCTATGGTCCTCATTCGAATGACTGCTTTGATCGGGCTCGCTTCAGGACTTCTCTTCTTTTTCGACGCGTTTCGTAAAAAAAGAAGTCTCGATCTAGTCGCTTCGATCGTATGTCTTCTTTATTTTGGCTGGGCGCTTTTATGGTGGAAAAGAGACGCTGATATATTGAGGACATTGTTCATCGTATATTACGCCATCATCGCAGCCGTCTTTTATATTCAAACGATCCTGGATCTAAAAGATCATTCTTCAGATTGGAAGGCGGAGCTTTTATTGGCCTTTTTCTATACCTGCTTTGTGGTTTTTAGTTCCTATCGTTTGGCGACGATCTCCCATATGCTCGCTTTGTATTTCTTTATTCAAGCGTGTCAAATGGGATTGGAACTTTATTTTTTTTCCTCCCCTTATAATGCGCGCTACTATTCATTTCGTGATTGGATCATGCTTCCGGCATGGTTCGTGAGCGTATTTCCAAGTTTTGTGATGGGACATTTAGTTGAGAAAAAAATGCACGATGAAAATACACATTTTGATGCGAAAAAAAGCGAAGACAAGCCTGATTTGATCGTTTGGATCCATACTGGTGAATATGGTACAACACTCTACGGTCATATGACTTTTTCTCGTGATTCGATCATGTATTCGTACGGTGATTACGATCTCGCTAAAATGAAGTGGTTCAAAACGATGGGTCCTGGCATCTTCTTTTCTGTCAACGATCAGATCTATGCGAACAATTGCTGTATCGTCGAGCATTGTCCTCTCTTCGCGTATGGGATCAAGCTCACGGATGAACAAAAACAAAAGTTCGAAGCGATGAAAGATTCGATCTTATCGCAAACGATCCGTTGGCATTGTCCGATGCAGGAAGCGTATTTCAAAACAGGTCACGCTTCCCTTGCCGATTTTGAAAAAGATTATGCCAGCCGCTTATGGGATCGGACGTGCGCGATCTTTCGGATGTATACGAAAGGCCAATGGGCCTGGTATTCTTTGCTTGGAAACAATTGCTCAAATTATTCGAGCGCGATGCTCAATGAGATCGGACTCCATATCCCGGTTTCAAAAGGAATCGTTTCACCTGGCGAGTTTTTCGAATATTTCGAGCAAGCGTATCAAGATCCGGATTCTTGTGTGATTTCGAAAAGCTGGCATTCTGCCAAAGTGCCTTCCACCTTATTTGATACGATCGACTAAAAAAGCCATGACGAATGTCATGGTTTTCTTTTAAGACAGCGTGGCTTGATAGCTTTCTTCGATCAATTTTTGAATCGTTTCATCGGTTAGGGTTCCATCTAATACAAGCGAGATCCACGTTTTTTTATTCATATGCCATCCAGGATAGATCCCTTTTTCTTGAAGCAAATCATCGGCTCCCTCTTTCGGAATGTGCAGATCGATCACCTGGATCGGTTCTTTGCTTTGGATCTTGAGCTTGGATGCTAGGATTTCCATGAGCAATCCAAACCATTTTTCGTTATTTCGATGCCGGAAAATGCAATAGTCTGGAAATTTTTCCCATAAGAATTCAGGTTCGACATCGTATTTGGCTTTGATATAATCAAGAACCATGCGTGGCTGCTTTTTTTTCAAAATAAGCAGGAATCGTGCAAGATTGGCGTATCTTTTCTAGAAGGTCTCGGATCGAGTTTCGAACACAATCTATATAGGGTCCTTTAGCGGACGTTTGATATAAAGTATACAGTTCAAGACTCTTCTCATCTTCCACTTTGATCTGTAGCTTTTGGTCTTTGATCACGATCGTAAGGAGCAGCTCATCGTTTTGGATCTTTTGCGTATAGGTTAGAGGAGATCTTTTGAAACCAAACTCTTTCAGTTTATTTTTTTCAAAAAGGAATCCATCAAAATCTACCGTTTCCATCCTTTATCACCTCTTCATTTAGGGGAAATAATAAATATAAAAATATCTTATTCTTTAATTTGAGCGAGATGAGAAACGATCGAATCGACGATCGTAAAGTTTTTTCCATCATAATCAACTTCGTAGATCACGCAGTTTATGAATCGGATCGCATCTTTAGCATGGTCGGGATCGATCCTTTCTAGTAAATTCATAAGATTGGCGCCATGGGCGACGATCAAGATCGTTTTGGCATCGTCTTCATGAACGATGTCGTTGAGCGTCTTTTCCATACGATCTTGAACTTTTTGAGGGTCTTCGCCACCAAATTGCGTATACGACGTGTTCAAAAGATCGTGTCCAAACGATAAGATCAAATCAGTGCTCGCTCCTTCTAAGCGTCCGAAGCCAAATTCTTTCAATCCTTCATATCTTGTATAAGGAAGGTCGCTAATGTGCTTTAAGGTCTCCTCGGTTCTTAAAAGTGTCGAACAGCACGCTTTGTCAAATGTGATCTGCCGGTTTCTAAAATACTGCCCGACCGCTTTTGATTCCGCGACTCCTTTGGGAGTGAGAGGCGAATCGCACCAGCCTTGGATCTTATGTTTTTGATTGAACAGCGTTTGTCCATGTCGGACAAGAAACAATTTTTTACGCATCCTCTTCCTCTTTGAGATCTTTGACGTGTTCATCGATCACTTGTTTGAGATTGAAATGTCCGTCTTCATATTCGTATTCGTAGATGATGCAGTTGTTGAATTTTCGCATTTTTCTCGCTTTGGATGGCTCGACTCGGTTGGCGAAGCGAAAAGAGTTGGATCCATGCATCACGATCAAGATCGACTTGGCGTCATCTTCTTCCATGATCGTTCTAATCGCTTTTTCGACGCGGTCTTCCACTTGTTTTGGCGTCTCTCCTCCGAATTGAACGTAATAGGTATTGAGATCGTCTTTTTTTTGACAAGCTAGATCGGTGCTCTCGCCTTCTAGAAGGCCATAGTTGAATTCTTTGAGCGCATCGTATCTTGAATAATCGAGATCGGTAATATCTTTGAGTGTTTCTTCGGTTCGATGCAGCGTTGAGCAGCACGCTTTATCGAATACGACGCCTCTTTTTTCAAAATACTCTTTGTGGCTTTGGCTTGGCGATGACCGAGTTTTGTGAGGGGCGAATCGCACCAGCCTTGGATCCGATTCTTTTTATTGAATAAAGTTTGTCCATGACGAACGATATATAATTTCTTTTGCATGCTCTTTCCTCCATACGCTTCTATATTAGAATCGTTCGAGGTGATTTTCAATTTTTAATGTTCTAGAATGAAGCTATGAATACGTATTCCAATACGATCGATCAAATTCAAGTCGATTTGATCGAATCTTCTCAAAAAAATGCGCCAACCGTGGTTTTGATCATGGGAATCGATGAACATGAGTCCGTTCTTTCTCGAGCCCGCAAACAACAATGTCCTTCCTTTCACCTTGTCTCGCTTTCTCATTTCAATTGGGATCAAGATCTTTCTCCTTGGCCAAGCAAGTCTATAATTTATCCGAACGATGATTTTGCGGGAAAAGCCAATCAATTTTTGAAAACAATCGAAACTAAGATCAAAGATTGGGTCGATTCCTTGCTTCCTGTAGAAGCGGGTCCTTGGATCATCGCGGGGTATTCGATGGGTGGATTGTTCGCAATGTATTGTCCGTATCGTTCTAGCTTGTTTACAAACGTATGTTGCGTGTCAGGTTCTGTTTGGTATCCTGGTTTTGAGAGCTTTGCCACCACCGAAACTATGATCAAAAAGCCAAAATCTGTCTATTTTTCTTTAGGAAGAAAGGAAATTCAGGAACGAAATCCATATTTACAGACGACTGGCAAGATCATGGAAAGCTTGGAAGAGGATTATAAAAAGAAAGGGATCAAGACAACGATGGTTTGGAACAATGGAAACCATTTTACCGATCCTGTAGGGCGAATGGTCGACGCATTGATCTGGACGTTGCATCAAAAATAACCAAACAAAAAAATCACTTTTTTAAGGAAATCATCTTTCCAATCCCTACGATCAAAATCAAAGGCAATGCTTTCAAAAAGCCGAAAAGATAGATCCAATAAAGACTGATCAATCCTACCACGATCCATGAAACAAGCCTCCCAGAGAGATACGCTTTTTGAATTATATTTTGATTTGTCACATTCAACATTGTTTTCGCGCAAACGAATTCGAACGCTCCGATCAGGCCAAGAATGAGCAAGACAAGAAAAGCTGTATTCCAGTTTTTTTGATAGCCAACAAAAACAAATAGAAGCAAGCACACGAGGATATAAGGAACGATCGATTTGATCGTCCGTTCATAGTTTTTTTGAGGATCTTTACTAATCATCAAGAGATGAAACCAAGATTGATTCATCCGTATTTTTCCTTTCTAAAATGCAGGTCAACATAATAAGCTGACCTGCATAATAATTTTTCAAGTTTATAAATCTTTTCGCTTATAATTATGAAGGCCGAACTGGATCAAACCATGCTCCATTTACTGGTCCGTAGATGAGCACATTCCGTGGACTATAAGCTCGAATATTCATATTAATTGCCTTTTTATAATAGGATCCTGTGTAAGAAGAATAGTAATTTTCTATGCTTTTATATTGGGTCATTGTTATAAACAGAGGATTTCCTTCTGTTGCAATTGCAGCCGCAATACTACCAGCAATCGTCCAACCTATACCTGGAATAGTTGCTACAATGGCGCCTGCCATTGCTACTGCGCCTCTCCATGGTATTTCATAAGATAAGTTGATTGCAGAATTTGAATCTAATGTAGCTTGAGGTTGAGGATAATCAATAATTGTAGGGATTATTTCTTCACCATCAATAGTAAGAATATGGGTTGTATGATTAATCGTGATGATATGTTCTTCACCATAACCATATGCTTTGATTTGTTCAGTATAAGCATCGATCATTTTAGATTCAAATGTTATATCTTGTTTTGATTCAGCAAATATAGGAGAAAAGCTAAATAATGATAGTAAAAAAACAAGTATAGAAGCCAATAGTTTATTAATTTTCATTTTACTCCTCCATTTTCTATAATCGTCAGACATACTTTTAAATATTAAGTATTATAAACTAAATTTAAGAGCTCTTGATATCATTGAGATAAGTTATTGACCTAATTCTAAACCATGAAGTGGAGCAAGTTGAGTAATCCAACAATAATCCTTAATATTATGTTGAACACAAAGCTTTTGCTCGACTTGAACACCACCAAACATATAGAATAGGATTGAAACAGTTAAAACTGTTCTTTTTAATGACTTCACTAAGATCTCCTTTCTTTTCCCAGGTTATGATTCTATTATATGATTATGGAAAAAAATTTAAAACATATTAAAATTCGAGAACCATATAAGTCGGCTTCTCCTTTCCTTTTTGGATTTTATGAAAAAATTAAGCGAAAAGAATTGGGGTACTCATTAGATAATGTCTCCAAAGACTTATCCATCTCAAAAGGAAATTTGAGCGAAATGGAGAATGGACTCCGAATTATGAAAATTGAGATCTTTCATCGTTTTTTGACTCGCTACAATATTGAATTTGCTGAAGATTTGAAATACTTAGTTGAAATGAGAGAGATTCTAATTCAGATTTTTGAAGCATTTTTAAGATTTAATCGTAAAAAACAAGAAAAAGTTCGAGAACAATTCGAAAGTATGGATAGAAGCTGGGAAAATACATCTGGCTTTTTAATTGGTCTACTTATTGAGTATTTTATTCGATCTGTGTTAGATCATAAAAGTCAAGAAGACGTATTTGAGCTTTTAGTTTCGAGTGAAAGCTGCTTATCAAATGATGAAAAAGCTCTATTATATATGATTCGTGGAATGGAAGGACGGCGGAATACAACATTTAAGAATAAGGAAACCTTCTTTGAACAAGCACTAAATTATGTAGATGAGAAAGAAATGAATGATTTGGAAGCACTGATTGAGTATTATCAAATAATGGATGAAATTCGCTCGGGTTCTACTTTCGAGGTTTATACAAAATGTAGTCAAGTGCGGAACAAATTTTATAACTCACATAATTATATTCGGGCTCTTTATCTTGATAATCTAGAAGCGGTAAGTATTACTTATTTAAGAGCTTATTCAAGTGCTTATCGTCGATTTGAAACCTTACTTTACAATATGGAATATGTAGATGATCCTTATTTAAGATTTTGCGTTGTTCAAAATGCTATTTTGGTACTATGTGTTCTGAAAGAATATAAAAAAGCTTTAGAATGGATGAAGAAGGAAAGAAATACTTTTTCTTATGGTTTGTCAAATTTTGTGTTCGCGCCATATTGTTTTTATATGTTAGATGATTTAGAAGAGGCGAATAATACGATTAAAAAGATCAAACCCTATGTAAAGGATCAAAGTGATCAACTTCTTTTGAACATTATAAAATATGCGATTGAAAACAATGAAAATGCCTTTTTTGAAGATTCTCAACGATTGCTGATTTTGGATCAAAAAAACAAGAAGCAAGAAAATATAGAATTAACATATCGTTTCATGATCTCCTTTTATAAAAAAAATGGCATTGAGTCAAGACAAATCAAATTACAAGAAGAATACATTTCGTTCTTAACAAGATAAAAGCTCCCATCAGGGAGCTTTTGATTTTATGCTTTTTCGTTTTTGATCGTTGCTTGCGCTGCAGCCAAACGAGCGATCGGTACCCGGAATGGCGAGCAAGAAACATAGTTCAAGCCGACTTTATCGACAAATTCGATCGAAGCTGGGTCGCCGCCATGTTCACCGCAAACACCAAGCTTCATGTCTGGACGTGTCTTACGACCAAGATTCGCTGCCATTTCGATCAGCTTGCCAACACCGTTTTGGTCAAGACGAGCGAATGGATCGTTTTCGTAAATCTTAGCCGCATAATATTGAGGCAAGAATTTACCAGCGTCATCGCGCGAGAATCCAAATGTGAGCTGCGTCAAGTCGTTCGTTCCAAAGGAGAAGAATTCCGCTTCTTCCGCGATCTCGTCAGCAAGAAGAGCCGCGCGAGGAACTTCGATCATCGTACCAACGTGGTATTTCATATCCGATCCTGCTTCTTTCAAGATCGCGTCCGCTGTCTCGGTAACGAGCTTTTTCACATATTTCAATTCCGCGAGATCGCCAATGAGAGGAAGCATGATCTCAGGTTCGATGTTCCATTCTGGATGTTTTTTATTCACATTCAGAGCCGCTTTGATCACAGCCGCTGTTTGCATTTTCGCGATACCAGGATTGGAAACATCCAAACGGGATCCACGATGACCCATCATAGGATTGACTTCGTGCAAGTTCGAGATCACTTGATTGAGCTCTGCTTCCGAAATATTCATTTCATTGGCAAGTTCTTTAATGTCTTCCGGATTTGTTGGCACGAATTCGTGAAGAGGTGGATCCAAGTAACGGATCGTGACTGGTCTTCCCTCCATCGCTTCATAAATACCTTCGAAATCTTTTTGCTGCATCGGTTCGAGCTTGTCGAGAGCCGCTTGCATTTGATCATCGTTTTTCGCGACGATCATTTCACGGATCGCTTTGATCTTATCGCCTTCGAAGAACATATGTTCTGTACGAACAAGACCAATGCCTTCCGCACCAAAATCGACCGCCTGTTTCGCGTCTTTTGGCGTATCCGCGTTCGTTCTCACTTTTAAACGACGACGTTTGTCAGCCCATTCCATGAAACGTTCAAAATCACCAGAAATTTCAGCCGGAACCGTTTCGATCGCTTCGCCATATACATTTCCGGTCGAACCATCGATCGAGATCCAGTCGCCACGTTTGAACGTTTTTCCGTTCACTTTGAAGGATCCTTCTTCTTCGTTCATTTCAATATCGCCAGCGCCCGATACGCAGCAAGCGCCCATTCCACGAGCAACGACAGCCGCATGGCTCGTCATACCGCCACGCACTGTCAAGATTCCTTGCGAAACCGCCATACCTTCGATATCTTCTGGAGAAGTTTCTAAACGAACGAGAATGACTTTTTTGCCTTTATCCGCTTCTTCTTTCGCTTCCTCGGCTGTGAATACGATTTGACCGCAACCTGCACCAGGCGATGCTGGAAGTGCACTTGTGATCACTTCGGCAGCTTCTAAAGCTTCTTTAGCAAATGTAGGATGCAACAAAGAATCAAGCTGTTGTGGTTCGACCATCATCAAAGCTTCATCTGTGCTGATCAAACCTTCATCCACCATATCGCAAGCGATCTTCAAAGCCGCCTGCGCGGTTCTTTTTCCATTTCGAGTCTGCAGCATGAAGAGCTTACCGTTTTCGATCGTAAACTCCATATCCTGCATATTTTTATAATGATTTTCTAATTTCGAGCAAATTTCAACAAATTGATCGTAGGCAGTCGGAGAAACTTCCTTAAGCTGATCGATCTTCTTTGGAGTACGAACACCCGCAACGACATCTTCGCCTTGCGCATTCATCAAGAATTCACCATACAATTTATTTTCCCCCGTTGCAGGGTTTCTCGTGAACGCGACACCTGTACCACAGTCTTCGCCCATATTTCCAAAGACCATCATTTGTACGTTGACCGCTGTCCCCCAGTTTGAAGGAATATCGTTCATGCGGCGATAGTAGATCGCGCGCTCATTGTTCCAAGAACGGAATACCGCTTCGATCGCTTCCATCATCTGCGTTTTTGGATCCGTTGGGAAATCTTCTCCTAATTCAGAACGATAAAACTCTTTGAATTTCTCAACGAGCGTTTTCATATCGTCGGCTGTCAATTCCAAATCGTCCTTGATGCCTCTTTCCGCTTTGACTTCGTCGATGATCTCTTCAAACCGTTTTTTCGAAAGGCCTTTTACGACATCCGCGAACATTTGGATAAAACGACGATACGAATCATACGCGAAACGCTCATTACCCGATTTTTCGGCGATCGTGTTGGCCACGACATCGTTGATCCCTAGATTCAAGATCGTATCCATCATTCCTGGCATGCTCGCACGCGCGCCAGAACGAACCGATACTAAAAGCGGATTTTCTTGATCCCCGAATTTCTTCCCAGTCTCTTCTTCGAGTTTTTCAAGATATTCCATGATTTGGGCTTGGATCTCGTCACTGATGACTTCCCCATCATCATAGTACTTATTGCAGGCTTCTGTCGTGATCGTGAATCCGTTTGGAACGGGCATTCCTAATTTTGACATTTCTGCCAAGTTGGCTCCTTTTCCCCCGAGGAGATTGCGCATGTTGGCATCACCCTCGTTGAACAAGTAAACATATTTAGTTTCCATGTTTTCCTCCCTTTATGTAATTGTAACCGTTTACATCATAAGGATTATACCATACTTTTCACAAATGAAAACCGTTTTTTGTTTTTTTCAATTGATATGCTCAAAAAAAGCCGGTTTTTTACCGGTTTTTTTTATTTATAATTGAGCAATTTTATGAGGGTTTAAAATATTTTTTGCATCAAATACTTGCTTGATCCCATTCATCAAATCAATATTGTCTTTCGCCAAACTTTCTTTGAGATACATCTTCTTTGCATATCCGATACCATGCTCGCCAGACACTTGCCCATTGAGCTCTCTTGCTTTGGCATAAATAAGATCCATCGCTTTGTTCAAACGCTTTTCCCATTCTTCGTCGCTCAAGTTATCTTTCAGCATATAGGCATGCAAATTTCCGTCCCCCGCATGTCCAAAACTTTTGATCCTTAATCCAACTTCGCGCTGGATCGAATGCAGGTATTCGACCATGTCATTGACATAGCTTCTAGGCACGACCATATCGACCTCGTCCATATATGTAGTCGATCCTTTGATCGCTTCCAAAAACGCGCCTCTAGCCTTCCAGATCGACTCGTCGCGCTCGGCGGTATCCGAGATCAAGACATCCAAAGCACCCTCTTCCAAGCAAAGATCCGCGACTTTTGCATACGCCCGCTCGATCTCATCTTGCGAATTGCCATCAAATTTCAACAACAAATACGCTTCGCTTTGATGGTCCGGGAACGCTTTGCCAAGATACTCTTCCGCGTCCTCGATGACTTCTTTTTGCATAAATTCGATCGCGGTCGGGATCGCCTTCGATTTTATGATCTTTGGTACGGTCTGGATCGCCTTTTCAAGCGAAGGGAACGGAATCAACAAAGAAATCGTTTTCTTAGGGAGCGGTAATAGCTTCAAGATCGCCTTCGTGACGATTCCTAGCGTACCTTCTGAACCGATGATCAGATCTTTCAAATCGTATCCAGAAGAGTTTTTCACGACTTTGCCGCCAAACTCTACGATATCCCCATTCGGAAGGACGACTTCGAGCCCACGAACGAAATCGCGCGTAACTCCATATTTAACAGCCCGCATTCCACCTGCGTTGGTGGAAATGTTGCCACCGATCGTCGCCGATTTTTCACCGGGATCTGGTGGATAGAACAAGTCATGATCTTCTACGAAAGCCGTAAGATCCATCAACAAAACACCCGGCTCGACTGTCAACGTCAAATTCTCTTCATCAAGCTCCAATATGTTGTTCATCAAAGAAAGGTCGAGAATGATTCCATGCTCCATCGGCACACATGATCCAACTAAACCTGTCCCAGAACCTCTAGCCGTGACAGGGATCGAATGCTCGTAGGCATATTTCATGACGGCCGAAACTTCATTCGCAGAAACTGGCTTAATGACAAGTTCTGGCCAAGAAGATGTCCCGCCAAGTTCATCGTGACTGTAATCTTCAGAAATCTGCTCTTTCCAAAGCATCCGCTGCTCTTCTCCAATCAACGCTCTTAAATTTAAAACATCGTTTTCATCGATCGTATGATATGTCCAGTTAGGCATTTTGTACTCCTTTCTTTGCTTCTATTTTCTCGATCAAAGATGGGACGATCTCGTACAGATCGCCGACCAATCCATAATTCGCGTTTTTAAAGATCGGCGCGTCAGGATCCATATCGATCGCTACGATTTGATCCGAATGGTCCATTCCTGCCGTGAATTGGATCGCGCCCGATACGCCGCAGGTGATGATCAATTTAGGACGGACGGTTCTTCCAGAAAGACCAATTTGTTGTTTGGCGCTCATAAAGCCATTCTCTACAAGAGGACGAGTGCAGGCAAGTTTTCCATGCAGAAGGTCGGCGAGTTTTTGAAGCATTTCTAGATCGCTTTCATTTTTTACGCCACGTCCTGCTACCACAAGGACATCCGCGCTTTCGATCGATTCTTCCGCTTCTTTTTTCAAAATATCGAGGACCTCGATCTGGCTGTCGACCATCGAATTGGTGGATGCGCAATCAATGATGATCCCTTCCTCTTCGTCTTTTCTTTCTGGGGCGTTCATGATCTTATAACGAACGGTCGCCATTTGCGGACGATGATTTGGCGTTTTGATGTGCGCCATGATATTACCGCCAAAAGCAGGACGGATCTGGTTAAGATCGCTATTGTCTTCCATTTCGAGAATCGTGCAATCCGCTGTAAGACCTGTCTTCATTCGAGCGGCGACTCTTGGCGCTAATTGTCGTCCGATCGTTGTCGCACCCACTAAGATCGAAGATGGTTTATGTTTTTGAATAAAGTCTTCGAACACATTCGTGTACGCATCGATCTTAAAACGATCCAATCGTTCATCATCATAAACATACACTTCGTCCGCACCATAATGGAGGAGCTCATGGGCTAGATCCGATACATTCGATCCGATCAGCAAGGCTTGTACTGGCTGATCGATCACGTGAGCCATATCTTTGGCTTTTCCAAGCAATTCGAAGGTAACAGGATGGATCGCGCCATCGACTTGATCGACATATACACAGATCCCGTTCCAGACACTTTTATCGATTTGTGGCTGCACTTGATCTTCCACGAATTCGACAGCGCCTTTCGGTCCTTTGCGAACGCACAACTTGCACATTTTGCAGCCAGCGTTGATATTCAATCCATCTGCTGTCATTTCCATAGCTTTGAAAGGACAAAGATCGATCAACACTTGAGGGTCATCTATATTTTCTGGATGAAGGACTAGTTTTGCCATAACGAACTCCTTTCTAGACAAATTTTAATTCTTCGATTTTATGGAACAATTGATCCGCTAAAACAGCTGAACTTCCATCCCACATTTCTTTTTCTTTTGAAGAAGTTGGTGGGAAGATCCTTTGAACTTGGGTCGGAGATCCGTTCAATCCATAGTGGGACGCGTCTGTATCTTCCATATCTTTTAAACTCAATACTTTGATTTCACGATCTTTCGTCGCTTTCTTTTTCACATACGAAGGCAGACGAGGCATAAAGATATCTTGATCGACCGACAGAAGACATGGAAGCGAAATCTTGGCCACTTCAACTTCTTGTGGTAGATCCATCGAGATCGTGATCGAATCATCATGGACTTCTTTGATCTCTAATACATTATTCACACTTGGGATCTGCAGCCATTCTGCGATTTCGGCTCCAACTTGGGCCGTATCGCCATCAATGGTCTGCTTACCGCATAAGATCAAATCATAATTTCCGCTCGACTTGATTCCTTGCGATAATGTATAGCTTGTCGCCAACACATCCGCTCCGCCAAAGGAACGATCAGAAACGAGGATTCCATGATCAGCTCCCATCGCGAAGGCTTCACGGATCACTTCTTGCGCTTGTGGAGGCCCCATCGAGATCACATCGACGACCCCTCCCATTTTCTCTTGGATACGGAATGCCGTCTCTAAAGCATAAAGATCGTACGGATTCATCTTTGAAGCGGCGCCGTCACGCTTGATTACACCAGTAACTGGATCCACTTCCACCTTATTGCTTTCAGGAACTTGTTTGATACAAACTAGAATATTCATGTCTACTCCTTTCATATTATGCTATGGTAGCGCTTACATTGAAGTTCTAAATAAAGAGCCTCGAAGGCTCGTTTGTATTCTATTTATTGGTCCTACCAATTTACAACTATAAAATACCCCTTGCTTCTTTCAAAAGCAAGGGGTTTAACCGTAAAAGTGTAAGCGGTTTCTTGACTATTTTTTATATTGTTCGATGTATCCAAAATGGTCATGCAAGCCTTGCAGACTTAAATCAAGATCGCTTTGGATCAAGCCTTCGACCATTTTTCGATGGGCCTCCTCCAAAAGATGTGAGCTCTCCATGCCTCTTACGATCCTTTGACGCATCGATTTGATATGAGAATCCATGAAGCTCGTGAACGCGTTATAGTTGGCGATCAAAAAATCGTTTCCGCACGCGTTGACGATCGTCGAATGCAGCATCTGGTCGTATTGGATCTTTTCTTCTTCGTTTTTTGAAGCGATCAAAGCCGAGAGATTCGTTTTGAGCGCTTTGATATCCTCTTCTTTCATACGGTGGAGCGAAAGCTTGAGCGCTTCTTCTTCGATCATCCATCGAAACTCGATGACTTGTTCTTCATCGATCCCTTTTAGAAAATACATAAAAGAAAGCATTTCAGACATCGTCTCATCAAAATTCAAAGAAATATAATTACCGGAACCTTGAACAGGCGTAATGATCCCAATATTTTCAAGGACGCGAAGACCTTCTCGGATCGAGTTGCGGCTCATCGACAACGAACTAGCAAGCTCGCGTTCAGTAGGAAGCTTACTTCCAGGTAACAATCTTCCTTGAACGATTTCATTTTTTATATACGAAACGACTTTATTGTGTAGTTTGCTTGTATCCATGCTTATTCTTCGCCATTCCAGCAATACGTGCACAATTTGCATTGATCTAAACCGATCGATTCGATCATATCGTCGAGACGATGATAGCGAAGCGAAGTAAATCCCAGCTTTTCGCGAATCTTTTCACACATCAGCGCGTATTGTTCGGAATCTGGATCAGCGTATTTCTTTAGCGTTTCAAAAGAGACTTCATCGCCTTCGATTTCCTTGATCACTTTTCTCGTGATCAATTCCATTTCAGAATTCGAGCGCGAGAAATTCAAATATTTGCATCCGAACATGATTGGCGGACACGCTGGACGAACGTGCACTTCTTTTGCGCCCGAATCGTATAAGAAGGAAGTCGTTTCCCCTAATTGCGTCCCGCGAACGATCGAATCGTCGATCAAAAGGAGCTTTTTGTCTTTGATCAATTCCGCAACCGGGATCAGCTTCATTTTCGCGATCCGATTGCGTTGCGCTTGATTGGTCGGCATGAACGATCTTGGCCAAGTCGGCGTATATTTAATAAAAGGTCGCGAGAATGGGATACCCGTCGTATTGGAATAACCAACCGCATGCGCGATCCCAGAGTCTGGCACGCCCGCTACATTATCGACTTTCACATCATCCCGTTTCGCTAAAAGCTCTCCGCAACGATTGCGCATCTTTTCGACATTGATCCCTTCATACGTCGAAGTTGGATAGCCATAATAGACCCATAAGAAAGAACAGATCTTCATATGCTCGTTAGGCTGTTTCAAGACTTTTACTTCATTTGGTGTGATCAGATCGATCTCGCCTGGCCCCATATCTTTAGAGTGTGTATAGCCTAGATTCAAAAAGGCGCTGCTCTCGAAGGTGGCGCAAAAGCCCTCTTCTTTTTTGGCCAAGATGATCGGGGTCCTACCTTCCCGATCGCGCATCGCATAGATCCCATCTTTATTCAGCAATAAAATGCTCATGCTGCCCTCAACAATATCTTGAACTAACTCCAACCCTTCTAGGATCGAATTTTTTTGGTTGATCAGTGCGCCGATCAGCTCGGTCGGATTGATCCCCCCTATACTCATTTCTTGAAAGTGGGTCATGCCCTTTTCAAAACAATGCGCTTTCAAGCCATCAAGATTGTTGATCCTTCCCACGGTACATAAGGCGAAAGAGCCTAAATGAGAGTGAAGGATGAGCGGCTGTGATTCAAAATCCGAAATACAGCCGATTCCTAGATTTCCTTCAAAAGAATCTAGATCTTTATCGAACTTCGTCCGGAATGGCGAATTTTCGATATTATGGATCGCTCTCGTGAATCCATTTTGTCCATATACTGCCATTCCAGCTCTACGTGTTCCTAGATGCGAATGATAATCGATCCCGAAAAATAAATCTAAAACACAGCTCTCTTTGGAAGCTACTCCAAAAAAACCACTCATTCCCTTCCCCTAACCTTTCTATTCTTTTTCTAAAATACGCGCGCAGCGATCGCACAAACCATCTTCGTGCTCGCTTGTCGTATAGTTCCAGCAGCGAGGACAAACGTGTCCTTCCGCTTTTTTCACTTCGATCTGACAGTTCTCATAGGCTGAAAGATCCGCCTTGACAAAATCCACTTTTGAAACGATCAGCCATTGCGCTGGATTTTGAACAAGCTCGTCGAAGATCTTTTGATCTTCTTCGTCCATCGACATCACAAGATGCGCTTCGAGCGATTTTTTGATCTCGCCTGCGTTTCTCGCGATTTCTAGCGCTTTTAAAACATCTTTTCGAATCAGCAAGATGCGCTGCATCTTATCAAGGAGGCTTCTTTCATCGATATCAAGCTCGATTTCTTTGAACGCGGCCAAATGGATCGATTCTTCGTCAAAATGCATGAAGTCGTTGATTTCTTCACACGTATGTACGAGGATTGGAGCCCACAGTCGAGTCAAAGCGTCCAAACACAAGTATAGAACAGTCTGCACTTGTCGGCGCTCAGGATCGTCAACATTTTCGATATATAAGATATCTTTGGTGTAATCTAAATAATAAGCGCTCAATTCATTGGTCATGAAATTGGTGAGCATGCTGACGACATCGGCGAAACGATACTCATTATACGCCTTGATGGAAGCACGGATGACTTCGTTCAATTTTACTAAAATATATTGATTGAGCTTCGACAATTCATTGACAGGAACTAGATTTTCTTTGGTGAACGTATTATTGTCGAGATTCGCCATCAAGAACCGGAATGTATTTCGTACTTTGCGGTAGTTTTCTGCAACCTGTTTCAAAATGTTCTGTCCCATCGAACAGTCGGCTTGATAGTCGACTGAAGTGGCCCATAATCGCAGGATATCGGCTCCATACTTCTTCGTGATTTCAGAAGGAGCTACCGAATTCCATTGCGATTTAGACATCTTCACGCCTTTTTCATCCATGACAAAGCCATGGGAGAGCACTTGTTTATATGGAGCTTCGCCATACACGGCCGTACCGATGATCAAGGAAGAGTTGAACCAGCCGCGATATTGATCCGATCCTTCAAAATAGAGGTCGGCAGGATAGCCTAAGTCTCTTTCTTTCATCGCACCGGTATGCGAGGAGCCAGAATCGAACCAAACATCCATCGTATCGACTTCTTTGCGGAAGATGCCATTTGGCGAATGTTCGTTCGTATAGCCTTCTGGAAGAAGTTCTTTCGCTTCTTTTTCAAACCAGATATTGCTTCCGTGTTCCGCGAACAAGGCGGCGACATGTTTGAATACTTCTTCGTCCATGATCGGTGTGTCATCTTCTCCATAGAAGATCGGGATCGGAACGCCCCATGCTCTTTGTCGAGAAATACACCAGTCTCCTCGATCGGCGATCATATTATGCATTCTTCCCTCTCCCCAACTAGGCACCCACGAAATCGAATGGATCTGATCTAAAAGCTGGTCGCGGATCTTGTCGATCGAAGCGAACCATTGCGTGGTCGCGCGGAAGATGATCGGTTTTTTTGTCCGCCAGTCGTGCGGATACGAGTGCGTGATAAATGTCAGATTTAAAAGCGAACCATTCGCATCAAGCATTTGGGTCACAGTTTTATTGGCGTCTTCTACATATTGACCTTCTAGTTCTTTTCCTGTGGAAGCCATCAATTTTCCTTGCTCATCGACATTGACATCCATATCTAAACCGTATCGCATGCCTGTGTTGAAGTCATCGACACCAAAAGCTGGAGCCGTATGGACACAACCTGTTCCCGCGTCAGCTGTAACGTAGTCGGCAAGAACGACTAGGCTTTCCCGATCATCATAGAGCGGATGGATCGTCGTGATGCTTTCAAGCTCTTTTCCTTTAAATGTTTTTTCGATGGAGTATTCGTCGATGTTGAATTTTGGCATGAGTTCTTCAATGAGCTCATTCAATACGACAAGCTTTCCTTTGTTTGTATTTATGAGGGCGTATTCCATAT
Source organism: Dubosiella newyorkensis (assembly GCF_001945605.1). GTDB lineage: Bacteria > Bacillota_I > Bacilli_A > Erysipelotrichales > Erysipelotrichaceae > Dubosiella > Dubosiella newyorkensis. Next base: position 18,169 of record NZ_MPKA01000065.1, read on the forward strand.
TTGGATGGAGCGCGATCCCTTTATTGCCTGGAATCGTCCATGGCGTCGTTGTCCAAATGACAAAATAAGTATCTTGATCCAGGATCCCTTTGCCATCTTTCACTTGGAATTTTACATAGATCGTTGGCGACTTGATGTCCTTGTATTCGACTTCGGCTTCTGCCAAGGCGGATTCGCTAGAAGGAGACCAATAAACGGGTTTAAGTCCTTTATAGATCAAGCCGTCCATCGCCATCTTACCGAAGATCTCGATTTGACGGGCTTCAAAATCTTTCGTCAATGTGATGTATGGATGGTCATAATCGCCGACGCTTCCTAAAGACAAGAAGCCGGCTTTTTGTTTTTCAACTTGTTCGAGCGCATAATCGTAGCAGATCTTGCGGAAGTCGGCGATATTCATCTTTTTGCGGTCAAAGCCAAGTTTAGTAACGGCTGTCTCGATTGGAAGACCATGTGTGTCCCATCCTGGAATATAGGGAACTTTGTATCCTTCCATGAACTTCGAACGGTTGATGACATCTTTTAAGATCTTATTGAGCGCGTGACCTAAATGGATGTCTCCATTGGCGTATGGAGGCCCATCGTGTAAAACGAAAGATTCAGCGCCTTCTCTTTTGACAAGCATTTTGTCATAAAGCCTCTCCTCTTCCCAACGTTTTTGGTATTTAGGCTCTTTTTTGGTCAAATTCCCGCGCATTTCAAATGCGGTCTTTGGCATGTGTAACGTTTCCTTATAGTCCATATTTTCCCTCCAAATAAAAAAACGTCCTCGAAAGGACGTTATGAACGCGGTACCACCTTACTTCCCGCAAAAGCGGGCTCTTGACAGGATAACGGCCTAAACCGGGTTGATCTACTGCTTTCGATCCACCAGCCAAGAAGGGATACCCAATCAATTCCGCGTACAGCTCTTCCACCAAACGAGCTGCTCTCTATTCGTTTCTCTTGATTCGACGCGTCTTCTTCATTGCTTATATATATTGTTCAAATCGCAAAACGAGTCGGTCTTTTTTTGTTTTCGCATCAATCCCTTTGTATTGAAATCGACCCACTTTGCGGATAGAAACAAAGTCATTATCGCATAATTGTGTGTTTTCATCAAGAACAATATCGTTGACCTTCACATACTGCGCTTTGAGCATTTCTTTCGCTTTGGAGCGAGAACAATGCGCCAATTGACTAACGACGCTATCGAGTCTCAAGGAAGGCGCGATGATCGTCATTTCTTTTCTTCGAATTTGCGTTTGTATCTTTACTTCTTTTGGCTGAAAAGAAAGCGAGGTCCTTTTGGCGCATGTTAGCTCGCTTTGAATAAAGCTTGCCATTTCGTAGGTCGTAAAAACGATGATTCGATCGTCTTCGATCAATAGATCGCCAACGACTTCCCTTTCAATTCCCAATGCCATCAGAGCGCCAAGAAGATCTTTGTGCTCGATACTTTGAAAACGGTGATCATATTTAGAGGCGAGAGCGCAGACGTTGTTTGTGTCTTCTTCCTCATAAAGAGAAAGAATCGCCCGCTTTCTTTCCGCTTGTTCATAGCCACCATCCCACTTCACGATCAGATCTTTCGGGATAAGAGAAAGAAGGATATTTTGTTGCGGGATCGATAAAAAAGAGGTCACTACGCATCTTCTTTGCATTGCCTCTTTGATCCAATGCTTTGCTTGCTGAAGAAATTCGTTGTGACCTTTTACATTCAAATACATAGACGAATCTTAGTCGACATCGTCCATATCGTCAGGCGCGCCTAGCGAGATCGATCCTGAAACGCCGATTTGAAGCGGCGAGCACAAAATAACATTTTGACCGATCTTTTGGATCTTTCCATCCAAAGCGAAAACGACGCCTGTCAAGAAATCGATCGTTCTTTGTGCGTATTCACGATCCAATTTGTGCAGATTGACAACGACAGCGCGTCCTTCTTTGAGCCGCTGACCTACTTCTTCAGCTTCTCCGAAACTTCTTGGTTCGAAAAGGACCATTTTCGTATTTGCGCTTAAAGTTGAAGCGTTGGAACGGTTCTTTGGTCGTTCATATTGACTCTGCGGTTCCACCTCAACGTCTTGTCTTGTTACTGTTTGGCTCTCATATCCAGGATTGTCATCCTCTTCGATCGGAGCTACGAAGTCTTTAACTTTATCCATAAATCCCATGTGACAGACCTCCCTTAATGAAATGATTATAACATAAACGCGATAGAATCAAACGACTTTCGCTATGAAAACCCTTTGCACCTTTCCTTATTTATGCTTGCTTATTTTCTTCACTGGAATAAGCAACTCTCCATGAATTGCCTTTATGACTATACCACAAAATCCAAAAGATAGAAACTAAAATTCTTTTTTTTAAAACAAGGCTCAAAAAAGAGGAGCAGCGCTCCTCTGTTTGACTTACTCCGTTTCGATCAAGCCATATCCGCCATCGTTGCGTTTGTAGACAACGGCGATTTTATTTGTCTCATCATCGGTGTAAATGAAGAAATCGTGTCCCAAAAGCTCCATTTTAGTGATCGCTTCATCCAAAGACATCAAGCCTGGAACGATCGATTTGGTGCGGACGATCTCGTCATCGCTGACTTCCGCCTCGTCCAAAAGTTCTAGATCCAAGAACGCGTCGCTGAGCGGATGCGTCTTTTTCTTTGTGATCCGTGTTTTCTGTCGGCGGATTTGATCTTCGAGCTTATCGATCGAACGATCGATCGCCCGATAAAGATCGTCGTCGCTAACTTCTGTACGCAGGATCGCGAATTTTGTTGGGATCGTGATCTCGATTTTTTGTTTTGTCGGATATGTACGAATCAATACATTTGCCGTGTCGTTCTCGTCAATGATGAAGTATTTGTTCAATCCCCCTAGCTTTTTCTTGATCTTGTCCGAGATCGCTTCAGTGACGGTAATGTTTTTTCCAACAATATTGACTTTCATACACTATACCTCCTTTAAATATTCAAAGATCTTATCTTTGCCTATATTGTAACACGTTTTTGTCTAATAATGAAAATGGATGATTTTTCTTTCAATTTAGCCAAAATCATACCCATTTTGGCCTTCTCTCTTGACAAAAACGCTTGCATTGCGATCTTTCTTTCGCTACACTAAAAGCATGAATTCCAATTTAGTGTATCGATTTTACAACTAAATCCAAAAAAACATTCCAGCGATTTCGATTTGGATCTTTTTTTGGTTCATTCAGCATTTCTTTTTTCAAAGAAATGCTTTTTTATTAGAAAAGGAGAAAATTATGATTATCACTTTAAAGAAAACTGCCCCCGAAGAAGAGGTCCAGAAGCTGATCAAGCGCTTCGAAAATATGGATCTGCAAGTCACGATGATCTATGGCGCCAACTATAACGTGTTTGGTTTAGTGGGAGATACTTCCAAAGTGGATGAAAAGAACATTTCTGCCAATCCGATCGTGACGAATGTTCAGCGGGTCGCCCAGCCTTATAAGCTTGCCAATCGTATGTTCCATCCAGAAGATACGATCGTTGATGTCGATGGGATCAAGATTGGCGGCAAGAATATCGTTTTGATCGCCGGCCCGTGTTCTGTCGAAGGAGAAGATCAAATCGTGAGGATCGCAAAAGAAGTCAAGGAAGCAGGCGCAAACATGCTTCGTGGCGGCGCCTATAAACCGAGAACTTCGCCTTACGCCTTTCAAGGTCTAGGTACAGAAGGTGTTCTCGATCTTGTCAAAGCAAGAGATCTTACGGGCCTTCCAATCGTTTCGGAGCTGATGTCAGTCGACAAGTTGGATGAATTTGTCAAAAATGTGGATATCATTCAAATTGGAGCAAGAAACATGCAAAACTTTGATCTTTTGAAGGCGGTCGGTCGCACGAAAAAACCTGTCTTGTTGAAGCGGGGATTGTGTAATACGATCGAAGAGTGGATCATGGCGGCTGAATATATCATGGCAGAAGGCAATCCAAACGTGATCTTCTGCGAGCGGGGGATCCGCACTTTTGAAACATATACGAGAAATACGCTTGATCTAGCCGTGATTCCGATCATTAAAGAAAGAACGCATTTGCCGATCATCATCGATCCTTCCCATGCGGCGGGCGATTATAAACTGATCGAATCGCTTTCATTGGCCGCGATCGCAGCGGGCGCGGATGGTTTGATCATCGAAGTCCATGATGAACCTGAAAACGCTTGGTCGGATGGCGCGCAAAGCTTGAAGCCGAGCAAATTCAATGACCTTGTCGCGAAAGGGAAAGCGATCGCGCATGTGATCGGCCGTTCTTTAGGATGATGTCCAATCAGATCCTGGACAATCCATTTCCTTTTTCGAACACGAACAAACGGTACTATACGCTCAGTTATTATTATAAAGAAAAGTATGGACAAAAAGTATGCAAGGTCCCTTTGGATGCGGGTTTTACGTGTCCGAATCGGGATGGCAAAACGGGGTTTGGCGGTTGCACATTTTGTTCTTCGCAAGGGTCTGGGGATTCGATCCTCGCTCGTCGTTCTTCTTTGGCCATTCAATTCGAGGAAGGCCTTGAGCGGATGCGAAGAAAATGGCCAAACGCTCTTGGTGTCGCTTATTTTCAAGCGTATTCGAACACGTATGCCGATCTTGAAACTTTAAAAGCGGTGTATGATCCATTTTTCGAGCGGGAGGATGTTTTAGAGATCAGCATCGCGACGAGGGCGGATTGTTTGAACGATGAAATCGTTGAATATTTATCCGGAATGGCAAAAAGAAAGCCTGTTTGGATCGAGCTCGGTCTACAGTCGATTTTTGATGAAACGATGAAGCCGCTCAATCGGGGACACTCTTCCGCTCTTGTTTTTGAGTGGATCGAAAAACTAAAAAAGACGCCGATCCGCTCTTGTGTTCATTTGATCAATGGATTGCCTAATGAAACGCTCGAGATGATGAAAGAAAGTGTGAAAAAGGTTGGTGAAGTCCATCCTGACGCGATCAAGATCCATATGTTGCATGTTGTGAAAAACTCCATCATGGGAGAACAATATCTTGTTTCCCCCTTCCCGCTTTTGGAACGAGATGAATATGTTGATTTAATCGTTTCTCAATTAGAAACGCTTCCGATGGATATGATTGTAGAGCGTTTGACGGGAGATGCGATCCAAAAAGAGCTCATCGAGCCGGAATGGACATTAAAAAAGACCATCGTTCTCAATCAAATTGATCAACGAATGGTCGAAAGAAACACTTGGCAAGGCAAGCTTACGCAAACTGCTGGATCCACTGCTTCAAAGTCGAAAAATAAAGTTCTGGATCTTTAAAGCGGGAGACTGCGTGTTCCCCATTTTCGATCAGGAGCAGCTGTTTTGGATAGTTCGCGTAATGATAAAGTTTGTAGACCATATTGGTCGGGACAAAATCGTCTTTGGTGCCATGAATGAATAAGGTCGGGATCCGGCTCTTATTGACCGCGTTGAGCGGATTGGCTTGTTTGAACTGAAATCCGCCTCTTATTTTTGTGATGAGATTGGCGACATGAACGATCGGAAAAGATGGCAGTTTTGTCATCTTTTTTAATTGGTACGCGAATTCGTCCCACGCGCTTGTATAGCCGCAGTCTTCGATAGCCGCTTTGATATTGCGAGGAATATCTTTGCCTAGAGTCATCATCACGGTCGCAGCGCCCATCGAAACTCCATAAAGAACGATCGAGCAGTCCGGATCGCGTTTTACGATGTACTGGATCCAGTCGAGCAGATCATCGCTTTCATAATAGCCCATACTGATGGTGTCGCCTTCGCTTTTGTTGTGGGCTCTTTGCGAGATGGAAAGAACGTTGTAGCCTTCTTTGATAAAGAAGTTGCATACATCGACGAGTTCTCCATTTCTTCCCATGTAGCCATGCGAGAGAATGGCCCATTTTTTACTTCCTCGATCGACTTCGATCGCATGGAGGCGAAGTCCTTCTTTGTTTGTGATATAAATGTCTTTTGGATCATATTGACGAAATTCGTTCTCATAGCGCAGTCCTCGAGCATCCATTTTATAAAGCGGCCCGGTTATGAATTCTTTGTCGATCTTCATATGCAGAACTAGGCTATAGAACACTTGGCCAATAAAAAACAAAATCAAGATCAAAGAGAAAATTACGATCAGTGCGATCAAAAACCCCCACATTTTCATCACCTCTAGCTCTATTATACAACGCTTGATTAGTTTCTCGTCATATATAACACAAAACCTAGAAAAAGAGGTGATTGACGCAATAGAATACGTATCAAAGAATGTCGTTTTCTTATCGCTTAAGCGTTTATTTGCACGTCAACAACCTCGCCTTGTTCCATATGAATTATTTCATCATATAAATCGAGGTTTTCTTTAACTGGTTTATGACAGATATGGATCAACGTGATTTTCGGATCCTCGAGAAAGAAACGCTCAATTTTTTTAGTGGTTTTTGAATCCAGAGCTGAAAAGGCTTCGTCCAAAAAGAGCCACGATTTCTTTTGATAGATTACACGTGCCAATTGGATCCTTTGCATTTCTCCTCCGCTCAGCGTCTCATTGTCTTGTCGAATCAAATGGTGCGGATCCAAGTGCTCCAAATTCACTTGGAAAAGGGCGCTGTCGATTTTTTGAGAGGATAGATTTTGATTTAAAGCGATATTTTTTTCGATCGTCCAAGGAAAAAGGGATCCTTTTTGAGCGACAAAGCTAGCATCTAAAAAAATTCGGCGTGAGTTAGCCCATTGATCGTGACGGCGTTTGTGGAATATAAACCTTTAATCGTTTTGCGCAACTAAACTTTTGCCTCGGCTACAACATTGGAAAGATCTAGAAGTGGATATTTTTGTCTATCTGATGTTGATCGATCATTATGAAAATGTGCAAGATTGGCAATCTCTTTGTTTTTATCAAGCAGAAATGATCAAGTTTTTAGGGTATTAAAAATATTGAGTCCATCAACATAGATCTTGATCCCGGCTAATAAAAAAATTATCATTCATGAAATTCCACAACGCATCGTTCGACCTCATCTTTTTTCCTCCATACTGAGGATCTTGGCTGCGATAGCTTGAATCGATACAGTAATATATGAGTGTATTACCCGAATCGTCATAATCTGCGTCATACAATACGAGTTCATGAACGGCATCTTGCTTATAGCCATAAGCAGGCGCCACATTGATTGAAACAAAAACAGGATCGCCATGCTTCAAATCGGTTTTTAGACGCTCTTCAAAATAGCTTTGGCATTCGGCTCTGCTTGATTCCGTGTCCAAAGAGACGCTCTATATCCTGAATCGGTATCGGTTTTAGGTGCTTTTTCGAAAATATAAATCGAAGCTTCTCGAGCTAGATCTTCGTATTCAGTTCCCGTGATTGATTTCTTGGATCTTTTCTGGAAAAGGAAGACGGATGGACGCTTTGTCTGAATTTGACTCGAGTTCTTTTGGATCTTGACCTTCGTTATTTTTAGGCTTTTCGTTCTTGATCGTTTCCATTTTTTCAGAAGCTTTCTCGTTGGTTTGGATTTCTTCCTTCTCGTTCTGAAAGCAAGCTGGTAGAAATAGAAGACAAGTCACGATCAATATATACTTTTTCTTCATCATCATTTTTATAAAGAAAAACACAATAAAAAAAAGGCGTGTACCGCCTTTTACTCTTCAACAAGTTCGATACAATATGAATTTTTCTTTCCGCGCCGAAGGATCAGCACATTTTCCACAAATAGATCTGCATTGTCAATGATCTGATTTGGATCGGTGACTTTGATCCCGTTGATCGCGATCGAATTGCCTTTGATCCACTCTCTCGCTTCACGTTTACTTTTGGCGACTTTGGTTTCGATCATCAAGTCTTCTAATTTTTGGCCAGCCTTCGCCTGAATCTTTTCCATATCTTTGATCGCATCTTTGCGTTCTTCTTCATTGAGATCTTGCAAATTGCCTCTAAAGAGCGCGTTCGTGATCTTCAAAGCCGATTCGAGACCTTTTTCACCATGCAAGTCTTTGACGACAGCTTCCGCCAACGCTCTTTGCGCTTCTCTTCGACCGGCATCTTCTTTTGTTTTACGTTCGAGTTCTTCGATTTCCTCGACAGAAAGGAATGTGAGCTTCTTCAAATACTCGATGACTTTGCTATCTTCCGTATTGAACAAAAATTGATACAATGCGTAAGGAGACGTTTTATTCCCGTCTAGCCATACTGTTCCTGTCTCGCTTTTTCCAAATTTTGTTCCATCCGCTTTCGTGATCAGAGGCATCGTCAACCCAAAACATTTGACATCGCTTCCCTCCACTTTACGGATCAATTCAAGGCCAGATGTAATATTGCCCCATTGGTCTTGTCCTCCGATCTGCATTCGGCAATTATAAGTTTGATAAAGATGCAGAAAATCGATCGACTGCAAGATCATATAGGAAAATTCCGTATAGCTGATTCCAGAATCGAGTCTTTTTTTGACCGTTTCTTTATTGATCATATAGTTGACATTGAACAGCTTTCCATAATCGCGAAGAAAGTCGATCACTGATAGCTTTTTGATCCAATCTAAATTGTTGACCATTTGAAAGCCCCAAAGCGCCTGGATCTGCTTATGGAGCGCGTTGTAGTTGGCTTCTAAAACTTCTGGCGTGAGCATGCTTCTTTCTCCGCTCGCTTTTGGATCGCCAATAAAGCCAGTCGCCCCGCCGACAAGCATGATCGGATGATGGCCATGCTTTTCTAAACGTTTTGCCATCAAAAGAGACGAATAATGACCGATATGCAAAGAATCTGCCGTTGGATCGGTGCCAATATAAAATGTGAGCGAATCGTTGTTGATCGCGTCTTCGAGTTCTGGACTTGTCGTATTATCGATCAGCCCTCTCCATTTTAGTTCTTCAAATAAATTCATCTTTGTTTTCCTCCCAAAAAAAAAGACCGCTAAAAGGACGTCAGTCAACGCGGTACCACCTTTTTTTCCATAGATCGTTCCTATGGACCCTCAAACCTTTAACGCAGGCATACGTCGAATCGATGCTCCAAGGTGTATTCAACAGATGGTATCAAGGCTTTTCAGCACCCAGCCTCTCTCTAAAGACCCGTTTCTGTTTACTCTGTCTTTTCATAGCGTGTTCTCATTATAACGAATATTTAGAACGGATACAACCTAGTTCCAAACTAAAACGTTTTAAGTAATATGCTATACTAGTCTATGAGGTGATGGAGATGGCAACGATCAAGGATGTGGCAAAAAAAGCAGGTGTGTCGATCAGCACAGTATCGATCGTCATCAACGGCAAAGACAAGGAACGTAAGATCTCCCAAAAAACTGTGCAAAACGTATGGAACGCGATCGAAGAACTCCACTACAAACCAAATAAAAACGCGCTCCGATTAAGAAGCGCGCCTCAATCAAAAACGATCGTTCTCTTTTATAATCAAGAAATGGATCTTACGGTCTTGACGGCGTTTATAAAAGGCGTTTCGAAGCAAAGCCTAGATATAGATCTGCAGATCGTTGGCTTAAATCCACAAGACTTATCCAAATCCTTGCTGCTTGGAAAGATACTAGAAGCCGATGGTTTGATTTGTATTGGCTTCGATCAAAAAATGATCGCACTTCTTGAATCTTTTCCGATCGAAGTGCCTCTTGTCCTATTCAATCGTCAATCCGACTCGTTTTCTAGCGTCTGCATCGATGAAGAAAGCGTCTTGGATTTGATTCACTCACATTTTTCGCTGAATAATAGAACAGCTTGCATTTATTCGAAAAAAGATCCTTTTTCAGGAGCGATCGCTGAAAAAATGAAAACCAAGTATCATTGTTCTCTCTATCCTGCCGTCACTTTCGAGCCCAAAGAAGGCTATGACGCTTGTCTTCTAATTCCATTTTCAAAAGTTAGCCATCTCGTCGTGACTTCTTTTGATTTATGTTGTGGCGTGCTGAAATACTGCTCTCAATATCAGATCCAAGAAATCGAACTGCTTGTTTTATGCGATGAAGAACAAAGTCTTTTGTCCTATATTGCTCCCAATACTCGATCCATTCGGATCCCCTATTCTAAGATGGCGGTCGGATCGCTTGTTCTTGTTCAAAAGTTGATCGAAGGAGCCGTCAAAGAAGATTGGATCGCCGCCCCTCTTTTCCTAGATTAAAAGCGTAAGTCAAAATCGACCTACGCTTTTCTTTTAGAGATCTAAAATCGTTCGAAAATGCGAAATCATCCTCCACACGTTCGCGATCAAATACATCGGATAAAACTTCTGCTTGATTCCCTCAAATTCTGGAGGCAATTTGCCATGAAACGAAATCAAAGCCGAATGGAAAAAAACAATAAAATCTTGAACTCCTTTGATATCCATCTGATCATAAATTTGCGGATACGGCTGTTTGTTTGGATCTTCATTGAAATGCTCCAAATGCATCAAAATCAAACGAATAAAGTCTTTAAAGTGGTATTGACGATCTAGAGGGATCTGACAAATCAAACCTATGATCTCCAGCAATCGTCCGATGATATACTGTTCCGAATAGGCATTCTTCATCGGACATGGCACATAATGAAAGAAAAACTTATAGACATCTTCCAACATAGAATCCATCTTCGTCAATAAGCCAATTTGTCCATCGTGAACAAGATAGCTCAAGCACGCTTTTTCAAGTCGAAGCATGTATTTCCAGTCTTCATCATAAAAGGTATATAAATAGCCTGGCGCCTTGTTCAAATACTTCAATGTTTCTAAATATCCTTCCCGCATTTGCGGTGTCAAGTCTTTCCCTTCAAAATCGAGAACGGAATGCAGCTTAAGCAATGGCCGAATGAGACAATGTTCGCTAGTGATCATCGGATCAGGATCATCGGGTTCCAACAAGCTAACAACCACAAGATCTTTCGCGCCTAGATCGACACACAACTTCACCGGCAATGTTTGCTCATACCCCCCATCGGCATAATATTCCCCATCGATCTTTACGAATTGATATGCTGGAAAATACGCCGTGCTACTAAATAAAAGATCGATCACATTGTTGGCGTTCATTTGCTCTTTCGTGAAAGCGACAAGTTTGTTTTGATTCAAATTGTAAGAAAGCGTGCCAAATTCAATCGGCGAATTTTTGAATTTGTCATATTGAAAGATCGCTTTATATTGATTTTGCAGACCCGTGATATTCGGACCGTCTTTTAAAAACATCTCCATGAATTGATCAAACCCATTCGCGTGAAGCGGCTTTGTCCTGTATTGGTTTGGATAGACAAATAAATTGTTGGAGAGCTTTTCTTGCTGGAAGCTTTGGATCCATCCTTCCAAAACTTCGACGTCATCTTGCACATAGATCGCGCCAATGAGCGCGCCAATACTAACGCCCGTCACAACATCGAATGAATAGCCAAGCTCCTTCAAAGCCAAGCAGACACCGACTTCATAACTGCCACGAGAACCTCCTCCGCCTAAAACGAGTCCCCTTTTGTTTTCCATATTTAACACCTCGCTTGATACAACTATTATACGAGGTTGCAAAACAACAAGGTCATCATACGCTTGAGAAAAAAACCACAACAAAAGAGAAGGAATCCTTCTCTTTTATGCTTTATTTTTTCTTTTTGCCTTTTTTAGACAACATGCCAAGAACGCAAGTCGAAACGAACATAGAGGCGAACCAGATCGTTTGATGCGTGGCACTTGCCGTGCGGGCCGAAGAGCGATTGGATCGCTCGGTCCGTGAAGCAGGATCCCTTCTAGAAGAAACGCTTCGTTTCGGGATTTCTTTCCATACGGCGATCCATGTCATATCTTCTTGGATCATCAATGGTTCGCCTGGATCAAACGTATGGCCTTTTCCATCTTTCCATCCAATGAAACGATACCCGTCACGGATCGGCGCTTCGTGCGCCATGAAAAGCGTTCCTTTTGGATACGTGAATGTGGTTGGATCGTTCCAAGATCCGCCATTCAGATCATAGGTGATCGTGAACGTTGGCTCTTTTTCAGGATCGACTTTCTTCCACAACGCATAGAATGTTAGATCTTTAGCTTCCATCGTGACCGGCTCCTTCACTCGAAGCGATTCGAGCTCTTCGTTTTGATCCAAACCAAAAGCTTGTTCATGTTTCGATAAGCTCCAGCCAGCGAAGACTTCGTTTTCATTTCTTGTCAAATCATCCGAATTTGGAACTGTGATTTTTGTTCCTTTCTTCACGTTTGTTTGTGTCTTTTGATCGCCTCCTTTTCCACCATTGAGATCGTAGTATACCGAATATGTATCGAACACATCCGCGATCCCGTTTCGATCTAAATCGTAGCCCCATACCGCGTACACTATTTGATCTTGGTCTATGAGCTCGACTTCTTTGATCAAGTGGTTTTCCGGATCCTCATCTTCACGCGAATAGATTGGCAGCGCTTTTTCGCTCCATCCGATCCATACAACACACTTACCGTCATTCACGCTCATTGTCGGTTTCTTTTGAGAGAGCGTGATCGTATCTCCTGGCAAATGGAAGCTTCTTGACGGCATGCCGTGAGCTTTTCCGATTGAGTTCGTATTGGCGTTATAGATCAGCTGGACCATTTCCTTAAAATCGGCGACGCCATTTTGGTTCGCGTCTTGCGCCCATAAGGCATAAAGCGTCACGTTGTTGGCCGGCATCGTTAAATCCTTATCGGAAAATTTCAACTTCTCATACAATTTGCCATCCACCGCCTCTTCATGCTGCTGCAAGCTCCAGCCCACGAATACTTCATCCTCGCTTCGAACAAAGGCTTGTTGATCAAAGATCGAAACTTGTTCTCCTTTTTTGATCGGATCGACATGGGTAGGCAGCTCGCCTCGACCACCATTCAAATGATAGCTTAATGTGTATGTTTCCAAGACATCGGCGATTCCGTTTTGGTCGGTATCATAACCCCAAACCGCATATACCGTCAGATCGTGGTTTTCGAGTTTGACTTCTTGAACCAACAAAGAAGTTGGATCTTCGTCTTTTCTTTCCAGGATCGGCAGCGCTTCTTGGCTCCAGCCAATAAACTTGACTTGAATTCCATCAACCGCTTCATGGACCGGTTCTCCTTCTAGAACAATCGTAGCGCCGGGCAGACACTGTTTTCGACTTTCTGGTAAATTTTTGACCAGCCCTTCTTTGGCATTGGCATCATAGTTCAGGCGGACAAATTCTTGATGATCGGCGACGCCGTTTTCATTACGGTCGCTTGCCCAAACGGCATAGACATCATTGACATCTTCCAATACGATCTCGCTATCCAGCAATTCCTGACTGATCTTGGCATGATCTTCCAGTGTTTCGATGTCATTTTGCGGCGTCTTACTCCAGCCGACAAAGAGTGCTTTTTCTTTTTTGAAACTGTGGTTCTTGATCGTAGCGTCTTCTTTCGTTCGACCATACAAGTGTTGGGCGCTCGAAGAAAGAACCGCCTTGGTCTGAACGATATGGTGGTGTGGACAAATCACGACTTGTTCCTCATCTCCTGTATTCGAATGATAGGAAATATGGACTGCCTTTTCGGCATAATCCGGAATTCCGTTATGATCCAGGTCTTCTGCCCATAACGCATATACGATCACATCGTTGGAAGGCATCATGTACTCGTCGTTTGTCACGATCGTTTTCAATATTTCGATGTCTGGATCGACATTCACGATCAAATCGATCTTTTCTGTGCTCCATCCTGCGAAGATCGCGTCGCCTTTTTTCAGTCCTTGCGGATGTTCGAGGATGATCTTCGATCCCGCTTTGACGGTTTGCGGTGAAGGAACCGTTCCCTCTTTGCCATTGAGATCATAAGACAGAGTGTAGTCTTTTAAGAGATCGGCTTTGCCATTTCCATCTCGATCATATCCCCATAAAGCGTAGACGTGGATATCTTGACTTTCGAATGTGATCATCTGGATCGTCGAAGGCATCGGATCTTCTCGTTCAAAAATGTGATCGATCTTCTGCTGCGACCAACCAATAAACTTCACAGGAACACCATTGACATCGCTATGTTCTGGCGACTTCGCTACGAGAGTCACCCGGTCGTTTAGAATATGATTCTTGCTTGATGTCGGTAGACTTGTGACTGTACCTTCGTTTTGGGCGTTGCCTTCATAAAAGAGCGTGAAGCGTTTTTCCATATAATCGGCGATGCCATTGTGGTTGTGGTCTTTGGCCCATACGGCGTAAAGGATTTGATCATCCGGACCAACAACCCAAGCCGAACCTGGCTTTTTGATCAAATCGAGTTGCGATTTGGTCGCGTCGGCTTCGATCGCATTTTTCTCTTGAGTTTCGCTCCAGCCAACAAATACTTCATCTTCGTTTCTTGTTAGCAAGGATTCGGATGCGAGCTGGATCGCCGCTCCTTTCTTTAAGCCTGTCAAGGATTCAGGTCGTTTTCCCTTTCCTTGGTTCAAATCGTATGCAAGCGAATATGTCTCAAGCACATCGGCAATACCGTCCCGGTTGGAATCATAGCCCCACGCGGCGTAGACGGTTGCATCTTTGTCTTGCAAGGTGAGTGTATGGATTGTAGTAGGCGCTTTTTCCTCTCGCTTGAAAATATGATCTTCTTTTTGGGATGTCCAGCCAATAAAGACGATTGCGCTTTCGTTTTCGTCACGGTGCGCCATCTTTCCTTCTTCGATGAGTGGCACATTGGCTTGCGGGAAGTAGTTTTTCGTATCGACTGGCATCGAATTGTCCTTGCCGCCATTCGCGTTATAGGTTAGGTGGATCCACTCCTCATAATCTGGGATGTTGTTTTGGTTCGTGTCGATCGCCCAAACCGCATAGACATCGCTTCCGTTTGTCGTTTTCGCTTTTGTGGATAAAACGACTTGATCAAGAAGATGTAAAGATTGTTGTTTTTCTTTCGAATCGACAAGATCGATTCGTTGAGAACTCCAGCCAATAAAGACCGCGTTCTCTTTTTGGAACGTATAGTTTTTGAGGTGCTCATCCTTTTCGGTCGATCCATAGAGCGCGTTGGCGTTTTGCGCGAGTTCGGCATTCATACCATTGAGATGATGGTGCGGACAAATTACGACAAGTTCAGGCTCGCCTTCTTCCACATTGTTGGCGTGATAATATATGTGGGCTGCGTTTTGCGCGAAATCAGGTGTTCCATCATGGTCTTCGTCTTTCGCCCACACTGCATAATAGGTGACATCGTGATAAGGCATGATCGGCGTATCATCAGTCACAAGTTTTTTGAGGATCTCGATATTGCTGTCGACTTTCAAAATCGTATCGAGTTTTTCCAAGCTCCAGCCCGCAAAGACGAGATCGTCTTTTTTGAACGTTTTTTGCGGATGAAGGATCGTATACGATTCGTTAGCTCGATATTTCTTTGTTGCAAGATCAAGGCCATGGCCGCCATTAGCGTCGTATTGAACTTGATAGGTGTCGAGAATGTCGGCTCTTCCATCGTGATTGGAGTCATAGCCCCAGGCTGCATAAAGAGTTTCATCGTGATCGCTCAAGCTGATTTGATCGATCAAGTCAGGGAGCGGATCTTCTCGTTTATAGATCGTATCGGTCAACTCTTTACTCCATCCTAGGCAAACGATCGATTTTCCATCGACAGCGCTATGGGTAGGCAGTTTCTTTTCGAGCGTTACCGTTTCGCCAACGATATGGTTTGTTGAATCGGAAGGCACGTTATTGAGCACTCCTTGGTTTTGGGCGTTGCCTTCATAGTGGATGGTCAATGATTTTTCGTAAAAATCGGCGATGCCATTTCCATTGTTGTCTTGCGCCCATACCGCATAAAGCGTGATATCTTTAACAGGCATGACATAGAGTGAATTTGGAGCGAGGACCTCGGCTGATTTTTTCAAAGGATCTTTGTGTTTTTGCAGGCTCCATCCAACAAATACTTCTTTTGGATTTCGTGTGTAATCGTTCTTGGAAGAGATCGTAATGTTGGATGCTTTCGCGATATTGTTTTGTGGCTTAGGAACAATTCCCTTTCCTCCGTTGAGATCATAGGTCAAGGTGTATGTGTCGAATACGTCGGCGGTTCCATCGTTGTTGGTATCCGTTCCCCATAGGGCGTAGACTGTCTCATCTTTTTTGCCGAAGGTAAGCTCTTCGAGCGTTTGTGGCAAGGTGTCCGTTCGTTTTACGATCGAAGGATTTTGTTTCTTCGTCCATCCGATAAAGACGACTGGCGTGTCGTCGATATTTTGACAGGTTGGTTTTCCTGTCAATTGGATCGTATCTCCTGGAAGATGGATGTCTGTATCGTTTGGCATATTTTGGACATCGCTTTCTTTTGCGTTGGCTTCATAGGTCACTTTGACGTGTTCTAAGAAATCGGCTGTTCCATTGTGGTTGATGTCTTTTGCCCAAAGCGCGTAAATGTCGTTTCCTTCTTTTTGGATCGTGATCGATGATACGATTGAATATTTTTTGATCTCTTCTTCGGACGATTGGATCGATGATTCTGGTTTTATCGTTGTCCAGCCCATAAAGACAGCGTCTTCCATCGTGAACGAATGATTCTTATTCGTGTCGCTTTGGTTGAGCTTGCCATAAAGGTTCATCGCATCCGCAACGAGTTCGGCTTTTGTTCCTTCTAAGTGATGATGGGCGCACTCGAGCGTATCGCTTGTTCCATTGTTTGCATGATAGCGGACATGGTGAGCGTTTTGCCCGTAATCTGGGATCGAATCGCCATTTTGATCTTCGGCCCATACCGCGTAAAGAGTTACATTACGAGATGGCATGCTCATCGTATAGTTTGTCATGATCTGCTTAACGAGCGTTGGATCGGCTTGGGCTGAAAACGTTTGGTTGATTGGTGTTTCGCTCCAGCCGGCAAAGATGGCACCATCTTTTTTTAGCTCATTGACTTGTTGAACAATGTGTACGATATCCCCTTCATGATGCGATGAGGAGGCTGGCGCATTGCCGATTGCCCCATTTGGCGAGTAGGAAACGAGATAGAGCGCTTCATAATCGGCGACGCCATCTCCGTTTGAGTCGGTTACCCATACAGCGTAGACGTTGTTTTGGCTTCGTTTCATTTCGAGGCTCTCTACGAATTTGACCGTTTCGAGCTGCCCTTTTGTTCGGATATCTTCATGCTTTTCTAAACTCCAGCCTACAAAGAGGGCGTTTGATTTTGTAAATCCATCAGGGGCAGTTCTGAATAGTGTCGCTTCCGTTCCCACGACGTGATGGTGTGAGCAAGTGAACGTTTGATCCGTTCCATTGTTGGCGTGATAGCGGACATGAACGGCTTGATCGGCGTAGTCTGGTTTTCCATTATGATTGGAATCGATTGCCCAGACGGCATAGAAAGTTACATCGTGTGATGGCATTGTGTAGTCATCGGCGGCAATGATCGAATTGATATCGTCTGGACTAGCGTCTTCATCAAGTACTTTGTTGATCTTTTTTGTGCTCCATCCGACAAAGAGGCAATTTTGCCGAACTAGATTGGTATGATTGTGCAGAGTAAAGCTTTCTTGAGCGCGATGCGACGATGGTTGAGGAATCGTTCCTGTTCCGCCATTTGGATCGTAAGAAACGATATATGATGTATCGATGTCGGCGATACCGTCTTTGTTGGAGTCATAACCCCAGGCCGCGTAGACGGTAAGATCTTTTCCGCCAAAGCGGATCGTGTTGATCAAAGTTGGTTGTGGATCGTTGGCGCGGTAAATCGAATCGCTCTTCTTTTCGCTCCATCCAAGGAAGACGACATTGTCTATTCCATAGCTTGGTTTTTCTTGACTGAGTTCGACTTGTTCTCCAGCTACATGATTCTTGCTTGAAGCAGGCAGTCCATTGATCGTAGCGCCTGATCCATTGCCATCATAATTCAATGTCAAGGAGCGTTCTAAATAATCGGCAATGCCGTTTCTATTGATGTCTTTGGTCCATACCGCATACAATGTGGTGTCATGGTTAGGCATTTTATATGTTTTTGTGATGAGCGATGGGCGTTGATCTCCTGCGCTCAGTGGTTTGAGTTTTGTTTCGCTCCAGCCAGCGAAGACGAGTTGTGGATCGGTGTGTATCGGCTCTTTAGAAAGCGTGATCGTTTCTCCATAAAGATACGTGGATGAGGATGCTTTTATGCTTCCACCGTTCGCGTCGAACGTAAGTGTGTAAAGACTTTCGTCATAATCTGGAGTCCCGTTCTTGTTTTGATCGATGGCCCATACGGCATAGACGTCTTGATCGCTTGCTGGCATCGAATCGATTTGGGTGATGATCCCAGCAGTCTCTTTTTCAGAAAAACTCGTTACTAGTTCTTGTTTTTTCTCTTTGCTCCAGCCAATCAGGACAGCTTGATCACGAGTGAAGGTATGAGGGGCGCTCGCGTTAATGTCATCCTCGCTTCCAACAAGCTGGTCAGGTTCAAATAATGTCACAGCTTCCTTTTCAACGTGATGATGTCCGCATCGAATGACCATGCCTTTGTCGTTGTTGGAATGGTAGAGGATTGAGTAGCCGGTTTCAGTAAAATCGGCCGATCCGTTGGAGTTTTTATCTTCGGCCCATACGGCATAGACTTTATTCTCTCCATCTGTGATTTGAAGTTCGGTAATGATACCGGCTTTTTTCGCTTCAGCGGTCGTTTGAATGTTTTTTTGATGTTGGGTCTTGCTCCAGCCGATAAAGACGGCATGTTCTTTGGTAAAGCGCAAAGTGCCGTTGGAAGCGTTTTTCAATAGAGCGCATGTTTCTTTAGCAACATGTTGATGCGAGCAATTTACCGATTCATTGGCTTGTCCATTGTTCGCGTTGTATTGAACTTGATACTTTGTTTCGTTGTAGTCTGGCGTTCCGTTTTCATTTATATCCATTGCCCAGATGGCGTATAAAACAATGTTTTGTCTTGGCATGGAATAGTTAGAATTGGCTTGCAGGATCTGATTGATAGTTTCTTCTTTTGTTGACGCATCGAGAGCTTCTACAACCGGAGTTATTCCCCAGCCAACGAAAATCTCTTTAGATTTTCGCTTTAGATTTTTACCTTCTGCTAAATTAACAGAAGTTCCTTTCTTCAAATTGGAAACACGTTCCGGTCTAGTGCCAGAACCGCCATTCAAGTCATATGATAAAGTGAACGTTTCGAGAACATCAGCTTTTCCGTTCGCGTCTTCGTCATAACCCCAAACGGCATAGACAATTTGATCTGCTGGTTTCTTACCATTTGTTGATTCAGGAATCGTGATTTTTTTCTCGGTCGTAGGCGTTGTATCCGCTTCTTGATAGATTTTTTCGTCCTTCTTTGTCGTCCAGCCGATGAAAACAACTTTTTTACCGTTCACATCGGAGTGGATTGGAGTTTTAGAGAAATCCAATCCAGCCACGCTTCCTGGAAGATGAAGTGATGCGTTTGGCAAACTCGAAACAATTCCACTTTGTTGAGCATTGCCGTCATACGATACTTTGACAAGTTCAGTGTAGTCAGGAATGCCGTTTGCGTTTGTATCTTTAGCCCAGACGGCATATAACGTCACATCGGCAGCATCGATCCAGATTTTCTCACTTGTAATCAAAATACTCTTCAACTCTTCCACTTCGTTTGCGGAGAAGATTTTATTGCTTTGCGTTCGGCTCCACCCCGCGAAAACGACTTTTTGTCCATCTAAATCGTCGCGAGTCGGTTTTAGCTCATACGACACAGAAACCTGGGTTCGTTTGGAAATATTCGTTTGAGCTTCAGGTACGGATCCTTTTCCGCCATTTACGTCATACTTCAATGTATACTTTTCTAAAACATCAGCTTTTCCATTGGCATCTTCATCATAACCCCAAGCCGCGTAAACAACGAGATCTTTGGTTCCTAGTGTCGCTGCTTTGATCAATTCAGCGGAAGGATCTGAATCCGCTCTTGAATAAATTCCCTTTTTCTCCAAGGACCAGCCAAGGAATACGACTGATTTTCCATCAATCGAATCATAGATTGGTTTATCGCTGCTCAATTGAACTTTGGCTTCTGGGAAATGATGATCCGTATCGACAATGTTCCCTTTTCCACCATTTAAATCATAAGTAATATGAACCCACTCTTCATAGTCTGGGGTATCGTTGTTGTTGGAATCGAGTGCCCATACAGCATAGACATCTTTTCCGTCAGCTCCCATCGTTACTTCAGTAACCGTTTTAACACTTTGAGATGTTTCATTCGTTTCTACTAGATCATGTTTAGTTTCGCTCCAGCCTAGGAAAACAACTTCATCTTTTTCTTCATTAAAATCATAACTAACTTGTTTTCCTTCCGCATTCATACCTTGTACTATTGCGGTTGGAGTTAACCTTACGTCCGGCTCATTTGGCACATGATGGTCTAAGCACGAAATCACTTGATCTTCTTTGTCTGGTTTATTCGAATGATATTTTACGTGAACTGAATTATCGTTGTAATCGGGGCTTCCGTTCTTATTCGCGTCTTTAGCCCAGACCGCATACAGTGTGATATCCGTTGCCGGCATAGTAAAAGAATCAAAAGAATGGATTATATCTTGAATTTCTTGACTAGTGTTTTCATTTAAAACATTTGAAATCGGTACTTCGCTCCATCCTACCAACAAGGCCTCTCCTCTTTGAAGGTTCGATCCTTGTCCTAAAGCGAACTGATCGCCTTCTAAATGTTGTTCTGTTGAAGGAACCGTTCCTCCACTCTTTCCATTTCCATCGAATTGGAGCTTATAGATTTTTTTTACTTCTGCTGTGAAAATTTGATTCGAGTCGATCTTCATTTCTTTGACTTCAGAAGCAGTATATTTCTTTTCAGCTCCATCCTGATCCGTTCCGATCCAGTTTCCCGTAAACTTGTATCCTTCCTCTGGTAAAATGGCAGGAATTTTATTATCCTGTGAAAATTGTTCTCCATGCCAGACGTTTCGAGAAATAGATGTCGTCTCATCCGTACCAATATGCGCGTTTGAAGCTTTGAAAGTCACTTGATGCGGTTTCTGGAAACCAATCCAAAGGTTTCGATTTGTATCGGCTTTTCCATCTTTTCCAACTTCGATTGTTGCGGTCGCGCTCTTTCCATCATCCGAGTGGAATGTTCCATATTCTGAAGAAGTTGGAAGCGAGAATTGCATAGGATCATTGTCGTTGGCATTAGGAGATCCCGGATTGATTATACGTACCGGATACTTGTCTGCTCGACGGCCCGTCAATTCAAACTTTCCATTTACGGTTGTCGTTTCATGACTTTCATGATCGCCTTGAGCGATTCCGCTTTCATGAGGCGCTTCCACCTTGACAGGAGTAGTGTAGATTTCATCTATTCCTTCGTTATAGATCCCATTGTAGTTTTTATCCAAAAAAGTCGTTCCAGCGATGATTCCTGTTTGGAATTCGATTTGAATATGAGGAAGTGGGATATGACCGCCGTTTGTTGCTTCACCAACTGAATAAGGCGCATAACCACAAGGACCAAAATTAACGACCTTGCCAACCAACTTGTCATGGTCCACCTGTTTATAGTGAAGGAAAATCTTAATATAGGCATCTTTCGGTATAGCATTTGCCTTCTGCTCCTGAGTAGTAAGAGCGTCAAGATAATCAGGATCCACGCTAATTCGAATCATCTTCACGTCTTTCCACTCATTATCTTTGATTTCTTCGGCTGATTTATAATTATTGATGTTGTTGTAGTGGCTCGTATCGCCAATCTTAGCCTTGGAATCAACTGTCGTACTGTATTGAACACGAACTCCTTTATGAGCGTCTTCTGCAATTCTTGCCGGGCCCGTCATTTCCATATCAAAATCAAATGGATTGTCCTGAACATGACTATCCCAAAAATCTCCTTTTTTCGGAACTGGAATAAAATAATAAAACTTTTTCGCATCTTCCTCGGAAAATCCTCTTCCTGTATTATTTCGAATCGTAAAGCGCAAATCGATGTTTTCGTCACTATCCTTTAAGAAAACTTTTTCCCCTGTATTGTCAAAATTGACATAACCACTGTCTTCATGCCCTTCGGTTCGAGCGCAATCGCAATCCTTTTCATCTGGACATAATTTCGCATCAAATCCAAATGTCAATCCTTGACGTCCGGCGACAATCGACAACTTGGTATCGGAGGAGTTGATATTAAATGTACTAAAATATTCAGCAGTATCATTATCCCCATCCATATCAAAAGTATCTTGCTCTGTGTACAAATTGATCGTCGCACTTCGCGAATCATGATAAGACGGAACATTGGCATCTTTTACGCGAACACAATCCCGCATATCTAACGTCATCGCATCCGCATCTTTCGCGATTTGCATTGTAAACACCATTCGGACACGATACTGGCCTAAATCTTCTGTAAACCAACCAATCCATCCTTTTCCCTTAGTAAAAGTAATTTTATATAGATTAAAATTTCCTTTATCTTCTGGATTCGATATTTGATAATCCACATCTCTTTGAAGAACAGTCTCTGTGACCGTGCCCGTTTCGATTTCTTCTCCTGTAAGGAAAATCTCATCCGCAGTACTGCCGCTTTCTTGAATCAGCTGAAGATTTTCAATAGAAATCTTTTTAGGCAATCGGATATAAATGATTGGGCTTGTACTGATATTGATCGTTGTATATGGATAGCCCATCGCGCCAATTTCACAATCGAAATTGACGTTATTACCCGCTACCGTAGAAGAAGTACTTAAAACTGGTGTACTGACTCGTCTTTCATCCAAAGCATTTTTAATTCCCAACGGAATTCCTTCTCCTTTATTTTGAACATCGTTTTGATCGTTTTTAAAATTATCATAAATAACAATGGATGATGTAGCCTCATTGGTCGTATTTCCATCAAACTCCGCTTTATCTTCCTGATTGTCTGTCTTTGCCATTTTCAAAGTAGCAAACTCAACATTATCGCCCTCAGAAACATTTAATAGCTTTCCAAATGTCATGGCAAAGCCCGCAGGATCCAATGGTCTTCCGTTCACGTAGCTTCGATAATCGGTATCATAACTGCCTACATCTGCTATGATATTTGTAAAGTATTCTCCCTCTTCTAAACCAGCTGCTTTTGCATTGAACAATACGTATCCATTTTCGCTTCTCAACGATGAAATATCTCTTTCTTCTGAATGTTTTGTTGTTGTATATTTTATGTTCACTGTGTTTCCAATTGTGGCAGGAATACGTTGCGCTACTACACCAATTTTATCGGTATTATTATACGTAAACGTTAACGTCATTGGACTGCTCGCCTGGGTTCCTTTGTTTACAACTTGAAATCCACCTAAGTTATAAATAATATTTGAATCAACTTGATTTCCTTTATAAACACCAGGTGTAATATTATTAGCTCCCACATACATTTTTGCTCCAGTGTTAGCCGTAAAACTTTTCGCTTTAAACTCCCAGTTCGCGATTTGTTTATTACTGTCCGTATCGCTTTGTTGATCCCAATGTTCGACAGTCCCGACAATCGTAGGTTTCCCTCTTACTATTTCACTCTCTTTTGTATGAAAAGAATCATATACGTTTTCGGTGTTGCCTCGGTCTTCACCCCAATGTATCGTCGTTCCGGCAGTTGGAGCTTCAGTTTCCCAGAAAAAATATGGTGTAAAAAATTCATCCGATGGAATATAGATATTTTCCCAGGTCAAAGTCACTACCCCTTTGCCACTCTGATCTTTAGGTTTACTTACAACCGGCTGTTTAGGATCGTACAAACCCAACTGACTTTGGTTACTTGGATTGCTCACACTATATTCGGTTCTTTTATAAGAAGCGTAGACCCTTTTCCCATCACTTTTTTCGAAATATGGCAAAGAAATATCGAACGTCAATTTTTTAAAAAACATTCCTAAAGAATAGTTTTCTTTATCTGACCGAAACCAAATTTTTCGAAGTTTAAATTCCTCGTTCAAAGCCGTCGTAAATTGTGTTTTGTCATCTTTCGTGGAAATCATCGGACCGGTTTTTAAAGTTCCTGTGTTTGCGGTATTTCCACTTGTAGCATCCAAAACAACTTTCCCCGTAATGATCGGTGTACTTTCAATCTTGTCATATTGATCATCCGTTTCAACTCTTTCCAT
Source organism: Dubosiella newyorkensis (assembly GCF_001945605.1). GTDB lineage: Bacteria > Bacillota_I > Bacilli_A > Erysipelotrichales > Erysipelotrichaceae > Dubosiella > Dubosiella newyorkensis. The sequence continues at coordinate 42,119 of NZ_MPKA01000065.1, forward strand.
ATTTTCATTAAGAGTATACGTTTTAATTTGAAGCTTGTTGTTTAAACTTGTATCGATCTTTTTATTCCATAAAGTGGTGTCTGGAGCCAAAATAATATTAAAGCTCGTGATCTGCGCGGTATGATGAAGTGAATAAACGATCGTGCCCGATCGTGGATGGTAATCTCCATATTTTCCATCGTTTTGACTTTTTAATCCCGACAAGGAGGCAGGTTCTACCCCTTCCACCTGTCCTTCCGAAGAGTTTGGAGTTGGATATTCTTTCACCACTAGGCCATCAGGAACGACGATTTCCACTTTTTTGTTTTGCAAATTTAATTCACTTTCCACCTCGATGTGCAAAGTGACTTGCTTGGTATAGTCAATCTTGAAACTGTGATTGCCGTTATCGTCATTAGTCAAAAGATCTTGTTTGACGTCATTCGCAATACCACCTCTAATTTCCGCCGTTTTGATTGCCATTTTTTTAGAGGTTGCTTCCAGTACAGAAGTCGAATCTTCATTCCCTTCCGCTAGCGTATTTTGCTTTTCTTTTTTTGATAAATCATTTTCAGTGGTTTCACCTTGATTATTCTCATCGGCAATAGCGCTACCCTCTTGCTGAGATTCATTTTCCAAGCCTTCTTTTTCTTGCTGTTCCTCTTCCTCCTGCCAGGCTTTCGCTTCCATGAAATCCTGGTAGGCGTTTGTCACCACGGTATAAAGCTTGGACAATGTTTGCTCGTCGGCTTGTCCGCTCTCCTCGATTTGCCCATCAAGCGCGTTCAGATGGCTGATTATGGCCTCTTCCTGTTTGAGCACGGCTTCCATAAAACCGTATTCGTCTTCTTCTAGCTGCGTGAGTTCATCCTCGTTCAAGGCGACGTAGGTGTCGTATGCGTGTTCTATACGCGTATAGACGGCTTGCAGTGGATCATCTTCCGCGCTTTCCTCTTTGAGGATGGCGATGATGTCTGCGATGTTCCTTTGCAAACATGTTATACAGCGGTACTGGCACGGGTTCGTGCCGCACTGATCGTTATGTTCCGGATGATGCGCACAAAGGCCTTCCGTATTTTCTCCTTCGCTCCATTCCTTTTGTTCGATTGGTTCCTCTACAGACTGTTCTTCCACGATAACAGGCTCTTCTTCGCCTTCCTGCGCCCAAACGGGTATATGAATCGTGTTGGTAACGCTCAAAAGTGCGCAAAGTGATGTGGCAAGGAGTTTTCTTCCCATCGCTATGATCACTTTCCGCTCGTCAGTTCTTTGAAGCTTTTTCTTCTTCATCTTCATAATCTCCTTTCAACCTATCCATGACTTATCTGAAAATACTTTCTTAAATTCCTTTTTTAAAATTATACTTATTTTTTTGACTTCAATCAAATTAATTTGCGTTTTTCAAGCTTTTTACTTCAATTGTATTAAAAATGTTACGACAAAAAAAGACTGCTACATTTTCTTAGCAGTCTAGATTGATTTATTTCGCGACAATATTGACAACTTTGCCTTTGACCACGATGATCTTCTTGATCTCTTTGCCCTCGATATGGCGTTTGACCGAATCCAGTCCCAGAGCCTGCTCCTTCAAGCTCTCGTCATCCGAGCCTTGCTTCGTTTCGAATTTGCCACGCACTTTGCCGTTGACCTGCACGACGATCGTCACATTCTCTTCTTTAAGAGCGTTTTCATCATACGTAGGCCAAGGCTCATACGCGATCGATTCCTTCGAATCCGTTAAATACTGCCACAACTCTTCGCCAAGATGGGGAGCGAACGCCGAAAACATCTTCACGAACCCTTCCGCATATGGACGATACAGCTTCTTGCTTTTGTAAGCTTCATTCACGAAAATCATCATCTGCGAAATCGCCGTATTGAAGTTGAGTGTATCGATATCATGCGAAACCTTCTTCACCGTCTGGTTATAGACTTTATCCAAGCTATGATCGTTGACGTCACTGATTTCAACAGCTCCATGGATCAAACGATCCACCCGGTCCAGCCATTTTCTCGTTCCGTCCAGACCCGTCGTCGACCAAGGAAGACCCGCTTCCAAAGGACCCATGAACATCTCGTAAACGCGCAAAGCATCCGCCCCATGACTTTCCACGATCTCATCCGGATTGACGACATTGCCTCTCGACTTCGACATCTTCTCGCCATTGCTTCCAAGGATCATCCCTTGATGGAACAGTTTTTGGAAAGGTTCTGGTGTAGGAAGGATTCCTTGATCATATAACACTTTATGCCAGAAACGGCTATACAACAAATGTAAGACCGCATGCTCCGCGCCACCTACATACAAATCGACCGGCAGCCAATGTTTCAATAGCTCAGGATCCCCGATCGCCTTGTCGTTATGCGGATCGATATAACGCAAATAATACCAGCAGCTGCCAGCCCATTGCGGCATCGTATTCGTCTCGCGTACGCCCTTCACACCATCGATCTCCACATGTAAGAAGTCCGGACAATTGGCCAAAGGCGATTCTCCCGTGTCCGCTGGCTTGAAGTTTTCCGTGGCAGGAAGCTCCAAAGGAAGTTCTTCAACATCGACCGTGCGCATCGTACCATCCTCCATATGGATGATCGGGATCGGCTCGCCCCAATAGCGCTGTCTAGAAAAGAGCCAGTCTCTTAACTTATATGTCGTCTTTGCTTCGCCAACACCCTTCTCTTCTAGCCACTCGATCATTTTATCGATCGCCTCTTGCTTGCCAAGACCATTCAGCCATTCCGAATTGATATGGACACCATCTTCTGTGAACGCTTCCTTTTCGATATCGCCACCCTCCAAAACAGGAATGATCGGAAGCCCAAACTCTTTCGCGAACTCATAATCCCGCGTATCGTGAGCAGGAACCGCCATGATCGCACCCGTACCATAGCTTGCAAGAACGTAATCCGAAATATAGATCGGGATCTTCTTGCCATTGACAGGATTGATCGCATAAGCGCCCGTGAATACACCCGTCTTGTCTTTGTTCAGATCCGTACGCTCCAGATCCGACTTGCTTTGGCACTCCTTTTGATACGCCTCGACTGCCTCTTTTTGCTTAGGCGTCGTGATATCGCTCACAAAAGGATGTTCCGGAGCCATGACACAATACGTCGCTCCAAACAATGTGTCGCAACGCGTCGTGAACACGGTAAACTCTTTATCGTGTCCATCGATCTTGAAGACGACATTCGCGCCCTTCGATTTACCGATCCAGTTTCGCTGCATTTCCTTTGTCGACTCAGGCCAGTCCACGAGCTCAAGATCATTCAAAAGCTGTTCGGCATAATCCGTGATCTTCAAGACCCATTGACGCATCGGCTTGCGAATGACAGGATAGCCGCCGCGCTCGCTCTTTCCATCAATGACCTCTTCGTTGGCGAGGACCGCCTTCAATTCAGGACACCAATTGACCGGGATCTCATCCACATAGGCAAGCCCCGCATTGTACAATTGAATGAAGATCCACTGCGTCCATTTATAATAGCTCGGATCGCTTGTCGCGATTTCCCGATCCCAATCGTAGCTGAACCCTAATGATTTGATCTGATCGCGAAAATGATCGATATTCTGCTGGGTGAAGATCGAAGGATGATGACCCGTCTGGATCGCGAACTGCTCAGCTGGAAGACCAAACGAATCAAACCCCATCGGATGCAGAACGTTGAAACCTTCCATTCTCTTTTTTCGCGCGATAATATCTGTCGCCGTATAGCCTTCCGGATGCCCTACATGTAATCCATTTCCGCTCGGATATGGAAACATATCCAACACATAATACTTTGGTTTGGAAAAATCCGCCGTATCGGTCTTGAACGTTTTATTGTCTTCCCAAACTTTTTGCCACTTCTTCTCAATAGTCTTGTGATCGTACATCGTATCTACCTCTATTCTCTCTAAATAAAATAAAAAAAACGCCCTTAACGATAAGGACGTTTGCACGCGGTACCACCTTACTTCTTGCCAAAAGGCAAGCACTCATTCCCTTTAACGCAAGGATCACGGTTTCCATTACGAAACAGCTCCCCGACGAGTTCAAAGCCTTCCAACAAGGATTTTCACCAACCATCCTCTCTCTAGCGAATTCCAGCCTCTACTGCTTCGGTTCTATACCTGTCTCAAAATGTAACAAATTTTCAAACATCCGTCAACCTATCCTCAAACAAATGATTCAAAATCATGCCTCAAACTCGATCTGATCGATCTGTACACCCGAATAATAGATCCGAACCCTCTTAGAGAGACCCTCAAAACGATACTCGACATCCAAAAATGTAGTTTGATCCATGAATTCGATCGAGCCTTGCCTTGTCTCGTAGTTTTGATATAAGATCAGATCCGCCTCGTCAAACCCACACTTTCTTATCCTTTCATTGTGATAGAGGATCTTTTTCGCCTCGAAAACAATCGCCATTTCGATCCGGTTTTCCTTTTGCGCCAAATACAGCGCTTGACTTTTCGATACCGAAAGGCAAACAAAAGAAACAAGCTGGATCGAAAACAAAAAAAGCACGATCGCCACTTGACTAATATAGGCGTTGGAACACTTGGAATTCTTCTTTGTCGATCGAGATATAGATTTTATCTTCCTCTTCATAAAACACGACTTTTTCCACATTCTCCAATAAGATCTCATAGCCACCTCTTTTTATGAGCCGATCTCGATCTTGCTCGATCCGATACGATTGATGAAAGATCGTCGCCTCAAGCGCCCCTTGATCCACTCTGATCGAAGAAGCCGGAGCTAGAAAACTGCGCAACTGCAGCACCAAGAACTCCCTTTGCGAATCGCGATGGTTTTTCACGATCTGACTAGCAACCTGCATGAATCCGCTCAACAGCCCGATCAGCAAAGAAACGACCAAAAGCGAAAACAACGCCTCAATCATCGTAAAGCCATTGGATCTCGATTTCATGATCGACCCCCACCCCGCTTTTTCGATACACGAATACAGCCGAAGAAAACATCAAAACGAGCAAACTCACGATCAAAAAACCAAACAAAGCATCCTGCAATAAAAAACCATTCATTCTAGACGCATCCGCCCCATGCCGATCTGAAACACGAGCTGATAGCTTTTCTTTCCATCCACGCACCTTAATGTTCCTCCCTTCGAAATATTGCCTTTCTCGTTATAGTGGAACGAAAGCGGCTCGCAAACAAAATCAGCAGGAAAAACGATCCTCTCCCTTCCAATATCCGCTTCCTTTTCACCAATCGCGACATCCTGTTTTTCCCGATACGAATAAGCGAGCATCTGCGCGCTCAAGCACGCTTCCTCGATCTTGTTCATGACAAGCTTGTTGCTCGCTCTAGGAATAGAAAAAGAAGAAAGGATCATGACGATCAAAAGCACGACCAAAGTCTCTTTCAGCGTAAAGGCATTATTCATGATTCGCCTGGCCATCTTGAATATAGATCGCCTTGCCGTTTGGACACGCGTTTTGTCCTTCTTTCAAATAGCCTTGAGCGATCAGATCATCGATACTTGTCGGCGTTTCTTCTTGATCGATCTCATACAACAAGATCGCCGAGTTGACGACCTCGATCAAGGCGCTACACCCTTTATTGCGGATGATCTTCTCCTTTTGCTGCAAGTTTGGCAAAGTCAAGATCAAGACGATCGCGATAATGAGCATCACCACGAGCATTTCTAAAAGCGTAAACGCGTTTTGTTTTTGAGTTTTATTTCTTAGTTTCATATCCATTCCCTCTAAAATGTCGTCAATAGCGAAAGCGGAGAAAGGAGCACTTGGTAGACGACGATCACAAGCGCGCCCATGCTCAAATACGAGAGGACACTGATCCATTTCACGATATGAGCGCACCCTTTTTGAAGTTCCTTTTCTTTCTTTTGAACGTAGAGCCTTAAAAGTCGATGCAGATCTTGACATTCCATCCCGATCTGGAAAAAATCGCAAAATTCCGTCTCAAGATCACAAAAACACCGTTCGATCGCCTCTCCATGAGCTAGCCTTTGATAGGCGTTTCGAGCCGTCATCCTCACATGCGCCTGCCCATTCAGAGAAGAGAGAAGCTGAAGCGTTTCCATCGAAGAAAGTTGAGGAGAAAGAACGCCTTCAAAAAACAAGGCGAACTGCATCGAATAATACATTTGAAGAAACGGGATTTTTTGAAGCTGCTTTTCAACCCAAGGAATGGGATGTTCGACATAGACATAGAAGAAAAGAAGAAAAAAAGCGCCAAGAAAAACACTCAAAATTAGCATGATCGCCTTGAGAACCCTTAAAAAAAGAGCTTCCTGATCGATATAGGCCATCATTTGCGGCAAGATCGTATCGATAAAAAAGAGAGTCATTAAAAAAGAAAAGAAAAAGATCGTGACAGGATAGAGAAGTTTTTGCGCCATTGAAAAAAAATGTTTTTTCGAATAAGCATTCACATGTTCTAAAAGCGTAGCGGCATCCTTCAAAGACATATGCCTGGCTAGTTCACACAACTTAAGACAAAATGGATCGTTCATGCTCGAAAGAATATTGAACAGCTCCTCTCCTTTCTCAAGTCGAGCTAAGATCGCTTTAGAATCCGAAAACGAAAGCTCGATCTGCTTCTTGATTGGGATCCCGCTTTGCGAAAGAAGAAGAAAAATCGACAATTCATGCTTGAAGCGCTTGGATGTCAAATTTGGCTTGCTCGTCTTCGATCCTATTCGACTCCAAAGCTCTTTGGATCCTTTGCTCCAAGCGAACATGGTTTGTTGAATATTCTTTGGCAAGAAGGATCGTCTCCGCTTCTTTACGGTCGACGATTTCATAAATACACTCCTTTCTGCTAGAGGGCGTTTGATAAAGCCGTTGCGCGAATACGCCGCTTACAAGCCCAATTAGATCATAGGCTTCGATCCCAAAATCAAGAAGTCGAAAAAGCGCCTCTTTCGCATTTCCCGCATGAATGGTCGAGACGACTAAATGACCAGAAAGCGCGCAATTGACCATCTTCTTGGCGCAATAGGCGCTGCGGATCTCGCCAATATAAATAATGTCTGGATCGTGACGCATGAGCTGTTCAATCCCCTTTTCGTATGTGAACCCTTCTTCCTCGTTGACTTGAAGCTGAACGAAGAGCGGATCTTGGATCTCGACCGGATCTTCAAGAGAGACGATCTTGTACCGTTTGGATAAAGCGATCTCATGCAAGATCGCGTGGATCGTCGTCGTTTTCCCTGAATTGGTCGGTCCGCACGCTAAAAACAAGCCTTGTCGAAAATGCGTGAGCTGCTTCATGAAATCGATCGCTTCTTGATCGCTTGTCAACTCTTCGATCTTTAGATCGCTCTTCATAGCGAATAGGCGTAACACTCCTGTTTCAAGATGCTGGTTATGCAAGATCGAAAAACGCGCGTCGATCTTCTTTCCTTGGATCTCGATCGAAAACGAACCCGACTGCGGAAGTTTTGGATTGGTCAGATCGAGTCCGGCAATAAATTTCAAATAAGAAAAAAGCTTAGGATCCCATAGATCTTGATGAAGCGAACACATTCCTTTGGCCGTTCGCAACTGGATCTGAAGATGCTCGTCGTTTTTATAAAAGTGCAGATCGCTCGCCTTCTTGTTCAAAGCATATTCGATCAATTGTTCAAGTTGATGTCTCAAACATATCCCCCCTCTTATTCAATACGACAAAATTTCAAAAAATGGCCCCAAAAAGTTAAAAAAAAATGAGAAGCAGAGCTTCTCAATACCGAAAATATGGATTCCAACGCATTTCTTGACCAATACTCGTGCTCGGACCATGACCTGGATAAACACGAAGATCGGGATCGAGCGTTTTCAAATAATGGATCGACTCGATCATATCCTTCTCGCTTCCACTCGGAAGATCGACACGACCCACCGAACCTTGGAAGAGGACATCGCCTGTGAACACGTCGTTTCCGATTTGCAAAATCGTCGAACCGATCGTGTGGCCTGGCAAAGTTTTCGCGAACACTTTGAAGGCGCCAATATTCTGTTCGCCTTCATGGAGCGGCAACGGTTTGGCATGACTCGCGATTTGTTGATAAAAATATTTCGATCCGTTCAGATCTAGATCGTGCAGAAAATCAAATTCTTTCGGATTCATATAGACATCGACATCAAAGCGTTTTAGAAGCTTGTCGAGTCCGGCGATATGATCAAAATGTCCATGTGTCAAAACGATCGCGTCAAGTTTGGCATCTTCTTGTTTCAAGATGTCTTCTAATTGTGGATAATCATCGCCTGGATCAATGAGCAAAGCGTGATGGTCTTTCACGAGCACATAACAGTTCGCTTGTCCAGGCCCTAATGGCTGTGTAATTATTTTCATCTTTTTCTATTTCAATAAAAAAGACCGCAATACGGCCTTTCTTATCTTTTCTCCTTATGATCTGTTTTTTGATTGCATTTTGGGCAGTATTTTTTCACCGTCATGCGATCTGGATGTTTTTTCTTATTTCTAGTACCGATGTAGTTTTCTTCCCCACAAACAGAACATTTAAAAGTAATACGATCTCTCATGGTCAGACCTCCTCACATTACTGGAAAATAATACCATAAACCCGAAATCGTTGACAAGTCTTTCTTTATCTCATCGCTTGATGGATCGTTTCGAGCGTTTGATTGAGCGCTTTCAGATCGATTTGTCCTGGAGCCGACGCTTGAATTCCTGCTCCAAATGTAAGCGAAGAACCAAAAGCTTCCCCGCTCAGGCGGCTGATCACCCCTAGCTTGCCCATGGCCATCGTCGCTAGCGGACACGTCGAATAGTAGCGCTTCATCCGTTCTGTAGCCGACAGCAGTGTTAAAACATCTTGGATCGAATTGGGCATAAGCGCGATCTTCAAGACATCGGCTCCCATATCCTGCATTTTGCATAGTCGAGAAATGATTTCTTCTTGATTGGGTGTTTGTTTGAAGTCGTGGTTGGAAGCGATCACTTTGACTTGCGCTGCGTGGACTTGATCGATGATTTCTTTTACAAGTCCCTCTTCTTTAAAGATCTCGACATCGATCATATCGACAAGTTGGCTCTTGGCCATTTCGATATTGAGCGTTTTATAAGTTCGATCGTCGATTTCTTTTACTCCCCCTTCTTTATTGGTCCTGAACGTCATCAAGATCGGTGTTTCTTGAACGACTTCTCGCAATCGCTTGGCGGCTTGCTTGAGTTTTTCAAGATCTAACACATCATCAAAATGATCGACGCGCCATTCAATCATATCGTATTCCATTCCTTTTAGTTGTTTTGCGTCTTGAAGAAGTTCTTCTTGCGTCGAGCTAGTGAGAGGAACGATTACTTTTGGCTTTCCCGCTCCAATTTCTATTCCGCGGATCTTTACTGTTTTCATACTGTCAGTATAAAAGATGTGAAAACAAATGTAAATGATTGAAAAATATAGACTAAGTTTCAATCTTTCTTGTATAATGAGTGCGTTTATATATAGGAGCATCGAATAAATATGAATATATTTTTGATTGGTTTTATGGGGGCTGGCAAGAGCACCATCGCGAAGCAATTTGCCAAAACGCATGGCAAAGAAGTCGTCGAGATGGATGAGCGCATCGCCAAAAGCAATGGAATGTCGATTTCCGAAATTTTCGAAACACGAGGAGAGGCGTATTTTCGTGAAGAAGAGACGAAACTGCTTAACGATCTAAGTTCAAAAAAAGATGTGATCGTCTCGTGTGGCGGGGGCGTGGCGATGCGAAAAGAAAATGTCGACATCATGAAACAAAGCGGAACGATCGTTCTTCTTAGCGCTGAGCCAAAGACGATCTTAAAGCGCGTGGAAAACGAACACGATCGTCCGCTGCTCGAAAACAATAAGACGATCGAGCACATTCAAGAACTCATGGAGGCGCGCAAGCCATTTTATGAATCTGCGGCCGATGTTGTGGTCGTGACGGATGGAAAAAGCGCTTCAACGATTTGCGAAGAGATCTTCAAGAAGATCCAAGAATAGAAAGGATCATTATGTCAAATTCAATTACAGGTCATACAGGGCTTCTTTGCTTGTTAGGTTCGCCTGTCGCCCACAGTATTTCTCCGGCTATGCATAACGAAGCGTGCAGGCAGCTTGGGCTTGATTATGCCTATCTTGCCTTCGATGTCGATGAAGAGCATTTGAAGGAGGCTGTCGATGGACTTAAGGCCATGAAGGTGCGTGGATGGAACATCACGATGCCTTGTAAAAATAAAATGTGCGTGTTGGCGGATCGTCTTTCGCCAGCTTCCGAGATTTCGGGAGCGTGCAATACGATTGTCAATGAAGATGGGATCTTGACTGGCTATACGACAGATGGGATCGGTTTTCGCGAAGCTTTGAAAGAAGAAGGGTTCTTGCTTCCTGGCAAAAAGATGACGCTTCTTGGAGCTGGAGGTGCGGCGACTGCCATTTTAGTGCAGGCGGCTTTGGATGGTGTTCAAGAGATCCATGTGTTCAATATCAAGGATCCTTTTTATGATCGTGCCCAGCAGATCGTAAAGACGCTCAACGAAAAGACGAATTGTCATGTAACGCTGCATGATTTTAGCGATAAAGCTATTTTGAGCGAAGCGATCAAAAATAGCGATCTGCTCGTGAATGGAACGAATGTCGGCATGGCTCCACATACGGATCGTTCGATCATTCAAGATCCTTCCTTGTTTCATCCAGATTTGTTTGTGTTCGATGTCATCTACAATCCAAAAGAGACCAAGCTTTTAAAGGATGCCAAGGTGGCGGGTTGTAAAACTGCGAATGGTTTGTATATGCTTTTGTATCAAGGGGCGGCATCGTTCAAGCTATGGACTGGAAAAGAGATGCCGGTGAATATCATCAAAGAGAAATATTTTTCCAAGTAAAAAAGTGGCTCTAAATGCCACTTTTTTAGTCGTTATGATCTTCTTCTGAATATTGAGCAATGAAGTCTTCAAGATAGGCTTGAAACGCTTGAGATTGCGTGATCTTCGCTCGGATACAAGCAATTTTGAACTTTTCGCAAAGTTCGCGTTCGATCTTGAAGGTTTTGGTGATGAGATCTTTTTTTTGAGCTTGATTCTCTTTCACGATTTTCTCCTTCTGCTTTTTTTATTCTGGATACAATTCAAAATACGTTTTGAGTACAGGTCCGACCACTTCGGTCGTACAAATATTTGGCGCCACGCTTTGAGAATTGACAGACGAGGTTGGCGACATGCAGGCGAACGATACTTTTGGATCGTCGTAAGGCCCAAAACCAACAAGGTTGGCTGTCGTCCATTCGTTGACTTCGGCCGTTCCGGTCTTCGCCGCCATCGGGATTTCCATATCTTTGAGCGGATCGCCGCAGTTGCCGCTTGTCACACAAGCTCTAAATCCTTCGCGGACTCGATTCAAATACTCTTCATTTTGTTCAGGTAGCGTGGAAATCAGTTTCTTTCCAAAGGCATCGAGAACTTCATCGCCGCCGACTTCTTCCGCGTATTCTAAAAAATGCGGTTGATAAAGCGATCCGCTTGTCGCGATCGTCGAAACGTAGGAAAGAAGCTGGACGGGCGTATACATATCGAGCTGTCCGATCGAGTAGTTCAGCAAGATTCCCGGGCTCGAGGCGACACCCATATAGCCTTGGACTTCGCCTGGAATATCCAAATTCGTCTTATTGCCAAGGCCAAAGAGCGAATAGTAGTTCCGCATTTTGTTGAAGGTGCGTTGAAGATCCGAGAAGGCAGGCATCTTTCCTGGAACATAAGTCCCTCCGCCTAAACGAATAGCAATATGGAACATGTAGACGTTACTGGATACTTCAAGAGCCTGAATGTCGTTGACGGGTCCATGGTTTTCAAAAGAGCCGAACTCTTCCCCATTCAAGTTCATCACTTCGTCGAGGATGACTTCGCCTGGCGAGACGACATGTTCGCTCAGTCCCATATAGACGGTCGCGCCTTTGATGGCCGATCCAGGATTGACAAGAGAGACGTAATTGCCCGAGGCAAAATACGTCATCTTTCGGGTTTCTAGATCCATTTGATAGCCGGATAGAGCGAGGAGCGATCCATCATTCGGATTTTCCATACACATGAAAAGCGACGAGAAATTTTCTCGGTTTCGAGTTCCCGCGTTTTTTTCAAGAGTGCTTCGCACGGTGTCGTCCATCACTTGTTGAAGGTCGATGTCTATCGAGATCACGATATCGTTTCCCTTTCGTCCACTTTGGATCATTTCTTTGACGGCGAGTCCATTGGAGTCATAGGTGATCTTGTTGATTTCATTGGTTCCGGACAAAAGGTCGTTGTATTGATACTCTAGACCGGATTTTCCTACGGGCGCGTTGAGCTGATAGCCTTTGGCTAGATAATAGTCTTTCGATTCGGCGGGGAGTCCTTCGGTATTGGTGGATACGGTTCCTAGCACGTCGCTGAGCGTTTCTCCATAGGGGTATTCGCGTTTCCATCCGCCAAAATCGACGTCAAAGCCTGGGAATTCGGTTTTATGTTCCATCAAGTAGGCGACATCGTCGTCTGGAATATCTTCTAGGATCACACTTTCCTGTCCTGTCGAGAGGTTGCTGATCATGCGTGAATACAAGATATAGGTGACCATTTCTTCGTCGCTCATTTCTTTGAGCTCGTCTTCGCCGATCCTCGAAATCAAAAGTGCGTAGCGTCGGCTTTCTCTTTCATTTCCCCAAATTCCGCTCGAATACGCTGTTCTTTCTTTTTCGGTGAGAAGATGGTTGGCGGCGTATTCGGGATCGTCGGCGTCGAGCGTGTTCTTCCATGCGATATAGGCTTCTTTTTTAGCTTGTTCGCTAAAATCGGAAAGTGGCACGTCGAAAACTTTGGCAATGCGGTTGGCGTAGATCAAATAGTCTTCGGTGCTCATATTGTTTGGCGAAGTGAAGACGATGTTGTGGGAGACGACAGTTTTGGCGAGCACGCGTCCTTTACAGTCGAGGATATTTCCTCTTGGGGCGCTTGTATATTGATAGATCGATGTATAATCATCCTTTTTTTGGACGTAATCATGATAAGAAAAGACTTGTAGATAGATCAAACGAATAAAGATCGTTACAAACACGACGGCGATGATGAGCGAGAGCACGCGGATCCGTTTCGAGATGACTCGGTCAATCGCTTTTTGGCGGACCACTTTTTTCATCGTCGTTCGTTTTAGCTTATGTTCGATAATTCTCCCCCCTTTTTTTCTATCTTTTAATTATACCGTGATGGTCTGAAAAATCAACGACTCCTCTTTCCTTCGTCCTGTTTAGAAAAATGGTATATACTGTAGGAAAACGAGGTATAAATATGAAACGAAATGAAACGAGAAGTGTTCGCGTGGGTGATTTGATCCTTGGTGGAAACGACGAGGTGATCATTCAGTCGATGTGCAACGTTCCTACAAAAAACGCTAAAGAAGTGATCGAGCAGATCCTCGATCTTGAAGAGATGGGATGTCAAATGATCCGGGTTTCTTGCATGGATCTCAAGGATGCAGCGGCCATCAAAGAGATCAAAGAAAATATCCATATTCCTTTAGTGGCGGATATTCATTTTGATTATAAGCTGGCGCTTGCCTGCATCGAAAATGGGGTGGATAAGATCCGTCTCAATCCGGGGAATATTGGTTCTAGAGAAAATGTGGAAAAGGTCGTCAACGCCTGCAAGGAAAAAGGCATTCCGATCCGGATCGGGATCAATTCAGGTTCTTTGGAAAAAGATATTCATGAAAAATATGGCAAGCCGACTGCGGAAGGAATGATCGAAAGCGCAAGAAGGCATGTCGAGATCTTGGAGTCGATGGATTTTTACGATACAGTGCTTTCTTTCAAATCGAGCGATCCGCTCTTATGTATCGAAGCGTATCGTCTTGCGAGCGAGACATTCGATTATCCGCTTCATTTAGGTGTGACGGAGGCTGGAACGATGATGACAAGCGCCATCAAGTCCTCTTTGGCTCTTGGCAATTTGTTGTTGGACGGGATCGGAAATACGATCCGGATCAGCGTAAATGGAGCTCCACAAAAGGAGATCCCGATCGTCAAAGAGCTTCTGAAGGATTGTGGTTTATTGAAAAGCGTGCCAAATTTGATCGCGTGTCCAACGTGCGGGCGAACGCAATGGAACATGGAGCCTGTCGTCAATTGGGTCGAATCGTATTTACAGAAAGTGAATAAAGAGGTGACGGTTGCGATCATGGGTTGCGCGGTCAATGGGCCTGGCGAAGCGAAACATGCCGATATCGCGATCGCTGGCGGTAAAGACGAGGGATTGTTGATCAAGCGGGGTGTGATCATCGAAAAGATCCCGCAAGAGAAGATGGTGGAGCGCCTGAAGGAAGAAATTGATGCATTCTAATACGAATCGAAAGTAAGAGTGTGCTATTTTTTTCTAAAAGGAGGCTGTTATGGAAGACCAATATATTTATGAAACAAACGCGGATAATACGGCTCGTTTTGTGATCGGGACCAAGGGCAAAAATCCTTTGATCGTCATGAGCATCAATCCAAGTGTCGGCTCTCCGACTCGCACTTCTCCAACTTTAGGCACGGTTCGCCATATTGCGGCGGATTATGGATACGACAGCTGGATCATTCTTTGTCTCTATCCGCAAAGGGCGACGCATTTGAACGAATTGGATCAAAACGCCGATCCGCAGCTTGTGGAAGAGAATGAAAAAGTCATCAAAGAAATCTTGTCTCAATTTCCAGATCATAAGATCTGGGCGGCGTGGGGAACGCATTATCATGCGCGCTTCTTCTTTCCGCAATGTTTGAAAAAGATCGTCGAGATCGCGAATGAATACCATGAATCTTGGATGCATTATGGTCCTTTAGATGAGGATGATACGCCTCGTTATTGTTTGTATTTAGAAAATGGCGAAGGCTGGTATCCATTTGATGTGGAAGCGTTCTTAAAGAAAACTTTGTATTGATCAAAAAGATCGGTCGCTTGGATCGATCTTTTTTCAGTATAAGTCGCTTTTCTTTTTTTTTAGCTCAGAGTCGATAATGCTCTCATAACGAGATCGATATCTTTATTTTCAAGTTCCTGAATAATGTGTAAATAAGTTTTTTGAGTAGTCGTCATGCTGGCATGACCTAATCGTCTTGCTACACTGGCAGTCGATACACCCGCGAACAATAATAAGGATGCATGGGTATGACGAAGTCCATGGATCGTAATGACCGGAATATTGGCTTCTTTGCAGTGGCGTTCCAATACATCGTTGACTGTTGAATTGTAAATTTTCTTATTTACAAATATTGGACGATCTTCGGGAAGACCTTGAATCAAGGATGAAAACTGGACGACAGTTTGCCAATCGATTTGGATCTTTCGAACTGAAGAGTGGTTTTTCGTGGGTGAAAATCCACCGTTTCCTTTATAATCCCATGTTTTTGATACTGATACTGTTTGATGGGCGAAATCGAAATCTGCTGGAGTGATCGCTAAAGCTTCTGAGAAGCGCATTCCTGTTTTCGCAACAAGTAGAATAAACCAATCCCATGTGATTTCTTCTTTCAAGTAAAGTGTTGATAATAACGTATGCAGTTCGTATTGATTCAAATATTTCAGCTTTTTAGGTCGTGGTTGTTTTCCTTTGATGATCGCTTTTCGAGTTGGATCTCTAGGAACCAATCCTTCATCGACCGCATCCATGATCGCGCCTTTTAGTTGATGATGAAAGTCCATCGTAGTTTGACGCTCATGTTCGATCGCATACTCGTTTAAAATTTGTTGGTATGTGATCCGAGACAAATCACAAAGTTTTAAGTTTGGGGCTAGCTTCCGAATCCACGAAAGACTCATATAATACTTATTCATTGTTACATCTCGGATAGCACCTTTCTTATAAACTTCGATCCATTTTTCAAAATAATCACAAAACAAAATTGTATTAGTTACTTCATTAATCATTCTTTTTTCTCCATCTTCGTTCATTGCGACTTATACTGATGAAGGGTGATAAGTTTATCAGCATGATACATAAATTGCCCTATATTAAACTGTTCATATTTTTGTTGTGGAATTTTTATTATAAAATTTCTAGCAGTTACTCCAGTTATTCCCTTTATGGATGATCCTTGAAGATTTAAATTTCCGTTTAAAGTCTTGTAACATAAAAACGTTCCAAATAGAGTATCAATATTTAAATTACTAAAGGATATAAAATCTTGACTAGTAGCATAACTATAAGGGAAATATCCAACTTTTCCTACACCAACTCTAGTTACTATTGCTATTGAATTTGCAGGAACTTGCTTTGAAGCTGAGTTGTTCAAACCATTTTCAGAAATATACTTTTTAGGTTTTATATCAAATAATTTCCCCACCACTAAATCAGATGATTGAATCCACGGTAAATTTCCATCCCAATACTTCTTAACTGAAGTTTTTGGAGTACCACCTCCAAAAAACTTATTAGCAATATCTCCCAACCTACGCTGTTCCCAAGCAGTAACTTTTTGGTAATTTTAAATTTCACTCACTTATAATTTTAATTTTCTAACTTACACTGATGAAGGGTGATAAACTTGTCTATATCCAAAAATAAATTCCCGATTTTATTCTGTTCTTCTATACCTGGAATTAGAATAACTTGTTTAAAAAAATCTTCAGGAACTAATTCGTTCATCATAGTGCCAAGTTTAGTAGATTGATTAAGAATAGGCCTAAATATAGATTCTAAATAGAACAGTTTTTTTGTAAACAAAGGATTGAGCATCGATACTGGCCTAATTGATGAAAAACGAGGAGACATTAATCCAATACCCCTAGTATTTACAACAAATCTACCATGAGCAAATTGCTTATTAGAATGGCCTTCGAAACCTGCATCTCCTATTCTCAATACTTTATAAGACTTAACGGAAGTCTCTGCAGATCCATTTCCATCTTTTTTATATTTCATAGTTGCTACGGACAATGTTTTATCAACTGTTATTCCAATTAAATTACGTTCATTATTGATTTTATATAGTTCTCCAAACCTACGCTGTTCCCAAGCATCGTTAAAGCCCTTGAATCGAATTTGAGGAACATTAGACTGTTTTTGATGGATTTTTGTACTATTTACTTGTTCATTCTTGAATGTTTCCATAACTAGTACCCTAATAAGCTTTTAAAAGCTTCCAGTCCTTTCATGTCATATTCATTTCCTGTTAGATCATCGATCATTTTGGCAAGTTCTTGTTCAGTCTGATGGATTTGATCATCTAAATCATTCAGAGTTTCGCTATATTTATCTTCCAATTGCTCTAATTGTTTTTTAAGTTTTTCCATTACATTTTGAGGGATTTGAATGAGTTGATCCATTAATGGACTTATCCACTTTTCATAGACGAGCGCCTTAGCTTCTTCAATTGAAAGAGATTCAAGTTTATCTTTTGTCATAGCATGAATATTTTCCTTGCTTGTTTTGATTTCTTTTTGGATAGCTTTCTGCTCTTTCAAAAGTTTATTCGCTTCGTTTAATTTCTTAAGCAATTCATCATCATCTTTATCCTTTTTCAATTCTTTAATTCTATTAGTTAAGTTAGAAGTGACGAATTGTGTTCCTTCCTCATTGGCTAAATTCTCTTTTTCTTCTTCGTCTAAATTTTCAAGAATTTCTTGGATTTCATTATCAATTTGATAAATATGTTGCTCTAACTGTTCTATTTTTTTGAATTCTTCGGTAAAATATCGTCGTTCGACCAATTCAAATGGAATAATATGACCTTTCCAACCTTCTTGGGTTTCTACGTCTTTTCCATTCTTTTTTTTCATCACTAAATTTGGATCGACTTTGGTCAACGCTCTTTCAGATTCATTTTGAATATTTTCCAAATCCCCAAGAATGACTTTCCAGTGATTATCTAAAATTTGATATGCCTCATAACGATCGATCAACGAAAACTCTTTTAACTTATGAAATAAAAGATTTCCTAAATCATCTTCTTCTCGATTAAGATCGACCTCCATCATCCCTTCGATCAAACGCTGTTTTAAATCCGATTCAAACGAGTTAGACTCCTTATAAAAAGCTTTCTTAAACGAGTGAATATCGGAATCTTCTTCAAAAATCTGTTTTAAATCATTTCCTTTTACACTAACGTACGAGTCGTTCTTTTCATTAAATAGTTTCTTTTTTAGATTTGGGAAATTTTTCCAATAGACATCAAATCGAGAAAGTTCCGATTTCGGAATTCCTCCATACATTGAAGCATACAAATCCCATGTTTCCGTAGGTTCAGAAGAATCTACATACCGAGGAATATTCAAGTTATAGTCATTTGCTCGAATTTCTTCTAAAGAAACAGTTCGTGAAAACTTATCTATTGTCTTTCTAGATACCACTACATCTCGAATTCTTTTGATATCTGATGCTCGTAAAACATTACTTTTGCCTGATTTCTCAAAATATTTGGAACTATCCACGATTAATACATCGTTATTCTCCCGTTTTTGTCGTAATAACATAATAATCGTTGGTATACTCGTCCCATAAAAAATATTCGCAGGAAGACCGATTATCGTATCGATATTATTATTCTCAATCAAGTTTTTTCGAATCTCGCCTTCCTCGCCACCACGAAATAATACACCGTGAGGAAGAACGATAGCCATAATGCCATCCGGCTTTATATGATACAAATCGTGTAATAAGAACGCGTAATCCGCCTTTGTCTTTGGAGCTACTCCATAACGACGATACCGAGGATCGTTTCTTTTCCCTTCCGGATCCCATTTTTGCGAATAAGGGGGATTAGATACCACAGCATCCACATATAGTGGCATTCCTAACTTTGTTTCATTAGGTGGCCAATCATCTTCCAAAGTATCAGCATTTCGAGTAAAGATATTGCTCGGCTTGATTCCACGCATGATCAAGTTCATCCGCGTTAAGTTATATGTATTTCGCTTCAATTCTTGGGCATAATACTGAATTCGATCTTTGCTTTCTAGATATCGCGAAGCACTTTCTCCAATATTCAACAACAAAGAACCTGACCCACTCGTCGGGTCGTATATTTTAATTTCTTTTCGATCTTTTAAATGGTTCGCGACCAAGTCAGACATCAACACTGAAACTTCATGCGGTGTATAGAACTCACCAGCCTTCTTTCCAGCATTCGCGGCGAACATTCCAATTAAATACTCATAAACAAAACCAAGCACATCATAGTCCTGCTTACTATCCATTGGAATGTCCTTGATCAGTTGCAATAAATTAATGATCGCTTTCGTTTGAGATTGAGCACTATCTCCTAATTTACTCAATCCCGTTTCCAAAGTTTCAAAAATTCCATCAAACACATCGCGATGTGTATTTGAAATCAAACGACTAAAGGCAGACAATGCTTCACGTACATTTGAAACATCAAATTCCTTTTCATGTTCGATCCAAGTAGAAAACAAATTAGGATAACTAATAAAATATCCCAGACGATCTTGAATATATCGAACCGTTTCCTGATCTTCTTCAGTCACCAATGGTAACGTTTCTTCATCCCATCCATCATTAATCAGAAGTTTTAATTCCTGCTCTGACAAGTATTTGTAAAAAATAAACCCTAGAATATAATCTTTATACTCACTTGCCTCGATTTTAGAACGCATCTGGTTTGCCGATTCCCATATTTTGGCAGCCAATTGCTGTTTATTCATATCCTTTTCCTCCAATACAAATCTATTTATTAAACATCTCTTCTGTTTATTCCCATTATAGCAATCTCTAAAATGATAGGCATCTGGAACTAAGTAAAAGTTCGGAAAAAATATGATTTTAAATAAAAAAAAACGAAGCCCTGCTTAACCAAAACTTCGCTTATGTTTAACTCTTTTTCAACAAAAACTCCAAGACCACCTTATTAAAAGCTTCAGGATCCTTGTTTGCGACAAAATGATTTCCCTTCAAGATACAAAGTTTTGCGCCAGGAATCTTCTTTGCGATCGATCTTGTATGTTCTTCCTTGATCATATCGTTATCTCCAGCGATCACGAGCGTCTTTGCTTTGAGCTTGGCAAGCTCCTCAATATTAATATTTGGATCATGGACCATCAATCCAAGCATTTCCGCATTCGCTTTCGCCTTGTCACTGTTCTTTTCAAAACGCTTCGCGATCCGATATACAATTTCGATTGGGATCTGCGTCCTTTTCTTCACACCGCGTGGATTTAAATTCGCGCCATTTAAGATCAAGCGATCCACCATATAAGGATATTTGAGAGCGAATACCAACGCGATATTTCCACCATCTGAAAATCCAAGCAAATTCGCTTTTTCGATCTGGTGTTCATCCATAAACGATTTTAGATCCTTGGCAAATTGACGAATCGTAAAAGGCGCCTCTCCTCTTAGTGTTTTGCCATGACCTCTCGTATCTAAAGCGTAAACATGAAAATGTTTAGAAAAGTCTTCGATCTGTCCTTCAAAATATGTATGATCTTCTCCATTTCCATGAAGCAAAATCATACAATCTCCCTCTCCTTTTTCTTGATAAAAATGTTTGATATCCATTCGTAAATCCTTTCTTATTTGTTACTATATGAACATCCGCTATTGAAATCCAAAAGCGAATGAGATGAAGGAGGAAAAAAATGAAACGCATTTATATCCACGGATTAGGACAAACCGCATCCAGCTGGAATCCAGTCCTTGATGCTCTACCAGTCACAAGTGATCAAAATATTTGCCTCGATCTTTCAGCAATGATCCAAAAACAGCAGACAACCTATTCCAATATTTATTCCTCGTTTTCTAATTTTTGCGATTCACAATCCGAAGAAATCGTTCTATGCGGGCTTTCTTTAGGCAGCGTGCTCGCGCTCCACTACGCGATCGATCATCCCGATCGAGTCAAAGCGCTCATTTTGATCGCTCCTCAATATAAAATGCCAAAACGCCTTTTAAAAATCCAAAACATGCTTTTTCGCTGCATGCCAAAATCGATGTTTCTTCAAACAGGCTTTGATAAAGATGATTTTATCACTCTCTGTAAAACGATGATAGACTTGGATTTTAGCGCTTCTTTGAACAAGATCACTTGTCCCGTTTCCATTCTTTGCGGAGAAAAAGATAAAGCCAACAAAAAAGCGGCAAATGAACTCTTTCACACACTCAAGAACGCCCAATACCAAGAAATCAAAAACGCCAGTCACGAAGTCAATGTCGAAGCGCCAGTCCAACTTGCCACGCTCCTTCATCAATTCTATTCGCAAATTGAGCGCTGAAAAAAGGAAGAATGCGATCCATTCTTCCTTTCGTTACTATCTTATTGCTCTTTCCAAGAGCGAAGCTGCTCGATCTCTTCTTTATATGGCGGCTTATTCTCAATGTATGGCGTCTCCAAGATCTTTGTAATCGACTCGAGCTTTGGATGATGAACGATCTTCGCCAACGTCTCAAACCCGATAAACCCATTCCCGATATTTTCATGCCGGTCTTTACGTGCGCCTCTTTCGTTCTTTGAATCGTTGATATGCAAAACCGCCAAGTTCTCTAGACCAAGGATCGAATCAAACTCGTCGAGCACCTCGTCAAAAGCCGTAAGATCATAGCCCGCGTCATGAATATGACACGTATCCAAACAAATTTTGATCCGTTCTTTTTTATGGATCTGCTCCCGGATCTTGGCGAGCTCTTCAAAATTCGAACCGATCTCACTGCCCTTGCCAGCCATCGTCTCTAAAGCGATCACCACATTCGAATCGTCTTGATCCAGCACTTGGTTTAGTCCATTGACGATCCACTCTACACCGACTTCAACGCCCGCCTTGACATGCGCTCCAGGATGAAGAACAAGAACACTTGCGCCGATCGCATCGACCCTTCTTAGCTCTTCCTGCAAAAATTCCACCCCGAACTCCGCCGTTTCAGGACGCATCGAATTTGCCAAGTTGATAATATAAGGCGCATGAATGATGACCCGATCCATTGAAAAATCGTGTTCTTCCATCAATCTCTTGGCCTCTTCGACCTTGAATTTCTCGATTGGGACGCGTTTTGAATTTTGAGGCGGCCCCGTATAGATCATGCAAGCGTTGGCATCGTAGGAGAGCGCCTCTTGAATCGAGCCCAACAAATAATTGGGCGCCTTCATCGAAACATGAGAACCAAGAAAAATCATTGTTGTTCTCGTTTCGCGCGCTGCTTCATCTTGGCCCGCTCTTTCTTTTGACGCTTGATATCATTTTGAATGATCTCCCGCTTCTTCTTACGGCGTAAACGATCGATCTCCTCGCGCTGTCTTTTCTTATAATTCGGCTTGACCTTCTTGCTCTTCTTTTTCACGATTTGAGCGATCTCTTTTTCCAGAGGATCTTTTTTGCGAGGTTGTTTTTGATCCAACGGCTTCAAAGCGATCCACTCGTTTCGGCGAACATCTTTATGCTCGAACTCGATGCCTTGTCGAATCAAAGCCTCTACTGTGCGCACATCCGTCGGTTTATACAAAGCGATACATAAACCATCCCGACCAGCGCGGCCAGTCCGACCAGCTCGGTGGACAAAAAACTTTAGATCTTTTGGAAAACCGCATGAAATGACATGGGTGATCCCTTCCAAATCGATTCCTCTAGAAGCGATATCGCTCGCCACGATATAGCTTTTCTTTTGCGACTGGATCTGTCGGATCGCTTGCGCTCTTTGTCTCGATTCAAGTCCAGAATGCAGCTCGACAAGATCATATCCTTCTTCCCGCATACGTTTAGCTGTTTGGGAAGCTTCCTCGGTCGTGTTGCAGAAAATCAAGCACACATAAGGATTGATCGCCGGGAGTACTTGCAGAAGCTTTTCCTCATACGACATATGCTTGCAAGGAACCAAATAATTCTTCACATCGCTTTGATACTTTTCATCTTTGTCAATGCGGACGATTTCAGGATCATGCAAATACTTTTTCAAGAACGGTTCAAGATTTTCGGGAATCGTCGCCGAAAAGACATCGATCTGCACATTCTCATCCATCTTCGACAAAATTTGATCCAGATCTTCCAAAAAGCCAAATTCCATCGTCATATCCGCCTCATCGATCACGACGATCTTGGCAGTATCTAAACGAAGATTCTTCTCATCCAAAAACAAGTCTTTCATTCTTCCTGGCGTTCCGATGACGATTTGCGGAGTCAGCGTGCCAATATTTTTGTCCATGCCCCCCGTCACGAGCTTCATCCTCACGCCAAAATGACCCGCCAGCCCTTTGAAACGCTCATACAATTGGTAGGCGAGCTCTCGAGTCGGCGCAGAAATCACCGCCTGCACCTCATCCAAATCCGGATCGACCATCTCTAAGATCGGAATAAAAAAAGCATGCGACTTACCAGAACCGGTAGAAGAAATCCCAATAAAATCGCGGTTTTTATTTGTTCGCTTGAGCATCGCCTCCTGTATTGGCGTCAATGTTTTAAAATGCTCAAACTCCATGATTTCTTGTAATTTTGACATAAAGACCTCCTTGTCTTTTTCAGACCTATTATCCCAAAATGATCTCCTTTTTACAAATCTTCTGAAAACAGTGACCATAGACAACTTGTAAAAACAAAATTATAATTTGAATTTGAAAGAAGGTTTTTTGAAATGGGAACACTCGTGAATGTAAGCGCCATCGTCTTAGGCGGACTAGGCGGAATGGTTTTAGGAAAATACTTAAAAGACTCGACACAACAGCTGCTGATGAAGATCAATGGCGTCTGCGTAATATTCCTCTCGATCCAAGGAGCGATGGAATACATGCTCAAAGACTCGTATACGATCATGCTCATCGTTTCGCTAGCCATAGGTGCCGTTGTAGGCGAAAGGATCGATATCGAAGGAGCGTTGGAACGATTCGGATCCTGGCTCAAACAAAAAACTGGCAACGCCAAAAACAAACTCTTCATGGAAGGGTTCATCACATCGACATTGACTGTATGTATCGGAGCGATGGCGATCGTAGGCGCCTTGCAGGATGGACTGTTTCACGATCCAAGCACGCTTTATGCCAAGTCGCTGCTCGATCTCATCATTGTTTTTGTCTTAAGCGCTTCGCTTGGGATCGGATGCCTTTTTTCCGCCATTCCTGTCGGGATACTTCAAGGCACGATCATGCTTTTCTCTTCTTTATTGGCCTTTCTATTGACGGATGGCGCGCTCGACCAGCTTTCTGTTGTCGGAAATGTCTTGATCTTTTGTGTCGGCCTCAATTTGATCTTTCCTAAAACGATCAAAGTCGCCAACTTGCTGCCTGCCTTGTTGGTCGTGCTCTTGTTTTAAATTCTTACAAGATGCTTAAATTGTTTTCATGCGTAGGATCGGCAAAATCTTCCTCACAAAAAACATAAGAAGAACTTATGATAATTACGTTAGTAGCTACCCTTAACGGTTAACTTTTTTAGCTGAAAGAAGGTCCTTTTCAAATCCGCAGAAATCAGCCATAATAAAAGAATGAAAAACAATACGATTATTGAAGTGACTCCACAAGGCTTTTGTGGAGGTGTTATGAAAGCGATCCAGATCGCTAAAGAAGTAAGAATTCAACATCCAGAAGCGACGATCACGATCTTAGGTAATCTCGTGCACAATGAGTATGTCAAAAAAGCGCTGTCGGCTATGGAAATCCATACGATCGAAGATCCAAAAAAAACGCGGCTCGAATTATTAGAAGACGTTCCATCCGGTATCGTCATCTTTACCGCCCATGGTGTCGCTCCTGCCCTTTATGAAAGAGCCAAAGAAAAAGGACTTGTCGTCTATGATGCCAGCTGTCCTTTCGTCCTGCAGACCCAAAAGATCGTGCAGGAGAAGCTGAAAGAAGGATATTCGATCTTCTACATTGGAAAAAACCACCACCCTGAAGCCGAATCGATCTATACTCTTTCCGATGCGGTTTTCTTGATCGAAAAGGAAGCGGACATACCACAGGATATTGAAAACAAGATCTTCGTGACCAACCAGACGACCATGTCCACCCTCGAGATCCAAGAACTCTTCGACGCGATCGAAGAACGATATCCAAACGCTCTTTTCAACAACGAGATCTGCAACGCCACTAGGATCCGTCAAGAAGCGATCCTCAAGCTAAAAGATCAAGCCATCGATCTACTTATCGTTGTTGGCGATCCCAACAGCAACAATACGAACAAGCTTGCCAGCATCGGAAAAAAAGCGGGCATTCCTCAAGTATTGCTCGTCCAGACGCTTCAAGAACTTAAATCCTACAACCTAGATCTCAACGAACAAAAGATCGCCATCACTTCGGGCGCCTCCACCCCAAAATATTTGACCGATCAAATCGTTCAATATCTCAAAACCAACACAGACGAGCCATTCGATCTGAAGAAGGTGCTTTAAATGATCTATATCACAGGCGATAAACATGGAGATATTCAAGAAATCGAAATGTTCGCCAAAAAACATAAAACAAGCAAAGACGATATCTTGATCTTATTAGGAGACGCTGGATTTAATTATTACCGCAAAAAAGACCGCAAAACCAATCTCTATCATAAGATCGAGACCGAAGACGTGTACCAGTATCTCAAAAAGATCGACCTAACGATCCTTGTGGTTCAAGGCAATCACGAAGCGCCCGCTTGGTGTTGCGATGATGTGCATGAAACCTTTCGTTTTGGCAACACGCTCTACCAAGCTAATGATGCCGACAATATTTATTATTTAAAAAATGGCGAGATCTATTGGTTCAATGGAAAAAGCTATCTCGTATTAGGCGGGGCTTTCAGCGTTGATCGCAATTGGAGACACATCCCCTATACGGATGAAGAAGATAGCTGCTGCGGCTATTATTTTCCTGAAGAACAAATGAGCGACGACCAATTCAAACGGGCCTGGGAATCGATCAAAGAAGCGAACTACAGCGTCCATGGCGTTCTTTCTCACACATGTCCTAAACCGATCGTCCCTTTATACGCGATCGACAAGATCTTAGCTAATGATCGTATGGAAACAAAACTTGAAGAGATCGCAAGCCAGCTCCACTTCGACATTTGGTATTTTGGACATTTCCATGACAACCGGATCCTTCAAAAAAAGTACCACATGCTTTTTGAGCAAGTAGTACCTCTAGAATAAATACGCTATATTTTATGAACTTCTCTTGTCGCGACAAGATCGACATTCGTATTTGCGATGTTTTCGACAAGGATCTCTCCGATCTGGATCGGTGCCTGCACTATTACATCTTGAAGAAGCTCCATGATCTCGCCGATCTTTTCTTTTGGGATCGGCGCTTTTGTTTTGCAGGAAACCATGCGCCAGTCTCCATCGACAACAGGAAGACTTGTTGTCACGATCCTAGCCGGATGCTCGATTTCGCTATAGGCATACGCCTTTCCTCTAGGACACGTGTTTCCTTTTACCGAACACACCTTTCCCTGCTCGATCAGGACTTCGAGCGAACAGCCTAAAGGACAGTTGATACACGTCAATTGTTTGAACATATTCTTACTCACTCTCTATCCAAATCGAAGACGGATTCGATGAAAGCCATTCTCTTTTCAAAGTGATCGTCTCCATTTCGCCTGGGGCCATGATCCTGCGCGGAAAACGAACGATCTTCTTACCATCGATATAGACTTGGATCGCTCCATCCTGGATCACGCTTCCCACCCGAAAACGCACGACAACATCTTCTTTTCCATTCTTTAAATCGATCTTAGAAGGAATCACATACCGTGTCTTTCCTTTGGGCTCGATCGAAACGAAATCTTGACTTTTTTTCAAATCCCCTAACACGTATTCTGCCGCTTTTTTACCCGCCAGAGATGCTTCTTGACTCACAAAATCGACAAGATCATGAACATGAAGGACATTTCCGCACGCGAAGATCCCATCCACGCTCGTCTGCAAAGAATCACTGACAATAGCTCCTTTCGTGATCGGATCCATTTCAAGCTTGGCCTGCGCGCTCAATTCATTTTCCGGGATCAAACCACAACTGAACAAAATCGTATCGCACGCATATTCTTTTTCCGTCCCTAAAATCGGCTTTCGGTCTTGATCGACTTTAGCGAGGACGACCCCTTCGACCCGGTCTTTCCCTAGGATCTTTACGATCGTATGCTCCAAAAACAACGGAATGTGATAGTCCTCTAGACATTGGACGATATTACGCTTAAGACCGGATGAGTAAGGCATGATCTCGGCCACCGCATGGACTTTCGCTCCTTCTAAAGTCATTCGCCGAGCCATGATCAAACCAATATCCCCAGATCCTAAGATTACGACATCCTTCCCAGGTAAAAATCCATCTAGATTGACGAGCTTTTGAGCCGTGCCTGCGGAATAGATGCCAGCCCCTCGAAAGCCAGGAATATTCAGAGCGCCTCTAGGCCTTTCACGGCAACCCATCGCCAAAATGATCGCCTGCGCTTGAATGACTTCGATTCCTTGTTCCGAAATGAACCGAACATTTTTTTGATCGTCGATTGAAAGCACCATCGTGTTAAGTCGATATGGGATCGAATGCTCGTTGACTTGATCGATATATCGCTTGGCGTACTCAGGCCCAGTCAATTCTTCATGAAACGTGTGCAAACCAAACCCATTGTGAATACACTGATTCAAGATCCCGCCTAGACAAGCATCTCGTTCTAAAATCAAAAGATCGTCGACACCATTCTTTTTGGCTTCGATCGCTGCAGCAAGCCCAGCAGGTCCTCCACCAATGATCAATAACTGCTTATGTTCCATCGTCTTTCATTCCTTCCTTGATCTTTTGGATGATATATCCGCTTTCTGGATTTGATTTATGAACGTCCTTCCAGTCGAGGCCGTATTGTTTCACTAAGATTTCCATCACTTTCGGCAAACAAAAACCGCCTTGACATCGACCCATTCCGGCGCGTACTCGACGCTTGATGCCATCGACACTTCTTGCCGGGATCGATCTAGAACACGCGTCGACGATCTGTCCTTCGCTGATGCTTTCGCACCGGCATACGATTTTTCCATAACGAGGATCTTTTTGGATCAAATCGTTCCATTGCGAGTCGCTCAGTGTCTTCGTATTGACAAATCCTTTTCGCCTAGCGATATAGGGTTCTTTAAGCGATGGATCAAAATGATCAACGACGATCTCTTTTACATAGGAGGCAATACTTGGAGCCGAAGTCAATCCTGGCGATTCGATACATGCGACATCGATCCAGTTGTCCATGCTCTCCTCGATCACGAAATCCCCTGTATTCCCTCTAGCTCTTAATCCGGCAAAAGAAGTGATCGTTTGAGAAAAAGGAATATCTTTGATCGTGATCTTCGCCTTTTCTTGAATCTGTTCAAGACCATCCGTTGTCGTATCGATCCCTTCTTTATCGTCGATATCTTGGGCTGTCGGACCGACAAGAAGATTTTCATGCACGGTCTGGGTGATCAACACGCCCTTTCCATATTCGCTCGGAAGCTGAAAGAGCGTATGAGAACATAGATGGGAAGCGCTATGATCGAGCAGGATATATTCTCCTTTTCGCGCTTGGATCTTAAAGCGTGGCTCTTCAAGCAAAGAATGGATGAAATCGGCTTTCACGCCAGCTGCGTTGATGATCATTTTGGAGGCGTATATTCCATTGATCAAAAACCCATTTTCTTTTTTTTCGATCGTTTCCACGGGTGTGTCAAATATAAATTTCACTCCATTATCGGCCGCGTTTTCGGCGAAGGCGATCGTCATCCCAAAAGGACAAACGATGCCAGCGCTAGGCGCGTATAAAGCGGAAACGACATGATCGGAAACGTTAGGCTCCATGGAGAGAACTTCTTCTTTTGAAAGGATCTTCAGTCCTTCAACTCCATTTTGAATCCCTTGCTCATACAGTTTTTGGATCGTCTCTTTTCCTTCTTCGCTAAAATTCAAAACGAGAGATCCGCAGTTTTTATAATCGAAAGCAAGCAGTTCGGAAAGGATCGGGATCCGTTTAGCTCCATCAACATTGAATTTTGCTTTTAAGGTGGCTGGTTTCGCGTCGTAGCCAGCATGAACGATTCCTGAATTAGCTTTGGATGTTCCTGAGCATACATCGCTTTCTTTCTCGAGAACGAGCACGTCAAGCTGATATTTGGCAAGCTCGTAGGCGATGGCGCAACCAATGACGCCAGCGCCAATGATCACAATATCATACATGTCCATTTCCCTCGACTTGGACCGGTTTGAACGCCTGGCAAGAAGCGATCGCTCGATGCCAGTTTTCAAAATGTAGATCCATTTCTTCTTTCTTTTTGTTGGGCTCGAATGTTTGATCGATCTCGATCTTCAAGTTTTCTAGCTTCCAATAGCCGATCGCAAGTCCAGCTAGAAAGGCAGCGCCTAAGGCGGTCAATTCGGTGACCTTGAAACGTTCAAGAGCGCATTGACACAAGTTGGCTTGGAATTGAAGCAAATAATCGTTGCTCGTGGCGCCTCCGTCAACTTTAAGCTTCGAGATCTTTAAGTTCGAGTCTTTTTCCATGGCGTCCATCACATCTTTTGCTTGATAAGCCATCGATTCGATGCCGGCTTTTACAATTTGATTCCGGTTGGATCCTAAAGTCAAACCAACGATCGAGGCTTTCGCTTTATCGTCCCAATAAGGAGCGCCTAAGCCGACAAAAGCAGGCACGATAAAAAGATCGTCTTGCGCCTTAGCGTTATTGGCCATTTGGCTTGTTACTTTTACATCGTCAAAGAGCTGCAGCTCGTCGCGCATCCATTTCATGATGGAGCCGGAAACGAAGATCGATCCTTCTAAAGCGTATGTCACATGATCGCCGATCTTCCAAGCGACTGTCGACAACAAGCCATTTTTTGAGCGGACGATCTTATCTCCTGTGTTCATCAATAAAAAGCCGCCTGTTCCATACGTGTTTTTGACCATGCCTTTTTCTAGGCAAAGCTGACCAAACAAGGCGGCTTGCTGATCGCCGACCATAGAACAAATCGGAATACGGCTTCCAAAAAAGTGATAGGGCGCTGTGGTTCCATAATTGAACGAGGTCGGAACGATTTCTGGCAAGATCGTTTTGGGGATATGGAACGCTTCAAGAAGTTCATCGTCCCATTCGAGCGTTTCGATGTTGCACAACAACGTTCTCGAGGCGTTTGAAACATCGGTGATGTGTCTTTCTTCTCCGCTCAAGTTCCATACGATCCAGGAATCCATTGTGCCAAACATCAAATCGCCGTTTTCGGCTTTTTCTCGAGCGCCTTCGATGTTTTCGAGCATCCAGGCGATCTTTGAGGCGGAAAAGTAAGGATCGATCCGAAGCCCTGTTTTCTGGCGGACCATTTCTTCGAGTCCTTCTTCTTTCCATCGATCGCAGATCTCGCTTGTTTGTCTAGATTGCCAAACGATCGCTTTTCCGATCGGAAGTCCTGTTTTTTTATCCCAGAGCACGCTCGTTTCGCGTTGATTCGAGATCCCGATGGCCGCGACTTGATCTGGCTTGATTCCGGATTTGTTGATGATGCCCGCGATCACATATAAAATATCGAGCCATACGGCCAGAGCGTCTTGTTCGACCCACCCTGATTTTGGGTATTCGACTTTCCCTTCTTTTTGCACGATATCGACCATATTGCATTCATGATCGAACAGGATCGCTCGCGTCGAAGTCGTTCCATGATCGATCGCTAATATATATTGTTTATCCATTCGCATTTCCTTTCTTTGTAAGCGTTTTCTTTACTTAAGACTTTCATTTTACCAAATGTCCTATATCTTCGCAAACAAAAAAGCGGATCACTCCGCTTGATCGAGCACATATTGGATGAACGCGTCCTTCTCTTCTCTTGTATCGAGCTTGACCGTATACATTTGGTTTCCCATCGTCCGGACCATCATTTCAGGCATTCTTTCACACATCACAAGCTTGTCTTTGTATCGTTCTAGGATCTTATCATGAGAATGAAGATAAGGTTTTCCATCTTTTTGCGACGCATAGACACAATACGATTGAGAAGCTTCCTGGTTTGCGACGGGTTGTTTTTTCGTGACCATGTCCGCATAGATTTGATAGACATCGACTGAATGGGCGAAGTTCATCATGTCGGGTGTATACCCTCCAGCTGGTCGCATATTGACTTCTAGGCCATAGTATGTGTTCTTCCGCTTTGTTTTGAAAAATTCAAGATGAATAAATCGAGAATAGGCGTGAAAGGCTTGGATCGCGTTTTGGGCTAGTGTTTTTAGTTCGGGATCGAGTTCTGGAGAAACATAATAGGCAAGATCTAAATCTTGATTGACGATATCCGCGATCGATGGGGGCCAATAGGTCATCGATTCAAAGATCGGCTCTCCTTTGTCGTTTACGATCGCGTCGTAAGAGACGATATCGCCTTCGATAAATTCTTCTAAAACGTATTCTTCTTGGGGCTTGTTTGCATCGAATGAGCGAAGATCGTCTTCGTTTTTGAGTTTGAACACATCGCTTGCGCCCACTCCGGTTTCGGGTTTGACGATGAGCGGATAGCCGATCGAGTCCGCCCATTTTTTGGCTGTTTCAAGATCTGTATATCGGATCGAAGCGGCGCTTGGGATGTTGGCTTCGCGATACTTTTCTTTCATTTTGTATTTGCTTTTGAAATAGTCGATATGATTTGGTTGGACGCCC
This sequence comes from Dubosiella newyorkensis, assembly GCF_001945605.1. Classification (GTDB taxonomy): domain Bacteria; phylum Bacillota_I; class Bacilli_A; order Erysipelotrichales; family Erysipelotrichaceae; genus Dubosiella; species Dubosiella newyorkensis. The sequence continues at coordinate 73,607 of NZ_MPKA01000065.1, forward strand.
GTTTTTACATTGAAATCTTCGCGTAGCTTGGCGTCTTGTTCCAGCCAATACTCGTTGTTGGATTCGATCCAGTCGATGCGTCCATATTTGAAGGCATAATAGGCGACGGCTCGATACATGTCGGCGTAGGATTCCATCGACGGAACATAATAATATTCGACAAGCGCGTTTTTGAGCAATGGGTCGAGTTGATCGTAGGGTGTATCGCCGATTCCCAATACGCGAACTCCATTTTTAGAAAGCCGGTCGCAGAAGTACCAGTTCGTTTTCGGAAACTGGGGTGAAATATAAATAAAATTCATAACATTCTCCCTTTTTTATGATTATACAAAAAATGCCTACGGTTTGGGTAGGCTTTTTGGTTCAGAAGGTCACGAGAAATCGCGTTCCTTTTCCGAGTTTTGATTCGACTTGTATGCTTCCGTGCATGAGTAAAAGAGCGTGTTTGACGATCGAGAGTCCGATGCCAGAACCTGGATAGGAGGAACGGATCGAATTGCTTCGATAAAAACGGTCGAATATGTGTTCTTGTTCTTCTGAAGCGATCCCAATTCCTGTATCTTGGATCATGATCGTCGCGCCTTCTTGGTTTTTTTGTTCGAGGCAAATGGTGATCGTGCCTTTGTTTCGATTGTATTTAATCGCATTGTCGATCAAGTTGTTCAAGATCATTCGACATGCTTTATGATGGCCAAAGAGCTTGACTGGTTCGAGTTTTGTTTTGATTGTAAGTTCTTTTTTTTCGATCGATAGCTTATGCATTTCAAGGATCTGTTCGATCAGCTCTTTCATATCGATACTTTCGAAGTTAAGGCGGTCGACTTCTTGTTCCATCTTGGAAAGATCGAGGAGTTCTTCGACGATCGAGCGCATCAAGAGCGCTTTGTTATAGATTTTTTTAACAAAGAGGGGTTGGTCTTCTTTTTTGACACATTTGGAGTCGAGAAGTTCCGAATAACCTAGGATGCTTTGAATCGGGGTCTTGAGTTCATGGGAAATGTTGGCTGAAAATTCGCGTCGAATCTGTTCCATCTTTTCCTTTTCGCTTATATCTAGGATCAAGATCGCTTGGCCAGAAAACTTGTCATGGGTCTCGATCGGATCGAGGTGGAACTCGTAAGTATGGTCTTCGCGTTTTATCGTCAAGACTTTCTTTTTGATCTTCTCTTCGAGAATGGCTTTTTTCAAAGCTTCTTCGGGAAAAAGTTTTAAGAAGTGAAACCCTTGAACTGGGCCATGTAAATTTCCCATCTGCATGGCGGCTTCGTTGATCTGGACCACGATGTTTTTTTCGTTGATGAGAATGATTCCTTGCGTGATCCCATTCATCAGTGTTCTTAATTCTTCATGTTTATGTTCGAGCTGACGATTTTGTTTGCGAATCTCTTTTTGTTGGAGAGAGAGCCGATGAATGATCGGATCGAGTTCAGGATACGCGTTCTTCACCTTAGGGTGTTCTAGGTCGAGATCATTGAGCGGCTGCATACATTCTTTGGCGATCTTGTACGAAAGAAACAAAGAAAGGATAAGGCCGATCCCCAATACGATACTCAGCGGCCTAAGCAAGGCGAGCGTCTGCATCGCGATCGAGAGCTTGTTTTGAGATAAAGTCAAAATATCGCCATTGGCTAATGTTTTATGCAAGGTGATCGATTGGTCTTCGTAATGGTTCGAGGAAGTTTGGCTTGCGTATACAATCGTGCCAGCTTTGTTTTTGAGAACGGCTTCCATCGAGCGTTTCGCCCAGTCGATCGTTTCTACATCGTCTTGATCGTCGATCAGATCGGCGATGACGGAAAGTTCTTGTTTAAGGGAGGCGTTGAAATATTGATTGAGGACAAAAAGAAAGACGAGCGAAGTGCCGATGAGCATCCCCATACAGCCTAAAAGGATCGATTGAAAGATTTTTTGTCTCATTCGACAAGCTCCAGTTTATAGCCGATCCCTCGGACTGTTTTGATGTAGTTTTTGTGGTTTTCCAGTTTATTGCGAAGCATTCCAATATGCACGTCGACCGTTCGAGTTTCGCCTTCATATGAATAGCCCCAGATCTTTTCTAAGATTTGTTCTCGAGTGATGACTTGATTGACATGGCGCATCAAGAAATAGAGCAGATCAAATTCTTTTTTCGAAAGTTCCAGTTTTTTTCCTTCGATAAAAACGGTCCGGCTTTTTTCTTCGAGTTTCAAAGATCCGCATTTTAAACCTTCTTCTTTAGATTTTATAGATCGTCTAAGCAGCGCTTTGATGCGAGAGACGAGTTCCATCATCCCAAACGGCTTTACGATATAATCGTCGGCGCCTTCATCCAATCCGATCACTTTATCGAATTCGCTGCCTTTTGCCGAGGCGATCAAGATCGGGATCGTGCTGGAATTTGGATCTGAGCGCAATAAGCGAAGAAGGCGCATTCCATCCAAGTCAGGGAGCATTAGATCCAATACGATCAGATCGGGTTTTCGTGTTTTCAATGCTTCTAAAAAATCCTTTCCGCAAGAAAAGCCTTCACAGTCCATATTGTGGACTTGAAGGGTGTATAAGATCAATTCGCGGATGGATGGATCGTCTTCAATACAAAAAATCATGCGTCTACCTCTTTTGTTTTAGTATATCGGATCTTGTTTTCTAGTCCATCAATGCGATGTAAAACGTATGTAAACTTTGGCATCAGAAAAGGCGGAATCTTGCCGCCTGTTTGATTAATGCGACCAATGATGTATCTCGCTGAATGCTTTATTATATTTCGAAATTCTAAACTTTCTTCCTTGTATTTTCGCTTGATACCTTTTCCGGTGTGAACTCTTACGGGGCTAAATCAACCACTTCATCAAAGAGTGAAAGAATAGCCTGATTCTCCGTATGCATTACCACGATACATGTTTTTTTCAAACCAAGAATATCCTTCAATACTTGTTCCTGTAGCCCGGGATCCATTCCTGTCGTCGGTTCATCCAGCAGGTTCCAGTCTTTATTCTGCTGGAGGATTCGATCAAGAAGGACACGCTGTTTTTGTCCTCCCGAGAGAACGTTTATGTTTCCTTTCAAATCGATCGCCCTCTGATCCTTTTTTTGAGGACTCGAGGAGAATGTGATATTTTCTTCCACCGTACCGTGGATCAGTTCCTGGGATTGCGGCATCCAGGCTATGTTTTCAAGAAGCGCGTCCGTCGTATATCCACTCGTTCCATTGTACACGATCCGCCCGGATGACGGTTCATAAATTCCCAGGATCAGCTGAAGCAGCGTGGACTTTCCAAAACCCGAAGGAGCCCGTACGAGATAGGAGCGTCCCGACAAAAACGTATACGAAAAATCCTTTAAGATTTCCTGGTCCGGAAATTTGAACCACACATGGTCGAAGGAGATCGAATCAATTTGAAGCGAAGCCGGAAAGCAATGGTTTTCCTTCAATGTTTCTTCCATTGTTTTCGCTAATCGAACTGCTCCCGACTGACGCGACAACAAAGCAGGCAGCTCGGTTACCGGCTCAAGGATATAATTCAGCAGCTGGACAAATATTACGACTTGTCCTGCGGTCAATGTGCCGGTCCGTATGGCGATCCATCCTCCCGCGCAGCTGGTACTATGTCAAGTTTGAGAACAACCTAAATTTCTGTTTTTTGACAAATCCGAAAAAATTTGTTCCGCTTTCCATTGACTACGGGTCCCTATCCCTAAGAACCCATTTCTTGTTGCTTTTCAAACTCCCAGCTCTTGCTGCGGCTTGAAAAGCCCCAAGCTTATCTTAGGGATCCCCATCGTCAATGACGCTTCTCAATTTTTTTCTAAACGCATCTTTTTCAATATCTTGTAGTTTTTCTCGTATTCCATCGGGGATTCGTATCCGCAATGGGAATGGATCCGGATCGTATTGTAGAATCCTTCTATATATTCGAATACGGCTTTCTTCGCTTCTTTCATCGTTTCGAAATGGTAGAAGTTGATCCATTCTCTCTTGATCAGTGAATGAAAGCTTTCGATGCAGGCGTTGTCCCATGGATTGCCTTTTCTCGAATACGATCTTTCCATTCCTTCTGTCTTGTAAATCC
>NZ_MPKA01000028.1 GCF_001945605.1 Dubosiella newyorkensis
TGGCCTTTGTTCTTCCCGATAACGATCGTCGCGATATCATGGCTTAACGCTATATCAACGATGCGTCTGCTTGCTTCATGGGCAAAGCGATCGATCTTCTGGTCCCGGAAGAACTCAAGCCTCTCAAGACGTCTGCTTGATCGGGGCTGATTCGAGAAATCATGGGCCTGATACAGTCTGGCACGCTCCTTGTTGTAATACTGATTGAGTGCCTTGATGGGGCGGCCGTTGATCAGAACGGGCTGAAAGCCGTCGACATTGGAAGCCAGGGCAAAGGCATTGTCCAGACCCGGATCGATGCTCAGGTACCGGCCGTTATCCGGTTTGTAGGTGATTTCTTTATTTGTCCTGTAGACCACTTCAACAATGAATCGGCCATGCTGGGGGATGATCCTCACCTGCTGGATGGCGGTTGTTTCCTTATGCTGGAGTTCAATGCGAAAGTTGTCCAGTACAGGAATCTCGACATATCCGCCCTTACGCAGTTTTGCCGTCTGATTGTCGATGAAAATCGTGGACCTTCCGCCTTTCTTGTGATATCCGGGCAGTTTCGGCCGTCCAGTGAATTTGTGAGGGGCTTTCCGATAAGCGTCTCTTGCCTTTTTCCAGGAGGTCATGTTCTGAGCGACAAGACGAAGGATCTGCTGGACAAGATGGACGCTGTTCATGGACGAGTAGATCATGCAGTCTTTCTGGTCTCTCGATTTTTTAAGACTCTTATCCAGCTGAGAATAGCTCATCCATTTGCCTTTAAACAGGGCTTGACGCACCCTGTATAAACCCTGGTTGTAGACGTTGTTCGCTTTATGGGCGTACTCGTCCAGCACTCTGTAATGGCTGTGGGAAGGCCGGATGACATGCCGCTCAACAAGATGTTCGTACTGGATTTCCGTCAGTTTTTGGCGACGTTGGGCATAGCTTTCTTCACGATTCCTGTTGGACTTCTGTCTTTTTGCCATCGCATTCACCTTCTTCTTCTATTCCGTCAGCCAAAGCCTCTTTGATCTTTTTCCTTCTTCCAGAATCCATTCTCATCGAAAAAGCGTGGAGCAGGCTGATGATCTCTTCGAATATTTCCTGCTGATCAGTCTTCTTATCTTTCAGTTCAGACATGACGACGATATCGACATGGTATTTGGCGAACAGATATTTGAACAGATCGAACCCAACCCGGCTCAATCGATTGGTACTATGTCAAGTTTGAGGACAACCTAAATTTCTGTTTTTTGACAAATCCGAAAAAATTTGTTCCGCTTTCCATTGACTACGGGTCCCTATCCCTAAGAACCCATTTCTTGTTGCTTTTCAAACTCCCAGCTCTTGCTGCGGCTTGAAAAGCCCCAAGCTTATCTTAGGGATCCCCATCGTCAATGACGCTTCTCAATTTTTTTCTAAACGCATCTTTTTCAATATCTTGTAGTTTTTCTCGTATTCCATCGGGGATTCGTATCCGCAATGGGAATGGATCCGGATCGTATTGTAGAATCCTTCTATATATTCGAATACGGCTTTCTTCGCTTCTTTCATCGTTTCGAAATGGTAGAAGTTGATCCATTCTCTCTTGATCAGTGAATGAAAGCTTTCGATGCAGGCGTTGTCCCATGGATTGCCTTTTCTCGAATACGATCTTTCCATTCCTTCTGTCTTGTTTTTGTATTCTTCGCTTGTGTACTGGACTCCTTGATCGCTGTGGATCACCAATGGCTTTTTGATTCCTCGTCTTCTTTTGGCTATTTCTATACACTCCAGAACTTTTGCGGCTTCCATATTTCGAGTCATCACCCACCCGACTATTTATATAA
>NZ_MPKA01000048.1 GCF_001945605.1 Dubosiella newyorkensis
CCTGACTTTAAGAGATGATTTTCAAAAATGGTGCTAAGGAAGCGGTGTAAACCGATATCCCAGCACCTTTTTTATTTGCCCCTTCGTTAAAAAATAATTATTGAGAGGCAGCGAATAATATTTGCACATTTCTTCGATGAGAGGAGTTCGTGTTCCGGTGTTCACATATTGTAGACGATTTGTCTGGATCACATTGAAGTTCCTGATCAGTTCGCTGATGGCATGAGCACTGAATCTGTCTTTCAGGATCAGGATCTGGAATATTCTTTCCAGCAGCACGGCTGCGTAGCACACAAGAAAATGTCCTTTGATCCGGTTCCCGTCCTGCAGATAGACTGGTCTTGCGTCGAGCTCGCTTTTCAGTATCCGGAACGATTCTTCTATTCTCCAAAGCTGATGATAAACTTTATAGATTTCCTTTTCTTCCATTTCTGTTTCCGATGTGACAAGCATATTGTAGCCGGCCAGTTCCATATCTTTGGCGATCGCTTCTTCGTTGATCTCGGCCGCGACTTCGTTCCCGCTCTCCGCTCCGTCTTTGCCGATCGATACAAACCGCATATATTTGGCGCTTTCTCCGTATTCGCTCTTTTTGGCCTGGCTGGTGCAGAGCCGGCTTGCCTTCGAGACCATTTTTGCGATCTCCATCTTCTTTTTCTTCGCCAGCTTCGGGCTGAAGGTGGCGATCCGCTTCTCTTTTGTGCTGAATTTCTTCCTTTTTCCGGTCCCGCTCATCACAAACGAATAGGAAAACATGTCGATACAGCTTTTGTAGCGGTATTTCTTCTTTCCTTCTTCGTCATAGACCCATTTCCATTCGTCATCGCCATCCTTGAGGACCCATTCTTTCTCGATCTGCAGGAGCGTCTTGACAGAACGGGAAAACAGATAGCCGTCTTTGCCCTTTTTGGCTTCATAAATGTTCTGAGCGCAGTTGAGCCCTTTGTCCGCCACCTGCACGGTCTTCCCCTGAAGAGAGAGATGCTTTTTCATATCCTTTACCGCGCTGCGCAGGACCGGTTTTTCGGACTGGTTGCCCGGATAGAGGCGCATGCCGATGGGGATGCATCGCCTGTCGAGAAGAAGACCCATGCCCAGGATCGGATCGGTGCGGTTCTTTTTGGACGGGCCTTTGCGTCGGAGCAGATCTTCGGCGTCGATTTCGAAGTAGAAATTGGTACAGTCGAAAAAGACAGAAGAAGTATCGAGAGAATAGACTTCTGCCGTTCTGTTCGTAAGGATCTCGACGATTTTCTCGTAATTGGCGCCAAGAAGAGAAAGAGCGTCGAGGGACTGGGAGTAGGAAATGGAGTAATCCTCCCATAAAGAAGGGATGATATCGGAGCAGGTCTTGCGTTTAGAGCAGGGATTGACTGCTCTGGCATAGACAAGAGCCTCGAAAGCCTTGGAAAGGGAGAATTCCTGTCTGGAGCCGAGCTGGAAAAGATCGACGAACGCAGAGATCTTCAAAGAATCCAGGACGGACTTGAGAGGAAAGTAGCCCAAGGAACGCAGAGGAGAAAGAGAAGAGATTTTTTTGTCTTTGGAGCTTGTTTTTTCGGCTTTGAAATCGGCATTCATGCGATTGACCTCGAGCTGATAGTATTCGATCGGATCGGGGATATCGGGTGTCTGCAGATTGTGAACATAACCCAAAGAACGGATACAGCGGTGGCGGGTCTCTTTGATTTCGGGATCGCGGAAAGAGAAATAGATCTGAAGATACAAGCCATTTTTGAGATGCGATTTTTTAAGGAAATAAGCCATGAAAACGTCCTCCGTGTAAAACACCTTAACA
>NZ_MPKA01000024.1 GCF_001945605.1 Dubosiella newyorkensis
CTAATAGTGTTCAAAAAGGAGGCTTCTCATGGCTTACTATCTTAGAAAAAGCTCCCGCTCCAGAGGAATCTATCTCCAGATCTATAATTCTTTTTTCGATCCCGTAAAAAAAAGTCCAAGAAGCTCTCATGTCGAGACGCTCGGCTATGTCTGCGATCTTGTCGATAAAGGAATCGACGATCCGGTTTCCTTCTACGCTCGGAAAGTTGCCGATATGAATGCCGACAACCGCAAAACCGAAGAAAAGCAGATCTCCGATATTTCCGCCCTCCTCTATCTGGGATGGTTCCCCTGCGATTCGATCCTCCGCAGGATCGACATCCAGAAAGATATCGATCTGCTCGCTTCAAGACGCCGCTTCGACTATTCCGTCTACGGCTGTCTTCGGGCTCTTCTCATGGCCCGCCTTGTAGAACCCGTTTCCAAAAAGAAGACGGCAGAGCGGGTCGTTCCGAGACTCTTCGGTTTCCAGCCTTTTTCCTATCACCAGATCCTTTCCTGCATCGAGTTCCTCGGCCACGAATACGAAAAAGTTGTAGAAATCGCCACAAGACAATCGAACGAGACCTATATTCTCGATACAGAGAAGATGTACTTCGACTGCACGAACTACTATTTCGAGATCGACCGCGAAGACGACTGGAGAAGAAAGGGTCCTTCCAAAGAAAACAGGAAAGATCCCATCATCGGCATGGGTCTTCTCCTCGATTCAAACTGCATCCCCATCGGCATGCGTCTCTATCCGGGAAACCAGTCCGAAAAGCCTGTTCTGCGGGAGATCGTCAGAGCCCTCAAGGAACAGGACAACATCACAGGCAGGACCGTCCGAGTAGCGGACAAAGGACTGAACTGCGCCGCCAACATTCACGATGCCCTCTCCTCCGGGGACGGCTATCTCTTTTCGAAATCCGTGAAGATGCTTTCCGGAAAAGAAAAGACCTGGGCGCTCCTGGATCAGGGATGGACAGAAGTCCGAGACGAAAAAGGAAAACTCGTCTATCGCTGCAAGAGTGCGGTCGATACATTTGTCTACAGCTATTTCGAAAACACAGACGGAGAAACAAGAAAGAAGGTTACCTTCGCGGCCAAAGAAAAACGGATCGTCACCTACAATCCCAAGCTGGCCAAAAAACAGCTCGCCGAGATCGAGAAAATGGCATCCAAAGCCGCCATGTGCTGCCTTTCGAAAGCCAAAAAAGACGAATACGGAGAATCGGCCAAATATGTGGATTTCGTATCCATCGGAAAGGATGGAAGAGAAACGGGAGAAAACGTAAAAGCAGAACTCAATCGAGAAAAGATCGAAAGCGACAAACGATGCGCCGGCTATAATATGCTCGTCACTTCCGAACTGGAAATGGAACCTTCAGAAATATACAAGACCTATCACAACCTGTGGAGGATCGAAGAAACGTTCCGGACCATGAAGAGCCAGCTGAATGCAAGACCCGTCTTTCTCAAATCGGAAGACTGCATAAAAGGGCATTTTCTGGTGTGCTATTTGAGCGTGCTGCTGGAAAGACTGGTGCAGTTCAAAGTGCTGGACAACCAGTTTGGAAGCGAGGAAGTCTATGATTTCATCCACAATTATCAAATTATCCAAAGAGACGAGATTTCTTATACGAACTGTTCAGCAAAAAACAAAGTAGGCGACTATATAGCCGCTAAATATATGCTTCCGATCAACAATTTCGTTCTGAAGAAGAAGCAAATTAAAACGATCTTGGAGAAAAATCTCTAAGATCGTTTTTTGAGTACTATAATTTCCTTTTAACTTGTAAAGTCAGG
>NZ_MPKA01000016.1 GCF_001945605.1 Dubosiella newyorkensis
GAATCTCGGTAAATACTAGATCTTCTTTATGAGCAGTGGTATTCGTTTCCATAGGGTAGCCACCTCCTGTGGTTACTCTACTTTAACTTTCATCAGGCTGCTACCCGCTGTTTTAATTCCCGCTTACGTTTGTCAAGACTATCCTTCCAAATTTATAAGCGTATAATCTTGGTAAAGCATAGACGCAAATATATAAAGATCATAGAAAAGGAGTCAATTATGAAGCGATTATCAAAAAAATCCGAAAAACTTTTAAAAGAAATACTAGATCATAGATTAGAGAATCGACTATGTGATATTGATTATTGGGAGAAAAGATTTAGATCCTTATCAATTGGAGATGATCGTATAATTCGTAGTCAGTTTAAAGAGCTCATGGATGCAGAAATGATTTCTGTAAGTTGGGCGGATAATTATCCTTATATAATGGTAGTTCTAAGCAATGACAATTCTTATTTTGAGGAGAAGAACCAAATTGAAGAAAGCTTAAGCTCAAATATTTGCGTAAATAATTTTAGTGGACCGGTAAATACAGTTCAAATTCAACAAGGAACCTATCGATCTACACAAAATCAATCCCAATCAGTACAAATTGATGAGTTAAAACTATATGAATTAATCGATACTATTAAAACGTATGATTCGGTATTAGAAACTGAACTTGGAAAAGAATATGCAGAAAACTTGAGGAGTATAGTTGCTGAATTAGAAAGAATTAAAAGCATACCAAACGAGGATCACAAGAAATTTAAATTAGTCACAAATATTAAAGATATTCTTGTTAATGTTTTAGGCGGTGTTGGTGCTGAAGGTTTTATCCGATTAATTAACGAAATCTTCAAATGATAGTAAACTCATAAACCTACCTCTAGCTTCAAAGATAAACTTTACATAAACGTTGAATACCTTCGGAGCAGCTTTATTCAAGGGTTATATGAAAACCTAAAGCAACTAAAGAATAAGTCTAGCTTAAATAAGTAAGCAGGATTGGCTTATATCTATTTATTTTTATTAATAAAGAAAATCTATGTAGTAAAGAATCTTTATTGGAAGGGGAAAAATGAAAAAAGAATACTTTTTAGAAGAATATGTAAAATCAATCAGAGATGGAAACGCGGCAGTTTTTGCGGGAGCAGGATTATCACGTCCTTCAGGTTTTATGGATTGGAAAGAATTGCTTCAACCTTTAGCAAAAAGAATCGGTTTAGATATTATGAGAGAGCATGATTTGACAGCGGTTGCCCAATACATAAGAAATGATGCATGGAATAGAGCTTCTATAAATCAGACGCTTATTGATGCTTTTGCGAAAGACGTTGATATAAATGATAATATAAGAATTTTAACTAGGCTGCCAATCTATACATATTGGACTACAAATTACGATTGTCTAATTGAAACAGGACTCAGGACAGCAGACAGAAAACCCGATGTTAAACATATTTCAAAACAGCTTACAGTTACAGGACGAGATAGAGACGCAGTAGTATATAAAATGCATGGAGACTCCTCTTATCCGTTCGATGCAATTCTTACAAAGGATGATTATGCTCAATATGAAAAAAGATATCCTTTATTTAGAGAAGTGTTGAAAGGAGATTTGATTTCTATATAGATTATCCTAAATAATCCGCCTTTGCTCAAATGACTTGTTCAAATCATTTAACACTTAAACAATAAAGCGTTTCAATAATAAAGATAGATAGAAAGAAGTGTATCTCTATGAATCCAGCTT
>NZ_MPKA01000049.1 GCF_001945605.1 Dubosiella newyorkensis
TGACATGATTCAGTTCGCACAGCTGCTTGATAGAGAACGTGTTTTCCGGATCCTGAGCAATTTCATAGATGAGTTCGAATTTTTCGGATGGGCGGTTCATCAGAAGTCCTTCGATTTTGGCGAGCTGCCCAGAGCTATAATTTTTTTTAATGTTTCCAGCTCTTTGCGCAAGGCTTTTACTTCGGATTTCAAATGTTTGACTTCGGAATCTTCTGTTGATTTTTTTACTTCCGAATCCTTTTTCATCACGAGAAAAGCCGTATTTGCCATTCGTCTTTCTCCGACAACGAGAGGGTCATAGCCAGCTTCTATGAAGATTTCTTTTGGAGAAAATCCCTGAAGGTATTTTTCCAGAAACAGTTCTTTGAATTCGTCGGTGAATTTCAAAGTCTTGGGTGATACGTATTTGGTATAAGCATTCGATTTGAGCTGCTTGATCTGTTCTTCAGTGAAATAGTTTCTATTCATATGTTGTGATCTCCTTAGGAAGTCTGTCCAGAATAGTATCTCACTGAATCGCTTCAAGTGTAAGGTGGAAATAGAAAATGTCTACAAAACGCGAACATATTAATTTCAAGTGCGTTTTATCGGGACTTACTAATTAAGTGCCCAATGCTTTTTCTTCTACTAAAAACCGTGTCCACTTTTATGGGTATAGTTTATATGGGGAATAGCTCGGCAAATGGATGAAAGGGCGTAATATGAAAATGATAAAATTCGGATTTAAATATATTTTGAAACACAAAAGCAATTATTTTTCTTATGTGATTTCAAATATATTTCAAAGTTCTTTTATTATCGTTATTCCATTCATAGAAGGAGCTCTTATTGATAGTTTAACTAATATAGAAATACTACGATTTACTAAAACGATAATTTTTCTATTAGTCGCGTCAGGAATTTCAATTTTTAATCAACTAGCTAATCGATATCTATATACTATTTTACAAACGAAAGTAAGTTTTGAAGCTAATTTAGCGAGTATAAATTCTTTATATGAAAGTTCTTATATAGAATTTAGCAAAAAAGATCCAGCTATATTAAATGATTCTATAAATCAAGATTGTAATTCGATAGTTCTCTTTTGTATAAATTCTGTGCACAGCTTTTTATTAAATATATGCTCCGGGATTTTTATAATAGTAATTATATCTTGTTATTCTCGGGTTATTTCTTTAGGTATATTGATTTCTCTTGCCCTTTATAGTATAAGCTATGTCCTTTTTAAAGAGAAAATATACGATAAAGAAACTAGGTTGAAAGAAAAAACATCACAATATTTCGGTAAATTATACACTTTAGTTTATTACCTTAAGTCAATCAAATTAAATGGATTAAAAGAATTTAGTTTTTATAAAATCAAAAAAGTATATGAAGAATTTTATCAAGAAGTGAAGAACAGACAGATGATACATTCTTTTAATCAAGGGATCAGGCAGTGTCAATATTTTTGTGTAAATTGTTTTCTTAGTAATTAGTTCTGAGTTTGTTAAGGTGAATGAGCGAACACTAAGAAAAGGCATGCTGGTACTATGTCAAGTTTGAGGACAACCTAAATTTCTGTTTTTTGACAAATCCGAAAAAATTTGTTCCGCTTTCCATTGACTACGGGTCCCTATCCCTAAGAACCCATTTCTTGTTGCTTTTCAAACTCCCAGCTCTTGCTGCGGCTTGAAAAGCCCCAAGCTTAT
>NZ_MPKA01000099.1 GCF_001945605.1 Dubosiella newyorkensis
GGCAAGATCGCGCACACCGAAGAGATCCCCAACGCGATCGCGATCGGAACGCCCATCAAAAGCATGATGACAAGAAGGACTAAAATGATCAATCCTGAAAGCAACGAAATACTCATATCAATACACATCTCCCTTCTCTTCTACGCCGCTAGGCATATCTAGATTCTTTCCATGAATCATATCGATAATATTCAAAATACTGTAAACGACGATCGCCACACCCGAAACAGGCAGAATCGTATAAATATACCCCATCGGAACACCTAGAGAAGCGGTCATCTGCTGCATCGAAAGCTGCATGATTGCGCTCCCTCCCCACACCAGCGTAAGCAGGGCGAACACGAGGATCAGGATCTCGATCACGATATCCAGAACGATCCGACCTTTTCCTTGGATCTTGTCGGCCAGAAAGCCCATCCGCATATGATCCCGGATCCCGAACACATACGCGCTGGCCAGAAGAGCCATCCATACAAAGCTGAATGTCAGAAGCTCTTCCGAAACCGTGCTCGGCTTGTTGAAAAAGTAACGCGTGATGATCTGATACGATCCGACGATCACCATCAATCCAAAGAGAACGATACACGCGCCCATTATGATCTTATCCATCCACTTGCGGATGGAAGCCACTGTTTTCATCATCTCTTATTGCTCCTTTTCTTCGTATTTCTTGTTCACTTCCTGGATATGTTCATACATATCTGTGATATCCGGATTGTCTTCGAGCATCTCTTTCTGCACACCGACCACCTTGTCTTTGAACGCCTGCACATCGACTTCGATGAATTCGACACCCTGCTCGTTTTTGGCATAGTCTTTCGCTTCTTCGACCGCCTTGCCCCATTCTTCCATTTCCACTTCCGTCGCTTTCTGCGCCGCCTCCATGAAAATGTCGTATTCTTCATCGCTCAAAGAATCCAGGAACTTCGTGTTTCCAAGAAGCACGTCCGGAACCATCTGATGCTGGTTGTACGAATAGTATTTGGCCACTTCGCCATGCTTGTTGTTGGTCAGGGCAAGCTCGTTGTTCTCCGCTCCATTGATGACACCTTGCTGAATGGCTGTGTAGACTTCTCCAAAAGACATCGGAGAAGCGGCCGCGCCGAACGCCTTGACCATATTGACAGAAGCCGGCGACTGCTGCACGCGGATCTTCTGACCTTTGAGATCTTCTGGTGTACGAATTGGCTTGGTCGAATAAAAGCTGCGGATCCCCGCATCAAACCAAGTCAGAACACGGAAGCCTGATTCGTCCGTAGAATTGTAGAGCTTTTTCATGTAGTCCACATCGTTCATCACTTCATGATACGCTTCTTGAGAAGTAAAGAGATAAGGCATCGAGAAGATCTCGTAGGCCTTGGCAAACGTTTCCACGTTCGCGGTTCCCGCGATCACAAAATCGATCGCGCCCGTCTGCGTAAGCTCGATCGCTTTCTGGGCCGAGCCTAACAATTCATTGGGGAAAATTTCCACTTCGTATTTATCGCCAAGCTTTTCTTCAATGATTTTTTTGAACTCGAGCATGCCAATATGTTCTGGATGCTCTTCCGATTGAGCGTG
>NZ_MPKA01000080.1 GCF_001945605.1 Dubosiella newyorkensis
AGTTTGAAAAGCAACAAGAAATGGGTTCTTAGGGATAGGGACCCGTAGTCAATGGAAAGCGGAACAAATTTTTTCGGATTTGTCAAAAACAGAAATTTAGATTGTCCTCAAACTTGACATAGTACCAGATCTGTTCAAATATCTGTTCGCCAAATACCATGTCGATATCGTCGTCATGTCTGAACTGAAAGATAAGAAGACTGATCAGCAGGAGATATTCGAAGAGATCATCAGCCTGCTCCACGCTTTTTCGATGAGGATGGATTCAGGAAGAAGGAAAAAGATCAAAGAGGCTTTGGCTGACGGAATAGAAGAAGGAGGTGAATGCGATGGCAAAAAGACAGAAGTCCAACAGGAATCGTGAAGAAAGCTATGCCCAACGTCGCCAAAAACTGACGGAAATCCAGTACGAACATCTTGTTGAGCGGCATGTCATCCGTCCTTCTAACAGCCATTACAAAGTGCTGGAGGACTATGCTCACAAGGCAAACAATGTCTACAACCAGGCTTTATACCGGGTCCGCCAGGCCCTGTTCAAAGGTTCATGGATGACCTATTCCCAGCTGGACAAGAGCCTCAAAAAGTCGAGAGACCAGAAGGACTGCATGATCTACTCGTCCATGAACAGCGTCCATCTTGTCCAGCAGATCCTTCGTCTTGTCGCTCAGAACATGACCTCCTGGAAAAAGGCAAGAGACGCTTATCGGAAAGCCCCTTGGATTTAGTATTAATGGTGCATCCCTTAAACCTCTGAAAATTCAAGTGGTAGAATGTCATAAGAAGAACAATTTGAATTCCAGAATGAGGAGGAATGAAAAATGGCAAAGCAATATGACAAAGAATTTAAGGAACAGGTGATTCAGTATGTACTCGATCATCCAGACCTTGCCTACACCCAGATCGCACAACAGTTCGGAGTCCATGACACAACAATTGGAGGATGGGTAAAAAGCTATAAAGAGCATGACGATCAGGTCGTCGTAAGAGGATCCGGCAACTATGCCAGCGATGAAGCCAAAGAGATCGCCCATCTTAAAAAGCAGCTCAGAGATACCCAGGACGCGCTCAATGTATTAAAAAAAGCAATCAGTATACTCGGCAAGTAACGGCTCGTCTCCTCTATCGATCGGTCCAGGAATACAAAGAGAAACATCCCAAAGCATCGATAGCGGGTATACTGGCTATATTGGAGAAGAGCCCTTCCGGCTACTACAAGTATTTAAGATCAAAACCATCCAAGACAAAAGTCCGACGGGAAAAAACAAAAAAAGCAATCGTCAAGATCTACAACGATTCGCACCAGCTGTATGGCTCGCCCAAGATCGCAGAGATCCTGCACAAGAAAGGGATCCAAGGATGCCAGAAGTATGTCTATTCGATTATGAAAGAAGCCAATATCAAACCGAAATATCTGAAACACAAGATAAAAACGACCATATCTAAAGGGAATGATCGAAAACTTCACAATCTTCTGAAAAGACAATTCAATCCAAAAGATCCTTAAAATCACTAATC
>NZ_MPKA01000014.1 GCF_001945605.1 Dubosiella newyorkensis
GAGAGTGTAAAATATTTTGTGTAAATAGGTAGATTTGTTTCCTAAATAGAATAGAAAAAAGGAAATATCCTTAGTAAGATTAGTTCGACCAAACAAATACTAGAAAGGACATTTCCCATGTTTGATATTACTACAGATATCGTCAAAACTCTATTCGTAAATGAAAATAATTTGCCTGCTTTAGAGCAGTTCATGCTGGAATACTTCCGCTCTTCTCTTGAAAATACGGTCAATGACATTATGGCTTATGAACTGACGGCTTTTCTCGATTATGAAAAGTATGCCCGTTCGGATAATGCCAACTGCCGAAACGGAAGCTATTCCAGAAAGATCGATACGAAATTCGGATCGATCACTGTAAAGATCCCAAGAGACCGGCTGGGCGAATTCTATACTTCTTTTCTACCTAAATATAAAAGAAGGGACGAATCCACCGAAGCCACTATTCTGTCTTTGTTTGAAAAAGGCCTGACAAACTCTGAGATCGCGGCTATGATCCAGGAACTGTGCGGAGTCAAGTATTCTCGGCAGACCATATCCAATATAACCGATCATGTCATCGAGTCGATCGATGCTTTTAAAAACAGGACGCTGAACGATGAGTATGCCGTCATTTATCTGGATGGTACAGCCATGGCCATGCGAAGAGACACCGTATCGAAGGAAATGGTCCATATCGCTTTAGGGGTCCGGACTGACGGTACAAAAGAAATCTTAGGCTATCTTATCGCGCCTACAGAATCGGCCCAGGCCTGGAAGGAACTGCTCCAGGATCTGAAAGAACGGGGAATAGAAAGAGTCTCTTTGTTCTGCACAGACGGATTGTCCGGAATGGAAGGGGCTATCGAAGAAATGTTTCCGTCTTCCAATATCCAAAGATGCATGGTCCATATCCAAAGAAATATCGTTTCCAGCTGCCGAGTCAAAGACCGTAGCGAAATCACAGGAGATTTCAAAAAGGTCTATAAGGCCGAAAACAAGGAAAAGGCAAAAAGAAAGCTGCAAGAATTCCTGGATAAATGGGGCGCGAAATACCCAAAGATCAAAAGGATGCTGGAGAAAAGCGAACATCTGTTTACCTTTTATGATTATCCGTCCTGTGTCCGGTCAACAATCTATACGACAAACCTGATCGAAGCGAACAACAAGCAGCTTAAAAGAAATTTCAAAAAGAGAGAACAGTTTCCCACAGAACAGTCCCAGGAAAAATATTTAGTAAGTGAATTCAATAAATATAACGAAAAGCATATGAACCGGGTCCATAAAGGGTTTGGAAGAACGGTGCGAAGCGACTGGTTCAAAGAAGAGGATTGATTGGCTCTCCCGTCAGCCGACGAGCAGCGAACACTAAGAAAAGGCATGACTTTTCTTAGTGTTCGCTCATTCACCTTAACAAACTCAGAACTAATTACTAAGAAAACAATTTACACAAAAATATTGACACTGCC
>NZ_MPKA01000023.1 GCF_001945605.1 Dubosiella newyorkensis
TGACATGATTCAGTTCGCACAGCTGCTTGATAGAGAACGTGTTTTCCGGATCCTGAGCAATTTCATAGATGAGTTCGAATTTTTCGGATGGGCGGTTCATCAGAAGTCCTTCGATTTTGGCGAGCTGCCCAGAGCTATAATTTTTTTTAATGTTTCCAGCTCTTTGCGCAAGGCTTTTACTTCGGATTTCAAATGTTTGACTTCGGAATCTTCTGTTGATTTTTTTACTTCCGAATCCTTTTTCATCACGAGAAAAGCCGTATTTGCCATTCGTCTTTCTCCGACAACGAGAGGGTCATAGCCAGCTTCTATGAAGATTTCTTTTGGAGAAAATCCCTGAAGGTATTTTTCCAGAAACAGTTCTTTGAATTCGTCGGTGAATTTCAAAGTCTTGGGTGATACGTATTTGGTATAAGCATTCGATTTGAGCTGCTTGATCTGTTCTTCAGTGAAATAGTTTCTATTCATATGTTGTGATCTCCTTAGGAAGTCTGTCCAGAATAGTATCTCACTGAATCGCTTCAAGTGTAAGGTGGAAATAGAAAATGTCTACAAAACGCGAACATATTAATTTCAAGTGCGTTTTATCGGGACTTACTAATTAAGTGCCCAATGCTTTTTCTTCTACTAAAAACCGTGTCCACTTTTATGGGTATAGTTTAAACTAAACCGAGTAGATCGGATTGATTAGATTGTTGAGCGAGTGCACGAGATTTTTGAAGTAATTTGATTTGATGCTGAATGATTTCAATATTTTTAGTATCTTCTATAATTCCATATAAATCATAAAGGATTGCTAAATAATCGGGACTCAAAAAATAATTAATCTCTAGTATTACTCGTATTTGTTCCATTGTCCCTTTTCCATTAAACATTTCATAAAATGATTCAATCATTTTGTAGTGAAAATAAGCTATAGAATTTTTGTTATCCTGATTATCGAGATATTTTTTAATTCTATCTGTTTTGTCAAAGTAGGAGAGATTGATAAACTCTTTTAGACAGAAATCGATCCATTGTTCCGCTTCGGATAATTTCGAAACATTTTCATTGAAATCATAATCAGGATCCAACTTTTTAAAGTAGTCAATGCATTGATGGAACATACTATAGTCCATATTTTGCTGCCCAGACTCCATTTTTGATAGGGCGGGCGCACTGATATGAAGCGTTTTCGCTAAATCCTTTTGTGGAATCTCATAATATCTTCTTAAATCGTGAATATATGCGCCATAAAAGCGTTTTTTATTGTATTTTTCTTGTATATTTTCTTTAAAAAACCACATTTTAAAATTTTTGAGAGAGTGTAAAATATTTTGTGTAAATAGGTAGATTTGTTTCCTAAATAGAATAGAAAAAAGGAAATATCCTTAGTAAGATTAGTTCGACCAAACAAATACTAGAAAGGACATTTCCCATGTTTGATA
>NZ_MPKA01000011.1 GCF_001945605.1 Dubosiella newyorkensis
AGCTCGATCCTTTCGAGAACAGTCTCTTTCTTTTCTGCGGTCGGAAAACATCCTCGATCAAGGGGATCCTTTGGGAAGAGGACGGATTTCTTCTTCTTGCGAAGCGTCTTGACGAAGGAAAGTTCCAATGGCCCAAAAACAATGACGAAGTGCTTCTTCTCAGCGAACAGCAGCTGAGATGGCTTCTCGAAGGTCTGGGGATCGAGCAGAAATGTTCGATCCGAAAAAGACGGGCGACAAAGATAATGTAATCAAAAAAGCTTTATATAAAGGGGAATTTGTTTATTTCCCTTCTTTTTTGTGGTATAATTGAATTATGGAAAAGGAAAAACAAACGACGGCCGAAGTGGATAAAGAACAGCTCGAAAAGATGATCAAAGCCATAGAGGATTTGACTGTTCGGATCGAAGAGCTGAACAAAACGATCAAACACAAGGACGCGATTATTGAAAAGCTTCAGCGGATGCTTTTCGGAAAAAAGAGCGAAAAGGCAAGACATGCGGAAATGATGGCCAACATGCCTACGCTCTTCGATCTCGAATATCCGGAAGAAAGTCCTTCTTCTGCTCGTGCTCTCCAGAACATTCAGTATTCCAGAAAAAAACGCTGCTGGAACAAAGACGATCTGGGCGATGTCGAAAGAACCAAGATCGTGATCGAAGCTGCAGAGGAAGAAAAGAAGTGCCCATGGTGCGGCAAAGAAATGGAGAAGATCGGCGAAGAAAAGGTGAGGACGCGGGTAATCATAGAAGAGCCGAAAATCCGTATCGAAGAGATCTATACCGAAACGGACGTCTGTCCCTCCTGCAGACAGGATGGAGAAGACGTGCTTTTCAAAACCGAAGCCCCTCTTCCCGTCATTCCGCATTCTTTTGCGAGCGCGGAAGCGATCGCTCATGTAGCCAACGAGCGTTTTGTCAAAAGCGTACCCTACAACCGGCAGGAGAAGGAGTGGAAATGGCTGGGTCTCTCCGTCAGCCGGAGAACGATGTCCAACTGGATCATGGCGGTCTCCGAACTCTATCTTGAACCTGTCGTTCTCAAGATGAGAGAACATCTTCTGAAAGAAGAACTGTGCCACTGCGACGAGACCCCGATCCAGGTGCTCCGCGAAGAAGGGAGAAAGAACACTTCCAAATCGTGGATGTGGGTCTACAGCTCAGCGGCTGTTTCTCGAAAGCCGATCCGGATCTTTCAATACGCTCCCGGAAGAGGAAGCCGATATCCGAAAGCGTTCCTGGAAGGTTTTGAAGGATTTCTGGTAACCGATGGATATGGAGGCTACAGCCAGATCGAGAACACAAAACGAGCATTGTGCTGGGCGCATGTCCGCCGGAAGTTT
>NZ_MPKA01000058.1 GCF_001945605.1 Dubosiella newyorkensis
GGATACGAACATCCTCCTGTCAAATATTCCTCAATCGCTTGTATTTTGAATTCTTTTGAATAGGATTGATTTCTTGGTTTCTCCAGAAAAGCTTCAGCATCCGACTTTTGAAATTGTTTTACCCATTTCATTACAGTGTTTGGATTAAGATTTAAATCTTTTCCAATCGTGACGGATCCTTCTCCTTTATTTAAATAGCGCTCAACAACAGATAATTTAAAATCTATAGTGTATTTTGATTTTCTTCCCATATAAAAAGCCCCCTAATAGGACCTCCAAATTTAGTTGTTTGGCGTGTCTACTATTAGGGGAGCTTATCAATGTTTCCTGTCTTTTATTTTGATTCAGTGATCTTGATCGATTCGATCACAGGCTGTTCCTTTTCAGGGATCGTGCCGTTGTTGTCGGTTGGCTTCGCATCCGAGGCGATCTTGTCGACCACATCCATCCCCTCGATCACATGCCCGAAGGCCGCATAGTCTCCATCTAAAAATGGATCATCCGCGTCGCAAATAAAGAATTGCGAGCTCGCGCTATCGGGATCGTTGGAGCGAGCCATCGAAATCGTGCCTCGCGTGTGCGAAAGTTCGTTTTCGACACCATTGCTTTTGAACTCGCCTTTGATTGTTTGATCCGATCCGCCAGTCCCATTTCCGTTTGGATCGCCGCCCTGGATCATGAACCCTTGCATGATCCGATGGAATGTCAAGCCATCATAGAAACCCTCATTGGCTAGTTGAATAAAATTGTCGCAAGTGATCGGCGCTTGAGAAGGATCTAGCTGGACTTTGATCGTTCCATAGTCTTTGACTTTAATATCCGCCACATAGCTTTGGTTTGGATCGATCTTCAATGCCGCTTTTTCTTCCGACGACGCTTTTGAAGCGCAGCCAACAAGAAAGAAGGCTACAAGCATACAAGCGACTAACGAGAATTTATAAAGAATGTTTTTCTGTTTCATAATAATCTCCTTGTGTACATTTTATCGAAGCATTTTGAATAATCAACCCTTTTAATTCCACACAATTCATTGGATAATAGAAGCAATAGGAGGAATTAATCTATGGGATTTAGAAAAGATTTTTTATGGGGCGGAGCTGTAGCGGCTCACCAGCTTGAAGGTGGATGGCAAGAAGGCGGAAAAGGAATCAGCGTCGCCGATGTCATGACGGCTGGCGCAAATGGCGTTCCTCGCCGAATCACAGATGGAGTGATCGAAGGCGAAAACTATCCGAACCATGAAGCGATTGATTTTTATCATCATTATAAAGGGGATATCGAGCTTTTTGGAGAAATGGGCTTCAAAGCGTTCCGTACATCGATCGCCTGGACGCGGATCTTTCCAAATGGCGATGAAGAAGAACCAAACGAAGAAGGCTTGAAGTTTTACGATGACCTTTTTGATGCTTGCTTAGCGCAAGGCATCCAGCCAGTCATCACCTTGTCGCATTTTGAAATGCCATGGGGAATCGTTAAAAAATACAATGGATTCGCCGATAAAAGAGTGATCGACTTGTTCGTACGTTTTGCCAAAGTTTGCTTCGAACGCTATAAAGGCAAAGTCAAATATTGGATGACCTTCAACGAAATCAATAACCAAACAGATTGGACAAGCGCGCATCATTTGATCCAGGACAGTGGAATTCTAGTCAAAGAAGGCGACAACCAAGAACAGCTCATGTACCAGGCGGCGATCAATGAACTCGTAGCTAGCGCAAGAGCTGTCAAAGCCGCACACGAGATCGATCCAGACATGATGGTCGGATGCATGATCGCATTCTGCCCGATCTATCCTTACTCCTGCAATCCTAGAGATATCATGAAAGCCTACAACGCGATGAATACACGGTATTGGTTTGGCGACGTACATTGCACAGGAAAAGTTCCAACAATGATCGAAAAGCTTTGGGAACGGGATGATCTTCATATCGACTTGAGCGAAGAAGAGAAAAAAGACTTATTGTCAGGAACGGTGGATTACGTAGGATTCTCTTACTACATGTCTTTCGCTACAAAAGACAAAGATGAAAACGATAAGACATTCGACTATACCGAATCCAAAGACCTTGTGAAAAACGAATATGTCAAAGCGAGCGAGTGGGGATGGCAGATCGATCCGCTTGGTTTACGCTATTCGCTCAACTGGGTATGGGATCGCTGGCATAAGCCGATGATGATCGTTGAAAACGGATTTGGGGCAGTCGATATGATCACTCCGGAAGGCACGATCGAAGACGATTATCGCATCGACTATCTCGCTAGCCATATCGAAGCGATGCGGGATGCTGTCAACTATGAAGGTGTCGATCTACTAGGTTATACGATGTGGGCACCGATCGATATCGTATCCGCATCCACTGGAGAAATGAAGAAACGCTATGGATTCATCTATGTCGATAAAGACAACGATGGAAACGGCACATTGGATCGCATGAAGAAAAAATCGTTCGATTGGTACAAACATGTGATCGAGACGAATGGAGAAGAGCTTTAAGTGAGTATTGAATCAAGATTAAAAGAACTTGGGATCGAGCTTCCCGAAATGGCTGCGCCCAAAGGAAGCTATATTCCAGTTCAAAAAGCAGGTCATTTATTATTTTTAAGCGGACAGCTTCCAACAAAAAACAACGCCTTGATCTATACAGGCCACGTAGGAAGCGAAGTCAGTCTAGAAGAGGCGAGTCAAGCCGCCAAACTTTGCATGATCAACTCGTTAGCGGCACTCAAAGCGAGTCTAGGCGATCTGGAACGAGTCAAAAAGATCGTCAAGCTTCAAAGCTTTGTCAACAGCGCACCAGACTTTACCCAACAACATGTCGTTACTAATGGAGCCAGCGACTTCTTGCAAGAAGTTTTTGGCGACAAGGGAAGACACGCAAGAACAGCTGTCGCGGTTCCCGAGCTTCCATTAGGTTCTCCAATCGAGATCGAAATGATCGTTGAGATCGATTGATGCACTCTTTTGATCGTCACTTGAGTGATAAAGAATGCATTTTTAATGATCACGCTATATGGCGGCAGAGTATAAAAAACTCTGTCGCTTTTCTTTTTGATCCGTTGTGATGATGTTCCAATTACTCAATTGTAATCTCTCTTTATTGTGCAAGAATAGAGAGGAAAGAATAAAAGAATAAATCTATAATAAAAGTGTATTCATTGAAATACAGTATAGTCTATGTGATTAAGGAGGTCTTATGGAATGGATTGAACGATTAAATCAAAGCATGAATTATATTGAGGAACATTTGACAGATGAAATTGACTATGATCAGCTTGCTCGAATAGCTTGCTGTTCTACGTACCATTATCAAAGAATGTTTACCTATATGGCGGGAATCACTTTGGCAGAGTATATCCGAAGAAGAAAAATGTCTTTAGCAGCGGTGGATTTGCAGGGTGGAGAGGCAAAGATTATTGATGTTGCACAAAAATACGGTTACCGTTCTCCGACTGCATTTAACAGAGCGTTCCAGTCTTTTCATGGGATCGCCCCCTCGTCCGTGAAAGACGAGGGAATTTCCGTGAAATCATTTTCTCCCATTGTGTTTAGAATGAGTATAAAAGGAGCGACAGAAATGGATTATAGAATTGAAACAAAAGAATCTTTCCGCATTATTGGTGTATCTGCACCACTTGAAAAGGAAATCGAAAACAACTTTATGGTAGTCCCAAAGATGTGGGAGGATGCCGCTAAAAATCAAACAATACAGAAATTGGCAACAATGATGGACTCGTCGCCTAAAGGACTTTTAGGCGTGAGTGTCTGCAACGATGTGGAACAATGGAAATATTTTATTGCGGTTTCCAGTACAAAAGCGAGCGATGAGTTTGAAGAATACATCGTACCTGCATCAACTTGGGCGATATTTTCTGGAACAGGTACAAATCAATCTATCCAGGAATTGGAGCAGCGGATCATAACCGAGTGGTTACCTACATCTGGATATGAATATGCCAACGCGCCCGATATTGAGGTTTATTTAAATCCAGACCCGCAAAACGCTAAGTATGAAGTATGGATCCCAGTGTCAAAAAAGAATTACTAAGTGCCTCATGGATTTAAATCCTGAGAAGCACAAAGGCGACCCAATAAAGAAGATAGAGCGAATACAGTTCAATTTTTTAGGAAATGACAAAATGAATAAGAATCTTAAAAACAAAGATTTTTAGACCACAAATCAGCTATATCCATGATCGCGTCTCAAAGATAGTGGACCACTCCATCAGCTTACAAGGGTCTACTAGTATCGACGATAGCATGTCGTGTCCAATAGAGCCAGTGACTTTTTACAAGAAGTCTTTGGCGACAAGGGAAGACATGCGAGAACAGCTCTCGCGGTTCCCGAGCTTCCATTAGGATCTCCAATCGAGATCGAAATGATCGTTGAGATCGACTAATTTCAAAAAAAAGAGAAGTGGATTAAAAATAAAAGATCCTGCTTCTCTTTTATTTGTTATAAAATGTAGAATTTATGATGATCGACCAAAAATTTCCAATTCAAAGTCTTCGTATCGTTTCCAAATAAAACAAGGACATGATCTCCATCGATCTTTTGAATCACACCTTCTCCAAACGATTCATGAACGATTTTCATATTAATTTTAGGCTTTAAGGAGGCAGGAGAACGCTCTTCCATACCTTTTTCTTTTTGAAGAGATGAAAAAGAATACTTTTCCCAATATTCTTTTTCCACTTTTTTTAAAGCTAGATAATATTTCCCGTGGACAGATTTCAAGCGTGCAAGCATTGTTTTCATTTCATAATCGCTTACGCTAGCGACTGGCGAATTGAAGAGCAGCTTGCTTTCGTATAAACTAAATCGATCGTTCTCATACCAAGAATCAGGAAGAAAATAGTGGAATTCCTTATAAGAGAAAAAGTAGATGTAGGTTTCTTTCGAGTTGATATCTTCAAAAACAGTTCCTGGTTCATAAAGAAAGGAAATCTTTTCAGGAATTATATTTTCCTCATTTATTTCTTTGATCAACAAGCTTTTTGTGATTTTCTTTATCACTTTCTGAATGGAACCTATAATTTCATTGACTTCGTTTTTCTGCATGATCGAAAACAAAAAGATCTCATTCTCCTCATAAAACTTCGGGTCCGATGGATCGATCCAAAAATGGTGCTTGCGAAACGAAATCATGATGGATAGATCAGTCGTTCTTTTATGACACATCAAAAACACTTCATTCTTTCCACCTGATAATTTCTTGTAAAAGAAACACAACTGACCCGTTTTATTTTTCACAAGATCGCCCACTTCGAAACCAGGATTGGAATGAAAAGTAAAATACTGTTGATAAAAATGTTGATGCTTTTGACACAAGATACGCCGATCGATCGCGTGCTCCCATTGCTTAGGCAATTTTGAATCAAAGTAGAGAACATGATCTTCCGGAATATATACGGACGGGAAAAACAAAATATAAGAATCTTTAACGACTCCGTTTGAACCATACAAGTTTTTACAAAACATTTTTTTATCAAAAGGATACTTTTTATGACTTGTACTCATCGGGTATCCCCAAAATCCATCTTCTCCCACCTTTACAACAAGATAAGGGCGTTTTTCATGTCCAGAAGGAATCCATCGAAGATCCTCCTCTTCAACAGGCATTGTACAGAACCATATCTCACGAGGTTCATACTGTCTCGAGGGTCGTTTCTTTGTAGCGTTCGATTGCTCAGTGTTAGAAGAGAAGAGAGCGAAAAATTGAAAAAGCTTAGTTTGAAGCCAACGAATTATATTCATATTTTTATTATATAGAAATGTAAAAAAAGCCACAAATCCTTTTGGATCGATGGCTAAACTTACTATTTATATCCTTCTAAATTGGAGTATCCCATCAAGTATTGATCGATCTCTTTTGCGCATTCGATCCCTTCGTGGATCGCCCAAACCACAAGAGATTGACCCCTTCTTGCATCTCCTGCCGCGAACAAAGGCAGCTCCTCATCCACTTGATAATGCAAAGGAAGCGTTTTGATCGTATTTCTTGGCGTCACTTCCAAATCAAAGCTTTCCTTTAAAGAATCTTCGATCCCGACAAAGCCTGCTGCGACTAAGAGCACATCACAAGGAAGGACTTGTTCGCTTCCTTCGATCTTTTCAGGACCATGAGGACCCATTTTGACATTGCAAATATGGACTTGGCAAATATGCCCATCCATCACATCGATCGATTCCACAGTTGTATTGTAAAGTCTAGGATCGCTTCCTTGCACATACGCGACTTCTTCTTGTCCATAATCGGTCTTCAAGACATTAGGCCATTCAGGCCAAGGATTAGAATCTAGCCTCTCTTTAGGAGGTTCTGGCATCATTTCTAATTGGGTGATATTTGTCGCACCTAAACGAACAGCTGTTCCGCAACAGTCATTTCCCGTATCTCCACCACCTACGATCACGATCGCTTTGTTTTGAAGATCACATAAAGGAAGCTGGAGCTGTAAGCTTTTTGTCACCTCACTCAAGAAATCGACCGCATAGTAAACGCCATCGACTTCATCGATCGCCTCGAGGATCGATCTTGGCTTTTTAGCGCCCGCGCATAAAGCGATCGCGTCAAATTCCTCGAGCAATTCAGAACAGCTGACCGTTTTGCCAACCTCCGTATTGGTAAAGAATTCGATCCCTTCCTGCTTCATGAGCTGGATCCTTCGATTCACGATCATTTTTTCCAGCTTCATGTTGGGGATCCCGTACATGAGAAGACCTCCAGGCGTATCCTCTCGTTCATACACACGAACGATATGACCTCTTTGATTGAGCGTATGCGCAAGAGCAAGACCGCTCGGACCAGAACCGATGATGGCGACCTTTTTTGAAGAGCGCACAGTCGGGATCTTCGGTTTCATCAACCCCTCATCAAAAGCGGATTCAATAATAAATTTCTCATTATCGTGAATGCACACAGGAAGCCCCTCCAAGCCATTCAAGCAGGCTTTCTCGCACAGAGCAGGGCATACGCGACCAGTAAATTCAGGAAATGGATTGGTCTTCAATAATCGATTTAGAGCATAGGCGATATTATCTTGATAGATTTCCTCGTTCCATTCTGGAACGAGGTTGTGCAATGGACATCCTGTCACTCGACCTTTGAGCTCGATCGCGGATTGGCAAAACGGAACGCCGCAATTCATGCATCTAGCCGCTTGTTCTTTTCGAACGGCCTCATCTTGATCTATATACAACTCTTCAAAATCATAGATGCGCTCTGAAACCGAGCGTTTCCCATTTTCTTTTCGTTCAAATTCTAAAAATCCCGTTGGTTTTCCCATTCTATGACCTCCTATGCATGGATCGAGCGGAATGCCTTGAGTTCCGCCTCATCTTGATCGAAACCTTGATCGATCAGCGATTTGATCTCGTTTTTGATCTTTTTATAATCTCTTGGAATGATCTTTTTAAAATGCGGCAGCGCTTCATCAAAATGTGATAAAAGCTCTTTCGCTTTTTTTGAATGTGTCGCTTCGTAATGCTCCTTCAATAAGCTGTAGATCGCTTCTACATCTTGTTTATGTGAGACGTTTTCCATGTCGACCAGCTCATCGTTGAGGCGTTCATATAAATCGTGTTCAACATCATAAATGTAGGCGATTCCTCCCGACATACCGGCAGCCACATTTTTTCCAGTGCGGCCTAAGATCAAAACGGTTCCTCCAGTCATATATTCTAACGCGTGATCTCCACATCCTTCTACGACGGCTGTCGCACCAGAATTTCTTACACAGAATCTTTCGCCCGCTTTTCCTTGAATCAACGCTTTTCCTTCTGTTGCTCCATAAAGAGCCACATTGCCGATGATCACGTTTTGATCGGCCTCAAAAGGAGAAGATGGATCGACAGAAACGATGAGCTTTCCACCCGACAATCCTTTTCCAAAGTAGTCGTTGGCATCCCCGACAAGATCAAAAGTAACACCTTTAGGAAGGAAAGCGCCAAAGCTTTGGCCGCCCACACCTTCTAAATGCAACGTGAACGTGTCTTCCTCTAACGTGTTTTGATATTTACGAGTGACCATGGAGCCAAATTCCGTACCAAAGGCGCGATCCAAAGAACTGATCTTCAAACGCTCCTGGTGAGGGATTGGATTGGAGAGCATGAATGGTTTGAAAGCTGGATAAACATCCACCATATCGAGCCGTTCATCCAATTTAAAATCAAAGAATGTTTTTTCGCCCGAAGACAAGTAGACAGGCTTCTTGATCATTTCTTTTAACCGAGCGATATGCAAATTTTCCTCATCCTCTTCGCGGATCTGCAAGCATTCACTATGACCAACCATCTCATCGAGTGTCCTAAAGCCAAGCGAAGCCATGATCTCCCGAAGCTCTTGAGCGATAAATTCCATAAAGTGTACGATATATTCAGGCTTTCCTTTGAACCGTTTGCGCAATTCCTTATTTTGGGTCGCGATCCCGAATGGGCAAGTATCCAAATTACATACCCGCATCATCCGACATCCCATCGTAACAAGAGGAGCTGTTGCGAAACCAAATTCTTCCGCTCCAAGAAGAGCGGCGATCGCCACGTCGCGACCTGTCATGAGCTTTCCATCTGTCTCCACGTACACACGATCACGCAAATTGTTTTCTACAAGCGCATGATGCGTTTCGATCACGCCAAGTTCCCAAGGAAGACCTGCATGATGGATCGAGCTTTGCGGAGCGGCCCCCGTTCCTCCATCGTGCCCCGAAATCAAGATGACTTGAGTGCCCGCTTTCGCCACGCCGCAAGCGATCGTTCCAACCCCCGATTCGGACACGAGCTTGACAGAAATACGCGCTTGATCGTTCGCGCATTTTAAATCATAGATCAGCTGCGCGAGATCTTCGATCGAATAAATATCGTGATGAGGAGGAGGAGAAATCAGTGTGACGCCAGGCGTCGAGCAGCGCGTTTTTGCGATCCAAGGATACACTTTATTTCCTGGTAGATGTCCTCCTTCGCCAGGTTTTGCGCCTTGCGCCATCTTGATTTGAATTTCTTTGGCAGAAACAAGGTATTCGCTCGTCACCCCAAAACGACCTGAAGCGACTTGTTTGATCGCGCTGTTTTTATTCGTGTATAGACGTTCCTTTTCTTCGCCGCCTTCTCCAGAATTCGATTTTCCGCCAATCGAATTCATCGCGATCGCCATGCATTCATGCGCTTCTTGAGAGATCGAGCCATACGACATCGCACCCGTCTTAAAACGTTTTACGATCGATTCGACACTTTCGACTTCTTCGATGTCGATCGCTTCTCTTTCATAAACAAAATCCATACAAGAACGAAGCGTATGCGGATGATGTTCTGCGTTGAGACGAGAAGAGTATTCCTTGAAAAGCGAATAGTCGTTTTCCCAACAAGATCTTTGAAGCAGAACGATCGATTTAGGATCGTAAAGATGATCTTCTTTATCTGGTCCGCTTCTTAGCTTATGGAAGCCGATCGAATCGAGCGAGGCGTCCGTGCCTAAACCAAGTGGATCGAAGGCATGGTCGTGATGATAGATGATATCGCGTTCCATTTCCTCTAATCCAACGCCACCAATGCGGGAAACCGTATTCGTGAAATATGTATCGATCACTTCTTTACCAATACCGATCGCTTCAAAGATCTGTGCCCCCTGATATGATTGAAGCGTAGAAATTCCCATTTTGGCTGCGATCTTTACGATTCCCATCAAGATCGCTTCATTGTAGTCTGCGATCGCTTTCGATGGTTCTTTATCGAGTATATCTAGATCAATCATTTCCTCGATACATTCATGAGCTAAATATGGGTGGATGGCACTCGCTCCATAGCCTAACAAGCAAGCGAAATCATGAACGCGCTTTGGTTCGCCGCTTTCGACGATCATCGAGATCGCTGTTTTCTTTTTCGTCTTGATCAAATGTTGTTCAAGAGCGGAAACCGCTAAAAGGGAAGGGATCGCCATGCGGCTTTCATCAACGCCGCGATCCGATAAGATCAAGATATTGGCGCCTTGCCGATATGCTCGATCCGCTTCTACGAATAAGTGCTCGATCGCATCCTTTAAAGGCATCCCACGATAGAAGAGAGTCGATAAGACATATGGTTTGAAGCCTTCCTTATCGAGATTTTTGATCTTATCCATATCTTGACTATCTAAGATCGGATGCTCGATTTCAAGAACGCGACAGTTTTCTTTAACATCCTCTAACAAGTTTCCGTCGGAACCAATATATACAGTTGTATCCGTCACGACTTCTTCACGTAAAGAATCGATCGGTGGATTGGTGACTTGTGCGAACAATTGCTTAAAATATTGGAATAGATTCGGATGAAGCTTGCTGAATGGCGCTAATGGAATATCGGTTCCCATGCTCGCGATCGGTTCTTTATGCATCTTGGCCATTGGCAAGATCTGCTCTTTCATATCTTCATACGTATATCCAAAATATTTATAAAGACGATCTCGTTGCTCCTGGGTATGGATCCGGGTTTTTTTGTCTGGCGCTGAAAGACTTTTTAAATGGAGAAGAGATTGGTGGAGCCATTCTCCATAAGGATGCATTTTCGCATACTTTGCTTTGAGCGCTTCATCTTCGATCAAGCCAGCGCCTTTCGTATCGATCACCAACATCTTGCCAGGCTCTAATCGTGATTTTTCCACGATTTGATCGGCAGGAAGGTCTAAGACACCCACTTCGGAAGACAAGATCAAGGTGTTGTCTTTCGTTATATAGTAACGCGCAGGACGGAGCCCATTTCGATCGAGCTGAGCGCCCACGATCTCGCCATCCGAAAAAAGGATCGCGGCAGGACCATCCCAAGGCTCCATCATGGTCGCGTAATAATGATAGAAATCGTATTTGTCTTTCGACATATTTGTATGTTTATAGGGTTCAGGAACAAGGATCATGAGCGCTTTGACAAGATCCATACCATTCATCATCAAAAATTCAAGCGTATTGTCCAGACGCGCGGAATCGGATCCAGTCACATCCATCACGGGAAGGATCTCTTGAAAATTGGATTCAATAAGCGAAGAATGCATGCTTTCTTCTCGCGCCATCATCCTGTTTTCATTGCCTTGGATCGTATTGATCTCGCCATTATGGGCGATCAAACGATTTGGATGGGCTCTTTTCCAGGAAGGTGTCGTATTGGTCGAAAAACGGGAATGGACGATCCCGATCGCGCTTTGATAGTTTGTATCTTGCAGGTCGTCATAAAAAGCACGCAACTGATCGACCAAGAACATGCCTTTGTAGACGATCGTTCGACTCGATAAAGAAGCCACATACGTATCTTTGGCGCACTTTTCGAATTCGCGGCGCACTAAATAGAGCTGACGGTCGAAATCGAGACCTTTTTCGATCGAATCAGGCCGTTCAATGAATCCTTGATAGATCAAGGGCATGCATTCTAAAGCCGCTTCGCCTAAGATCTCTGGATGGCACGGCACTTTACGCCAGCCTAAAAAGCGCAACCCTTTTTTCGCGACGATCGTTTCGAAGAGCTTCATCGATTGGGCGCTTTCTAGTGTGGAGTTTGGAAAAAAGAACATGCCCACACCATAATCGCCTTCTTCTTTTAAATCGAGGGGAAGTCGGGAAAAGAAGGAATGAGAGATTTGTAGCAAGATCCCGACACCATCGCCTACTTTACCGCTCGCATCTTTTCCAGCTCGATGTTCAAGCTTTTCTACGATCTGTAAAGATTGATCGACGATCGAATAACTTTTGATCCCATTCATTTGAACGACGGCGCCAATTCCGCAAGCATCGTGTTCGTGATTCAAATAATGCATAGACTTCCTCCTTAAATTCCACTATCTCCATAGTTCGATAAATAGCGAGCGCTCGGATCGCTCACTTGACAACCTTCCCAATTTTGATTTGGGAGCCAGAAATCTTTGACCATCTCGTCTTGGCCAGGATAGTATTTTTCAAAAAGCTCGCGATACAGCAGCGACTCCTTCGTGTATGGCGTTGCGTGCTTGTATTGCTTTCTTTTCTCTTCGTATTCTTCATCGCTGTAGAATGCTTCTGCGAAATGCTTGATCGAATCGGCCATAGAATGTCCGACGGCATCCGAGAACGCGGCTTTTTCACGCATCAAGATCGAATACGGCAACAAGTCGTCGCCTTCAAACGCGTGACGAAGTAAATATTTTCCTTTATTGTACGTATTGATTTTTTTTGCCGGATCGATATGCATGACATAATCGACAAAGTCGAGATCCCCAAAAGGAACACGCGCTTCCATAGAATGGGAAGCGATGCATCGATCCGCCCGCAAAACATCATACATGTGGATCTCGCGCATCCGTTTTTCCGCTTCTTTTTGGAACGCTTGCGCGCTAGGAGCGAAATCCGTATATTTGTATCCAAACATTTCATCGGAAATCTCCCCGGTCAATAAAACACGGACATCGCTCATTTCGTGGATCTTTTTGCAGATAAGATACATTCCAATGCTCGCGCGAATCGTCGTGATGTCATAGGTCCCTAACGCTTGAATGACTTCTTCAAGGGAAGAGAGGACATCGTGTTCGTCGATGATGATCTCATGATGATTGCTTTGTATATATTCAGCAACTTCTTTGGCGTATTTTAAGTCGATCGCATCCTGATCCATTCCGATCGCGTAGGTTTCGATCGGCTTGCTGCTTTTGGATTGAGCGATCGCGCAAACAAGCGATGAATCCAGCCCGCCAGAAAGAAGATAGCCGATAGGCGCGTCGGAATCTAACCGTTTTTCCACACCAGCGATCAACTTGTCGTGAATGTTTTTCGCGATCGTTTCCAGATCGTCATCGAGATACGAATCGACCTGGCTGACATCCTTATAACAAATGAATTCCCCGTCTTTATAATAATGACCTGGAGGGAAGGGCAAGATCTTTTCGCAAAGAGCCACTAGGTTTTTAGGCTCGGAAGCAAACACGATCGAGCCGTTTTGCGTATAGCCATAATAGAGTGGCCGAATGCCGATCGGATCGCGAGCCGCGATCAACTCGTTGCTCTTTCCATCATATAGGACTAACGCATATTCCGCGTCGAGCATCGAGAACATCTTGCATCCGTATTCTTGATAGAGCGGCAGCAAGATCTCGCAATCCGATTCGGAACCGAACGTATATCCAAGCTGGATCAGCTTTTCTTTGAGCGGCTTGAAGCCATAGATCTCACCATTGCATACGATTTTAGAGCGATTCAAGCTGAACGGCTGCATTCCTTCGGGGTGAAGACCCATGATCGCTAATCGTTGGAACGCGATCCAGCCATGATCCGTTTTTTCGATGCGCATCGCATCGGGCCCGCGGGATGTCGTAGGCATGAACGCTTGTTCAATTTGTTTTTGAGTGATTGTTTGATCGGTTGTCACGAAAATCGTACACATAATTATACCTCCTGAAAAATTGGACCGACAGGATCCTGTCGGTCTTTAATTGTTAGATGATCCCAAAGAGGAGTTTTCCATACGTTGGGAATGGCCAATATTCACTGCCTGTGAGCATTTCAAGTTTATCGCATGGCTTTCTTAGAGCATCCATGGCTGGGATGATACGATCACGGACATAGGCAGCGGCAAGTTCAAAGTTATCGATCGCATGCAGCTTATCGAGATCGCTTTGCAGGGTAAGGAGCGCTTCATTTGCTTGTTCAAGCTCATTGGATATGGCTTCTAGCGTGCTCGCTTCATAACCAACTGGAAGCGATTGCGATACGCTTGCCTTCAACAAGATCGTGTCGGCTAATTCCTTTTCAAAGCGGATGATCGAAGGCAAGATTTGTTTTTTCGCCATATCGACCATCGTCAGCGCTTCGATATTCAAGATCTTTGTATATTCTTCCATCATGATCTCGTAGCGTGAAAGGATCTCGTCTTTGCTTAAGACGCCTTGGCGTTCAAAGAGTTCGATATTTTCTGGCAAGATGCTGTAAGGAAGCGCGTCAACGGTTGTTTTTAGATTGAGAAGGCCACGCGCTTTTGCTTCCTCGATCCAAGAATCATCGTACCCATTTCCATTAAAGATGATTCGTTTATGATTTCTAAGTGTTTCTTGGATCAGTTGATGCAATGTGGTATCGAAATCTTCGGCGTTTTCTAAAATATCCGCATATTCTTGAAGCGCATCGGCGATGACGGTGTTCAGCATGATATTTGGCTGTGCAACAGACAGAGCGGAACCAGGCATTCTGAATTCAAATTTATTGCCTGTAAACGCGAATGGGGAAGTTCGGTTACGGTCGGTCGTGTCTTTTTGGAAATTTGGCAACACGCTCGCGCCGATCCTCATATATTCGTGCTCGCCTTCAATATATGGTGTATCGTTTTCAATCGATTCTAAGATCGAAGTCAGCTCATCACCTAAGAAGATCGAAATGATCGCAGGAGGTGCTTCGTTGGCACCTAAACGGTGGTCGTTTCCAGCCGTTGCGACCGAAAGACGAAGCAGGTCTTGGTGTTCGTCGACAGCTTTGATTATAGCTGCTAGCATGAGCAAGAATTGCGCGTTTTCGCTTGGTGTTTCTCCTGGTTCCAGTAAGTTGATCCCTGTATCTGTGGAAATGGACCAGTTGTTGTGCTTGCCGCTTCCGTTGATGCCTTCAAATGGCTTTTCGTGAAGCAAAGCGACAAGACCGTGTTTTTTAGCGACTCTCTGGATGATTTCCATTGTTAGTTGGTTATGATCGACTGCGATGTTCGTTGTTGAAAAGACAGGAGCGAGTTCGTGTTGTGCTGGAGCGACTTCGTTGTGTTCTGTCTTGGCGCTGATCCCAAGTTTCCATAGCTCTTCGTTCAGCTCGTTCATGAATTTTTGCACGCGGGATTTGATCGTTCCAAAGTAATGGTCTTCCATTTCTTGGTTTTTTGGAGCCATCGCGCCAAAGAGCGTTCGACCTGTATAGATCAAGTCTTTGCGTTGTTCATAATACTCTTTATCGACCAAGAAATATTCTTGTTCTGGACCAAGGGTCGTCTTGATGCTTTTGACATCGTCGTGCCCAAAAAGCTTTACGATGCGAAGCGCTTGCTTGTTGATCGCTTCCATCGATCGAAGTAGCGGCGTCTTTTTGTCGAGAGCGAAACCTGTATAGGAACAGAAGGCTGTAGGAATGCAAAGAACGCCATCTTTGATAAAGGCATAGCTTGTTGGATCCCAAGCTGTATATCCTCTAGCTTCGAATGTGGCTCTCAGTCCGCCATTCGGGAAGCTAGACGCGTCTGGTTCACCTTTGATGAGCTCTTTTCCAGAAAAAGACATGATGACCGTTCCATCGTTTCGTGGTTCGATGAAGCTATCGTGCTTTTCAGCGGTCACACCTGTCATTGGCTGGAACCAGTGGGTAAAGTGGGTCGCGCCCTTTTCGATTGCCCAAACTTTCATCGCGTGAGCGACTGCGTTGGCGATCTTGATATTGAGCGGTTTTCCATCTTGGATCGTCTTTTCTAATTCTTTGAATGTTTCTTTCGGTAAGCGTTCTTTCATCGTCTTTTCGTTAAAGACGTTCGTTCCGTACATTTCTGAAACTTTATCCATAGTGATTCTCCTTCTTATTCAACAAAAAAAAGCAAAGGCCTAGTATCCACCCTTGAAAAAGGGATGTTTACGACGCCTTTGCCGTTGATCTGGTTCTATTATAACGAGATATATATTCTTGTCAATAATTTTCTGAAAAAAGATGAAAAATATTTTCATTGTTTGAAAGAAGATCCGTCATTGCGTATAATTAGAAAGATACAGGAGATTTTTATGGATACGATAGATGAATTATTGAGTTTTCTCGAAGAAGAGGATGTCCGCTTTATTCGGTTGACCTTTTATGATATGTATGGCGTTCAAAAGAATATCTCGATCTTGCCAGATCTGCTTCCTCGCGCATTGCAGGAGGGGATCGCGATCGATACGTTTGCGATCCCTTCGCTGAGTGCTCGATCGGGAAATACGTTATATTTAAAGCCAGATCCAAAAACGATGAGCGTATTGCCATGGCGTTCTAATGAAGGCAATGTGATTTCTTTGATCTGCTCGATCTATGAAGCGGATGGCTCGCCATGTGCATACGATGGAAGAAGAATGCTTCAAGAAACGCTGAAGGAGGCGGTTCAGAGCGACTTGTTTTTGAACTTGTCGACTCAATTCGAGTTTTATTTGTTTTTGCAGGATGAAATGGGAAACGATACCCATCGTCCTCTCGATTATGCTTCTTTTATGGACGTCGCTCCTGAAGATAAAGGGGAAAATATACGCCGGGATATTTGTTTGACGCTCTCTGAAATGGGCTTGCAGCCTCAGGCAAGCTATCATCAGGCGGGTTTCGGGCAAAATGAGATCGACTTTCACAGTTCCTCTCCGCTTCAAGCCGCGGATGAGGCGATGATCTTTAAATGGGTCGTCAAGATCTTGGCCAACGCGAATGGATTGTTCGCTGATTTTTCGCCCAAGCCTTTAGAAAATGGTCCGGGAAACGGAATGCATATCAAATTCTCGTTTTCGAAGCATGAAAACAGGAAAAAGATCGAATCGTTCATCGCGGGGATCCTACAGCATATTCGCGCAATGACTTTGTTTTTAAATCCGATCAACGCCTCTTATGCGCGTTTTGGCAAAGAGAAAGCGCCTGACCATATCACATGGTCTTACGAGTTTCCATATGAGCTCATTCATATCGATCCGAAAAACAAACATATCTTTGAGCTCCGCTCTCCGGATCCGCAATGCAATCCATATTTATGCTTTTCATTATTGATCAAGGCCGGTATGGATGGGATCGCTCAAGATCTCGTCTTGGAAAGGCCGCTTGGGGCGACTTGTGATCTTGGGACGATCCAACGGCTTCCTAAAAACAAGGAAGAGGCGTATGCTTGCGCGATCAACGATCAATGGCTCCTTTCCATCGTGCCTCGCGAATTGATCGAGCTGTATCGATAATCGGTATGAAAGAAAAGAAAAAAGTCATGATCATCGGAAAGATCAAAGAGAAGGCTCCGTATAAAGAGCTTTTTCCCTCTTCGATCTATGCGCCATTGACGATCTATGAAAGTGTTGTCGAAGCTAAACACAAGCTAGCTTCTGAGCATTTCGATCTCATTTGGATCCAGGGATTGCTTCAAGTACAGCAAGCTAAAGAGATCGCGATGGTCTACAATACGATGGTCCTTTTGTTTGTTAAAGCGACGATCTATGATCAAGTTGCCTATCAAATGCGGGATGCACGCGTTTTCGTATTCTCGTTCCCGATTTCTCGATCGACAATGAGCCAAGTCGTCTCGATGGTGGAACAATTCAGCGAAAAGACAAAAACGTTAGAACGAAAGCTTTTCCTTGCACAGAAAAAGTTGAAAGATATCAAGATCATCGATCGCTGCAAGATGGAATTGATGCACTATTTTCATTGGAACGAAGATAAGGCACATCATTATATGGAAAAATGCGCAATGGATCAAGGCGTTTCAAAGTTGCAGATCGCGCATACGATCCTAGCGAAACTCGAATTAAAAAAGGAAGCGAATGCATGAAAAAACAAAAAACGAACGCGATGCGAATACTAGAATCCAACAAGATCCCTTATATAGAGCATGAATACGAGCATCGTAAAGACGATCCAGTCGATGGGATCCATGTTGCGCAAACGATCGGAGAACCTGTAGAACGTGTCTATAAAACATTAGTATGTACGGGAAGCGATAAAGACAATTATGTTTTCA
This sequence comes from Dubosiella newyorkensis, assembly GCF_001945605.1. Classification (GTDB taxonomy): domain Bacteria; phylum Bacillota_I; class Bacilli_A; order Erysipelotrichales; family Erysipelotrichaceae; genus Dubosiella; species Dubosiella newyorkensis. The sequence goes on from NZ_MPKA01000058.1 coordinate 17,679, forward strand.
TGATCCCGGTCGATCAAGAGCTGGATCTAAAAAAATGCGCCAAGGCAGCACATCTCAAACATATCGAAATGCTCCCTCTTAAAGATCTTACGAAGACCACCGGATATATTCGTGGAGGATGTTCGCCTTTAGGAATGAAGAAAGTCTTCAAGACATGGATCCAAGAGGACGCGATGCTTTATGACACGATCTTTTTTTCAGGAGGAAAGATCGGTCTACAAATCGAGGCAAACGCCAACGATCTATCGAAGGTGATCGATATTGAATTTGCCGATCTGATCAAAAGCGCAAACTAGGGACCACTTGGTCCTTTTTTTAAGCTTGTTTCTCGAATCGCGCGATCGACAATGCTAGAATCATAATATGAAAAAATTGAGCTGGGTCATCGTTTATAGCTTTATGTTTGGCTTTTTGTTCTTTATGATCATCGCTTCTCTCGTTTCAAATCGTATGGAGCCTGCCGCTGTAGTCTGCAATGATTATTTTGTGGAGTTCGACGGTTTGATCTATGATCAGATTCCATATTCCAATATACGCTCGATCGATTATATTCGAAATGGAGAGATTCGAAGAAGCGGTAAACTCGATGGTCTTGAATATAAAAACTATGTATGTGGGCATACAAAAGTTATAGGCTATGGAAAATGTGATGTTTTTTATTATATTTCCAATCCGAACTTTATCGTTTTGAAGACCAAGGATAAAACGATCCTTTATAACGAAAAGAGCGCTACAGAGACAGAAAAAATGTTTGACGAGATCTCAGCTCATATTCCAAAACGATCGGAGGAATCAAAAAATGAATGAACCATGGTACAACAAAAGTGTTTTTTATCAAATTTATCCATTAGGGGCTACAGGCGCTCCCTATGAAAATGATCATCAAGAAGTGCATCGTCTTCTACAATTGGAGGAGTGGATCCCCAATTTAAAAAAGCTAGGGATCGATTGCATTCTTTTGAATCCTGTCTTTGATTCAACATCGCATGGGTATGATACGATCGATTATAAAAAAGTCGATCCTCGTCTAGGGGACAACGCAGATTTGAGCCACTACGTATCGCTATGTCACAAGAAGGGGATGCGCGTCATTCTCGATAGTGTGTTCAATCATGTAGGAAGAGAGTTTCCTCCTTTTTTAGATGTGCTCAAGAATAGGGAAGCCTCAAAATACTTGAACTGGTTTCACATTGACATGAATCAAAACAACAGCTATGACGATCATTTATCTTATTTAGATTGGGAGGGGAATTCCAATCTTGTCAAGTTGAATCTAAAAAATCCAGAGGTCAAAAACTATTTGTTCGATGTCGTCAAGTTCTGGGTCGATACATTCGATATCGATGGTCTGCGCTTGGATGTGGCGTATTGTTTGGATCCAGATTTTCTAAAAGAACTGCATACGTTCGCGAAAAGCTTGAAACCGGATTTCTTCTTGTTAGGAGAAACGCTGCATGGCGATTATAACCAATGGGTCAACGAACAAATGCTCGATTCTTGTACGAATTACGAGTGCTATAAGGGATTGTATTCGAGCTTCAACACTCGAAACTTCTTTGAGATCCTATACTCGTTCAATCGGCAATTCGGCAATGAGCAATGGTGCCTTTATAAAGGAAAGCATTTATTCAATTTTGTCGATAACCATGATGTTGAGCGGATTGCTTCGATCTTAGATGTAAAGGCCAATTTGCCGCTGATTTATACGATGCTCTTTACGATGCCGGGTATTCCTTGCCTGTATTATGGAAGCGAATGGGGAATCGAAGGGAAAAAAGGCAATATGGATCGGGACATTCGTCCAAATATCGAGTCGTTGAAATGGAACGCTTTGACAGACCGTATCCAAAAACTGATCGAGATCCATCATGATCATTCGGCTTTGATCGATGGCGATTATTCCCAGATCGCCTTGACGAATACCGCGTGTATCTATCAAAGAAAGAATGCCGAGGAGACGATTTGGTGCTGTATCAACTTGGATGAAAATCCGGTCGATCTTCCTGTCAATGTCGATCAAAATATGGAAGAGCTTCTCAGCAATGAAAAAGAGAAGATCGAAAATACAGTGCATTTGGGATCGCAATCCGCAAAAGTTTTGCTTTTTTAATTGCATTTGTACTTATTAATGAGGGATTCCCCTCTTTTTTTAATTTCTATAAAAATATAACTGATATAAATGTGAAATGCACATAAAGTTTGTAAAATCAAGGGATATGCTTTACAAACTGAGATCCTTCCTGTAAAGTTTGGACTTGTGAATTCGAAGTACGAATTCGGACTAAAAAACAGGAGGAAATCTAAGGATGAAAAATATTTCAAAAGTAGGATTGGCCACTGCATTACTCATGTCCCTTCAACTTTTCACACCTGTCATGGCTGCTGAGAAACAAGACGGCCTCGGGATCGGAAAAGCGATGGAATATTATAAAGTTGAATTAAATAATGAAAACTCGCTTCATGCTGTGGTCAGCGAAGCCTTTAACAAAGATATTGAACAATTTGAAAAGAAAGAAACGGAAAAAGGAATCCAATTTGTATCGGATTCAATCATCATCGATGTCAATGGTGTCGATCTAGAGCAAGAAGGATTCCAAATGGTAAAGATGGCGATGACAACGAAAAAGAAAGAACTCTCGCCGCTCTTGCCAGCGAGCGCGAAACCGCTTGCCCAAAATGAAGATATCGTCAACATCAAAAAAGCATTGATCGAGATCAAAGATGAGCAAACTCCAGAGCTCACAGTTCCTGAAACGCTAAAGACACAAGAAAACCAAGAAATCAATATCGATTCTTTGATCGAAGCAACGGATAATTCTGGAGACGTCGATGTTCAAATCGATGGGGAAGTCAACTACGCTATCCCTGGAATCTATACTCTGAATGTGCAAGCAAAAGATGCCAGCGGGAACATAACTCAAAAAACAATCCAAGTCGATGTTGAAAAAGACGACTTTTATGATCGCATCGCGCAAGCGGCCAAAGCGCAGCTTGGGGTTTATCAAGATTGCACGATGCTTGTGACAAACGCTTTAAAAGCGGTTGGGATCAATTTCCACGGTTGGCCAGAAGAGTATTTATCGCTTGGTGATTTGACTAATGATCCAGTTCCTGGAGACATTGTCGTCTATTCGGGTCATGTTGGACTTTATATTGGAGATGGACAAGTCGTTCATGGCGGTTGGAATGGAAACCAAACCGTGATTGCATCGGTGGAATGCGATAAACCTTTGATCGGGTTCGTTCACGTTCGTAAACCATAATATTTCATCAAGACTCTCTTATAGGGAGTCTTTTTTTACGAAAAAAAGAGGATCCATTATGAAGGTGGTCCTCTTTTTCACAAAATATATAGAATCTAGTCGTCTTTTTCAGAACCGATCGCATCTTGTGTTGCTGCGAGCATTGGTCGGATATCAAGATCTACGACATCTTTCAACTCTGGATTGGTTGGTTTTCCGTTTTCGTCAACTGTAACGGCATCAACACCGTTTTCCTTGATGAAGTTTTCTACATATTCGACTTGATCAAGCCAATCTGTATCGATGCTCATTTGTGTGTCTTTGTCTGGTCCATAGAGCTGTTCGAGTTCAGTGATCGCGTTTCCATCTTGATCGACGAATTCCATCATCACATCCGAAAGCTGATCGCCATCTTTAACGATCGTAGCGTTGACAGTTCCTCCATTATCATAGACAGCAGTGCCTTTAAGCTCTTTCTTTTCCGTTGTTGTTTCCGTTGTTTTGTCCTCTTTGGCACTATCGTCTTTTGGGGTTTCTGTGCTTGAATTTGCGCAGCCCGCCAATAAAAGTAAGGAGAGAGCGGTTAAAGTTAATTTTTTGTTCATGGTGTAAGCCTCCTATAACCCTAATTCTAAACGGAGTTGAACGAATTTCAATGTTGATGCTCATAAAAAAAAGGCTGATTTCTCAGCCTCGTTCATTGTAAATTTATTTCGCGTCTGCTTCTTTGACAGCTTCCATGATGTCAGTCAAATTGATCGTGCATCCAGATTTTAGATCTTCATCTTCTGCATAACCATCTTTGTCCAATTTAACTGCGTCAACACCGTTGTCGATGATGAATTGTTCAAGATATTTTACTTGTTCATACCATTCTTTACCGATGCTAGAAGCTTCTTTCATTTTATAGTCATCGCCAAGTTCTTTTTTAGAAGAACCGTCTTTGATCTGGTCGATCGTGATCGAAGTGATCTTTCCGTTTTCTTTTTCGATATCCGCTTTTGTAACATTACCATCTGCATCTGTTACTTCTGCAGAGGATTGTGCTCCACCAGCTTCATCTGTAGTTGTGTTTACAGATTCATCTGTTGTTTCTTCTTTTTTTGTATCGTTACTTGCGCATCCTGCCAACAAGAACAAAGACAACGTGCCTAAAATGAGTTTCTTATTCATTCTCATTACCTCCTACGCACCTATTGTACTATAAAAATAGATGAATACAAATATTTAACTCAAAAAGACTTAAAAAGCATATCATTATAATCCGGAAGTGGCCAATCCGATTTGCTTACATTCTTTTCGATCAGATCCGTCAGCCTACGGATCGTCTCCATGAGCGGAAGCAGTTCATCGCAAGCGAAGCGAGCCATGATTTTTTCATTTTCTAGTGGGGTCTCGATCAATCGTTCAAGTGTTCCGACGTGTTCGGAAACGATCTCAAGCGGTTCGTTGATCTGTTTCAGGATCTTTTCTTCCATAGGCGCTTGGATGCCGCATGCCTTTTTTGTTTGGATGATTTGAGCAAGTTTCGCCTCGTAATCAAAGATCGCCGGCAATATTTCTTTTCGAAGCATGTAAACCATGGTCTTGGCTTCGATGATGATCACTTGATAATAGTTCAACAGCAAGATATTCTCTCTTGCATAAAGCTCTTGCGGAGAATAGACATTATGTTTTTCAAAAAGAGAAAGATTTTTTGGATCTGTATAGTGAGGCAGAGCATCCGCTGTGCTTTTTAATTCAAGAAGGCCGCGCCGCTTAGCTTCCTCTTTCCAAGAATCGCTGTATCCGTTTCCAGAAAAACAAATCCGATTGTGTTCTTTTAAAGTCCGTCGAATGATCTGGATCAGCGCTTCCGTTCTTTTGTGTTCTGGATAGCACTCCAGCTCGGTTGAAAACTGATCGAATTCTTCCGCTACGATGGTATTCAAGATCGTATTCGGGCACGATATGTTCAAATTCGAGCCAAGCATCCGAAACTCGAACTTATTTCCCGTAAAAGCGAATGGAGAGGTGCGGTTGCGGTCCGTCGAGTCTTTAGCTAAGCTAGGGAGCACTTGAAGACCGAGCTCCAATTTCTTATCGATCTGATCCACATATTCGCTGCCTTCTTCGATCGCCTTCAAGATCGCTGTGAGCTCTTCGCCTAAGTAGATCGAAATGATCGCTGGCGGAGCTTCATTGCCTCCTAAGCGGTGATCGTTGCCAGCGCTCGCCACAGAAATACGAAGAAGGTCTTGATATTCGTCGACCGCTTTGATGATCGCAGTAAGGACCGTTAAAAAGCGGATGTTATCTTGTGGCGAATCGCCAGGTTCTAGCATGTTTTCACCCTCATCGGTCGAGAACGACCAGTTGTTGTGCTTGCCGCTTCCGTTGATCCCATCAAAAGGTTTTTCATGAAGCAGGCAAACAAAACCATGATGCTTCGCACATTTTTGAAGCACTTCCATCGTTAGCTGGTTTTGGTCGTTGGCTAAATTCGTAGACGTATAGACAGGAGCGATCTCGAATTGACAAGGAGCGACTTCCTTATGTTCGGTTTTAGCGAATACGCCTAGCTTCCATAATTCCTCATCGACTTCTTCCATGAACGCTTTGACTCTTTCATCAATATTGCCGAAATAATGGTCGTCGAGTTCTTGTCCTTTAACTGGCGCGCAGCCAAAGAGCGTACGTCCTGTCACCATTAGATCGATCCGTTGCTTATACATCTTTTCATCGATCAGGAAATACTCTTGTTCTGGGCCGACTGTGATGTTGATCTTCTTGACGTTATAGCCCATTAAATCGAATAAGCGGATCGCGGAATCATTGAGGGCCTCGATCGAGCGGAGAAGAGGTGTTTTTTTATCCAACGCGCTTCCATCGTAAGAACAGAATAAAGTCGGGATATACAATGTTTTATCTTTGACAAACGCGTAGCTCGTCGGATCCCATGCCGTATATCCTCTCGCTTCAAATGTCGCGCGAAGACCCCCGGAAGGGAAGGAGGAAGCGTCCGGTTCGCCTTTGATCAGTTCTTTTCCGCGAAAATCAGAAAGGATCGAATTTTCTCCTGTCGGATTGATGAAGGCGTCATGTTTTTCAGCGGTGATCCCTGTCATTGGCTGAAACCAATGGGTATAATGGGTGGCGCCTTTTTCCATCGCCCAGTCTTTCATCGCGTTGGCGACCACATCGGCGATCTCGGCAGGAAGAGGCTCTCCATATTCCATGACTTGATTAAGCTTTTTAAAGACAGAATTTGGTAAATACTTCTGCATTTCGTGTTTCGAGAAGACGTTGCACGCAAAATATTCATCCACAGTTTTCATTGCCAAAATTTCCTTTCTTCTTTTTATTGATCGGCGTTTTCTTTTTCTTTTTTATATTGAATGCTGTTTTCGATCAAACCGACGAATAATGGGTGAGCGCGGTTTGGTCGCGATTTGAATTCAGGATGGTATTGCACACCTACATAAAATGGATGATCTTTATATTCGATCGCTTCTACGAGCTGCTTGTCTGGAGAATTACCGGTGATCATCATTCCATTTTGCTCAAATTCAGCGCGGTATAAATTGTTGAATTCATAACGATGACGATGTCTTTCTTCGATCAAGTCTTTCTCGTAGTATTTGGAAAGCATAGAATTTGGATGGATCGCGCACGGATAGGCGCCTAAGCGCATCGTTCCGCCTTTTTTGATCGTATCGCTTTGGTCTTCCATAAAATCGATGATCGTATGCGTGCTTTTTGGATCGAATTCATAACTGTTCGCATCTGCATAGCCAAGCGCATCCCTGGCAAAGGCGATCGCCGCGATCTGCATCCCTAAACAAATCCCTAAATAAGGGATCTGATGGTGTTTGGCGTAGTTGGCGACCTTGATCATTCCTTCGACGCCGCGGCCTCCAAAGCCGCCAGGCAAGATAATGCCATCGACTCCTTCAAATACGACATCGAGATCTTGGTCTTCCAATGTTTCAGAATCGACCCAGCAAATATCGACTTTGGTCTCGAATTGGAATCCAGCGTGATAGAGCGCTTCCGAAACGGAGAGATAGGCATCGTGAAGTTGCACATATTTTCCCACTAATGCGATCGTGACGCTTTCTTTCGAGTTGTGGATATGCTCGACCATGTTTTTCCAATTCTCAAGATCAGGTTTACGGACTTCTAGATCGAGTTTTTCGCAAACGATATCCGCCATTCTTTGTTCTTCGAGCATCAAAGGAACTTCGTATAATGAATCGAGAGTCGTGTTTTCGATCACACAGTCTTTTTCAACGTTACAAAATAAAGAGATCTTATCGAGAACAGATTGCGGGATCTTCTCATCGCAGCGCGCGATGATCATATCTGGATTGATCCCATGCGATTGCAGCTCTTTGACAGAATGCTGGGTTGGTTTTGATTTGTATTCCTTGCTTCCTGAAATATAAGGGATATATGTCACATGCAAAAACAAACAATTGTTTCGGCCGACTTCAAGGGGAACTTGTCGGATCGATTCTAGAAAAGGCAAGGATTCCATATCGCCAGTCGTTCCTCCGATCTCGGTGATGACGACATCCGCTTGCGCGTGTTTTCCAGCTTGGATGACGAAATTACGGATCTCGTTGGTCACATGCGGAATGACTTGAACTGTTTCACCTAAATATTTGCCTTCACGTTCTTTATTGATTACATTCCAATAGACTTTTCCAGTCGTTAAGTTGGAATATGTATGCAGATTTTCATCGATAAACCGTTCATAGTGGCCTAAATCAAGATCGGCTTCCAATCCATCGTCGGTCACGAACACTTCACCATGTTGATAAGGAGACATCGTGCCAGGATCGACATTGATATATGGATCGAGCTTTTGCGAAGTCACCTTATAGCCTCTTGCTTTTAAAAGGCGGCCTAAAGAAGCGGCGCTGATCCCTTTTCCAAGACCAGAGACGACGCCTCCAGTTACGAAGATGTATTTTGTATTCATATTCTATACCTACCTATGAAAACATTTTAGAGGTTCACTATTTGTCTGTCAAAAAGTTTTCAGAACTTTTTCATTTCCATTTCTGCGATATGATAGAATAAGAAGAAATGATTGGAGGCTTCCATGTTCCATATACCTAAAACATTGAAAGAAAAAGAAAACTTATACCGAAGACTGCTTTTGTTCGCGGTCGGGTTATTCATGCTCGTTCTCTATTTTGAAAAGATTTTATGGATCGTTTCGATCATCGTCAATATATGCATGCCTTTTATTATCGGAGGAGCGATCGCTTTTATTTGGAATACGATCGCTAATAATTTGATCAATTTTTATTCTCTTATATCCCATCGGTCGGAAAACAAAGTGATCCGCTTTATCGCCAATATATTGTCGATCATGGTGTTCGTGCTCTTGTTGGCTTTGTTTTTATTTTTGATCATGCCTAGAGTGATCTCTTCTTTTCAAACGCTGCTTTCCCTTATGCCGCAAACGATCCATAATATCTATCATTGGGCTTATTATGCGTCAAAACCGATCCCTTATGTCCATCAATGGCTGCGCACGATCAACGCCGATCCAGGGAATATATCGCAAGTGCTCGAAAGTTTGTTTTCGTGGGTGATTTCGGGAAGCGCGAACGATATTATCGGAAATGTCTATTCTGTTCTGACCAACACGTTCAGTCTGCTTTTTTCTACTCTTGTTTCGATCATGTTCGCTGTGATCGTCTTGTTCAATAAGCAAACGGTCGTCAAAGAGGGCTTTTATTTAATGCGCGCGTATCTTTCGAATAAGCGTTATGCGAAAACAGTCCATATCTTGAGCTTGATCCGCAATACGTTCACTTCCTATATTGGTGGGACTTGTACCGAATGCATTATTTTAGCGACGCTCGTAATGTTTTTCGCTTCGCTATTCCAGATCCCTTTCGCGTTTTTGGCTGGGATTCTTGTAGGGATCGGCGCGCTCATTCCAATGTTTGGCGCTTTGGCGGCCGCGATCATCGCCGCTCTGCTGATCGCTGTTGATACCCCGATCGAAGGACTATACTTCATTATTTTATTTATCTGCATCCAGCAAGTGGAAGGGAATTTTATTTATCCAAATGTCGTAGGGAAATCGGTAGGCATCCCACCTATTTATGTGATGATCGCTGTGACTCTAGGGGCGAATGTCGCGGGTATTTTAGGAATGGTGTTTTTTATTCCGATCTTTTCGTGTCTCTATCAATTGATCAAGGAGGACGCGAGCAAGCGAATCGAGATCAAAGATAAAAAAGAAGGCGTATTCGATGAATAGGAGCGCACTATGTATCCGGATGTTGATGTATTTGGCGAGCCATTCTCGTGTTAAGATCGATGAATTGGCCGATTTTCTTGATACAAAACCTCGAAATATCCGCGCTTTTAAAGAGGAACTGGAAACCGCGGGCTATCAAATCGAACACAAAACGGGAAGATATGGTGGATATTCCTTAAAAGAATCGACATTTCTTCCTTCGCTTGCCCTCAGTGTCGAAGAAAGGAAAGCTCTTGAACAAGCGGAACGGTTTTTAAAAGCGCATCCAGAATTCGCGTACGGAAAAGAGTATACGAACGCTTTTATCAAGATCGCGAATCAAGACCGGATCGATTCGCAACAGAACTCGTTTTACAAATCGGATCATCGCCTTCCTCTTTCTCTTTTTCAGCAAACGCATGTCAAGATCATCGAGGAAGCGATCGAACAAAAGAAACTCGTCGAGATCGTTTATCAAGGACGGAAAGATTCGTTTCCTAAAACGAGAACGATCGAACCTTACGCGCTGATCAATCAGCGGGAAAAGAATTATGTGCTGGCTTATGATCGGGAAAAGGACGATTATCGTTATTTCCGCTTTTCAGATAAAAGGTGGCTTTCATGTGCTTTGCTTGCGACTCATTTTTTAGCTAGGGATGACGTTCCTTATCATAAAGAGGTGGGCGAAGAAGAAGAGGCTCTTGTCACGCTAGCGATCAATCGCGATTCGATCCGCTTTTTTTTAGAAGAATATTGGGGAGAAGAGATGCAGATCGTCCAAGAGACGCCGTCTCAATTGTTTTATTCTTTTAAAACCCCAAGCACGCGTCAGCTTTTGAACCGAATCTTTGCGATGCGAGGAAGCGTTCATCTTGTGGCTCCAAAAGAGCTTGTCGATTCCTTTCGTGCTCAGCTCAAAGAGCTTCTATGCTATAATAATAAGAACGATCAAATAAAGTAGGTGATATCTATGCTGCATGTCAGCGACTTGATCCACGCAAAACGTTGTGAACGTTTTGCTTATAATTGTCGATACGAAAAAATCGAACATGAACCTTTTTATCATCTTAAAACGCCGTATTCCCACTTATGGAGCGCTTATTTAAATATAGAGGATGTTGGTTCGGGAAAGGTAGGAGATTCGAATGAGAAGACTTTTCAACTTCTTGCCAAGCATAAAGTCCTCAAGAACGCCCGGTTCTCCTACAAAGAACTAAGAACGAAGATCCCTGTCTTGATCCAAGAAGAAGATGGAATTGTTTTGATCTATCCTTTTTTAAGCGCGAATCCAAAAGAGAGCGAAGCACTCAGGATCAAGATCGATACGCTTATTTTAGAAGAAGCGGGTTTGAAGATCAAAGCGATCAAAGCGTTATCCTTGAATAAAGAGTATTGCCGGAAGGATGCGCTCGATCTGAATGAACTCTTTGTTTTGAGCGATCATTTATTCAATCGGCGCAACAAGCCAAGCAAGCCGATCTTAGAGCTTATCGATCAGATCGAAGTCGATCTAGATCTTGAGATCGACCTTCTTGACACGCTTTTTTCCTCTTCGGCGCCTAGCGTCGTTCATTCGCGCATCTGCACCCAAGGAAGAAAGTGCTCGTATTATGATTTATGCTTTCAAGAAGAAGAAAAGGAGCCGAACGATTCGATCTTGTTTTTGTCGACTTCGCAAAACAAGCTAGAGGCTTATGAAAGGGGAGTCACGCAAATCAAGGAGCTCGACCCTTCCTTGCTGGAGGGCTTTCCTCTTCAATACGCTCAATATATGGCTTCGAAAATGAATCGGACGTTCATCGATGGATTGGCGCTGCAAACATGGTTGTCGAAGATCGAGTATCCGATTTCGTATCTAGATTTTGAATGGGACACTTTTCCGATCCCTCCTTACCAAAATATGCATCCTTTCGATGTCTTGTGTTTTCAATATTCTTTGCATATTGAAAGAAAAAACGGAACGTTAGGACATGTTGATTTTTTTGGAACAGGAGATTGCCGCAAAGATTTTATCGAATCGTTGATCGAAAATGTTCCAAAAGAAGGAACGATTTTAGTCTACAATATGGATGGTGCTGAGAAGCTGCGACTGATCCAGTTGAGCGAACAATTTCCTGAGTACGAAAAGGATCTGATGGCGATCTGCGAGCGGATGATCGATCTGAGCAAGCCTTTTGAGCAAGGGATCTACTACGACAGCCGCATGCGTGGACATTATTCTTTGAAAAATTTGCTTCCTGTTTTTCGTGCTGATTATACGTATGAGGATCTCGATATTCAAAACGGGATGAGCGCTGTATATGCGTATCGAAATTATGAAAAAAGCAGCGCGAGCGAACAGGCGGATATCCAACATGCGATCCGGGTCTATTGTATGATGGACACTTATGCTGAATATGTCATTTTTCATGGCCTGCAGCATCAACTTGAACAATATCAAAAACAAATCATGAAAAGCGAGGATTGATCATGCCAAATATTATTACGCATTCTTTATTTGCTCAGGAGCTATTAAATAGCTTGGACGCAAAATGGCTGAATGAGCGAGAGCATCTTTACACGATCGGAAGCAATGGTCCCGATTTTCTCTTTTTTTCTGGTCTTGAGCCAAAAGCTTTATTCTCGAACCGTGAGCAGGAAAATGTGCTCCGAGCGATCGGAGGCAAGCTTCATAAAGGAAATGTCAACGCCTTTTATGCAAGCGCTCTCGATTCGATCTCGAAAGAAAGCGATCCAAGCATCAAGCTCGATATGATGGCTTATGTTTGTGGTCATTTATGTCATTGGGCATTGGATTCGACAGTACATCCTTATGTTTATTACCGAACAGGGAAAGGACATCTTCAAAACAATTTCAACCACCACCGCATGGAATCGGTGCTGGATTCGATCATATTGAAAGTCAAGAAAAACACCACGATCAAGGATTTTTATACGCCTGCGATCGCGAATTGTTCCTTGTCAGAATCTAGAGCGATCGCTAGAGTCTATATTCCTGCGATCACCTCGATCTTCAATACAAAAATCGAACCCCATATGATCAAAGAAACACTCGACAATTGGCATTTTATTCAAAAGGCGGAATATGATCCTAGCGGCCATAAGTTGAGTTCACTGAAAAAGATAGAAAAGGGGCTTCGGAAAAAGAATATGGCTAGTGGTCTGATCGTTCCAAATGTTCCGGAAGATAATTATGATGTGTGCAATCTGCTGCATAGAGCTTGGAGTCATCCTTGCGATGCTTCTTTAGTTTATACAAAATCTTTTTTTGATTTGTATGAGGAAGCGATGAAGAAAGCTTTGGATGCGATCGCTCTCTTTCTAAAAGCGGTGCAAGATCCGAAAAACAAAGAGGAGTTTTTAGAGTTTTTAGGGGATCGCAACTATAATACAGGAATAAAGAATCCACCAGAAATGAAAAATTTCGATGTATGCGATTTCTTTTAGAGCGTGTAAACGCTCTTTTTTTCTTGAAACTTTTACTATAGACCGATGAAACAATTTTCAGTATAATGATTTGGTAACACAAAAAAGAGAGGTGACTTGATGTATACAATTTTAAAAAAAGAGATCTTGAATCCTACAGTCACAAAAATGGTGATTCAAGCTCCCAATGTCGCTAAAAGAGCGAAAGCAGGCCAATTCATCATTCTTCGTGTCGATGAGCAAGGGGAAAGGATCCCTCTTACGATCGCGGATGCCGATCCTGAAACTGGAGAAGTGAGTATCATTTACCAAATCGTTGGAAAAACGACGATGGCTTTAAATCAAAAACAAGAAGGCGAAGCTCTTCAAGATTTTGTAGGACCACTTGGTCAGCCTAGCGAGATCGAAGGCGAGAGAGTTTGTGTGATTGGTGGCGGAGTCGGATGTGCCATTGCCTATCCGACCGCGAAAGCGTTCCATCATGCGGGCAGTGAAGTGAGCACGATCGTCGGTTTTAGAAACCAAGATCTCGTGATCTTGGAAGACGAGTTCAAAGAAGTATCCGATCACTATTATTTAATGTCGGATGATGGAAGTGTTGGGGAAAAAGGTCTTGTGACCAACAAGCTGGAAGAGTTGATCCAAAATGGGGTTCAATTTGACAAAGTGATCGCGATCGGTCCTGTGATCATGATGAAGTTTGTTTGCGAAGTCACAAAAAAGTACAACATTCCTACCGTTGTTTCAATGAATCCGATCATGATCGATGGAACAGGCATGTGCGGAGGCTGTCGCTTGAAGGTAGGCGATGAAATCAAGTTCGCTTGTGTCGATGGTCCTGATTTTGATGGTCATCTTGTTGATTTTGACGAAGCGATGTCTCGGAATCGCGCGTATGCCTCTTTCGAGAAGCATGAACGTGATGAATTTTGTAATCTTTTGAATCAGGAGGTTCATTAATATGCCAAATATGTCTCCAAAAAAAGTCGAGATGCCCGTTCAAGAACCAGAGGTGCGGATCCAGAACTTCGAAGAAGTCGCGATCGGGTATACACCAGAAATGGCGAAAGAAGAAGCAGAACGCTGTCTTCATTGCGCTCACAAGCCATGTGTGCAAGGATGTCCGGTCAATGTCAATATTCCTGATTTCATCCAACAAGTCAAAGAAGGGGATCTTGAGGAAGCGTATCGTATTATCTCCTTAACTTCTTCTTTGCCTGCGGTTTGCGGACGTGTATGTCCTCAAGAGAGCCAATGTGAAAAATATTGTGTTCGGGGCATCAAGACAGAAGCGGTCGCGATCGGACGTTTAGAGCGCTTCGTGGCGGATACGCATCGAAAAGAAAATGACGCGCCTTTAGAGCGTCCTATTTCCAATGGTCATAAGGTCGCTGTCGTAGGTGCTGGGCCTGCTGGTTTAACGGCTGCTGGCGATCTTGCCAAAATGGGCTATGAAGTGACTGTTTTTGAAGCACTGCATGTCGCTGGGGGCGTTTTAATGTATGGAATTCCAGAATTTCGTCTTCCTAAAGAGATCGTTCAAGCCGAGATCAAACACCTTGAAGAACTTGGTGTCGATATCGTGACAAATTTTGTGGTGGGAAGAAGCGATACGATCGATTCTTTGATCGATGATGGCTTTGAAGCGATTTTTATTGGTTCAGGGGCAGGCCTGCCGAACTTTATGAATATGCCTGGCGAGAATTTAAAGGGCGTGTATTCGGCTAATGAATTTTTGACACGGATCAATTTGATGAAAGCGTATGTTCCAGGTTCGCCGACGCCGATCCAAAATCCAAAAAGAACAGTCGTGATCGGCGGGGGAAATGTGGCGATGGATGCGGCTCGATGCGCCCGTCGTCTCGGTTCGGAAGTCCATATCGTGTATCGTCGTTCTCTTGAAGAGCTTCCGGCAAGAAAAGAAGAAGTCGAGCACGCAATGGAGGAAGGCATTATTTTTGATTTATTATGCAACCCAGTTCAAGTGATCGGTGACGAGGAAGGCTGGGTCAAACAAGTAGAATGCGTTCGTATGGAACTTGGAGAACCGGATGCTTCTGGTCGAAGAAGACCGATCGAGATTGCCAACAGTAATTTTTTGATCGATGCGGATTGTATGATCATGGCGATCGGAACTTCTCCAAATCCGCTCATTCGTCATACTACTCAAGGACTCGAGGTCAATCGTCGTGGATGTTTGATCGTCGATGACCAAGAAATGACGAGTCGTGAAGGGATCTATGCAGGAGGAGACGCGGTGACTGGCGCTGCGACTGTGATTTCTGCAATGGGAGCTGGCAAGAAAGGCGCTCAATCGATCGACGCCTATATCAAGGCTCGTTCGAATTCATAATTTCATCTCGAAAGCATGTTCTTGATGTTGGAACATGCTTTTTTTGTTTTTTGACAATTGTAAGGGTTTACATCTAAAGAGGGAAGTTGTATTATAGAGGCGGATAAAGTTGAGAAAAGGCTCAGTCTCAACCTCTCACATACATACATCCTTCCTTAAGTATGTGAGTTTATTTATTCATATCGATTCCTTTCGATACAGAAAGAAAGCACTGCGGTGCTTTTTTTCTTGAGTTGACAAATGAAAGACAATTCACTACATTTATAATGTACTTAAAGGAGATTAGAGAATGATTAACTCGAATGATTTAAAACCAGGTCAAACGATCAATGTAGATGGCGATATTTATGTCGTATTGGATATTTCACAAAATAAAACAGCACGTTCGGCCATGGTCGTAAAAGCGAAAGTGCGTAATTTGCGTACAGGAAGCAACGTTGAGCTTTCTTGGGGCGGGGGCGAAAAGGTCGAGCCTGCAATGATCGAGAAAAAAGAAATGCAGTATTTGTACGATACGGATGATGCGATGGTGTTCATGGACAACGAAACGTATGAACAAGTCGAGATCCCGATGGATCGTCTAGAATGGGAACGCAAATTCGTAAAAGCAAACGATAATGTCAATATTTCGAGCTATGATGGCGAGATCATTGGTATTTCTTTGCCAGATAAAGCCGTTTTGCAGGTGACTGAATGCGAACCAGCGGTCAAAGGGGACACGGCTACGAACGCTTCTAAAAACGCTACGCTTGAAACTGGTTTAGAAGTACGAGTTCCATTATTCATCGAAGAGGGCGAAATGATCGTCATCAATACGAGTGATGGAAAGTATTCTGGACGCGCAAAATAATAACAATTCAGATGCAGTCCTCCTGCATCTTTTTCTTTTCGTCAACTTTAACTCTAAATTTTATTCGTGTATAATAGTAAAGATTACTTAAGGGAGGTCATTATGGCTCAATTATCAAGAACCAAAAAATATCAACCGTTGAGAGACCAACTGGATGAAGAAACAACTGCTGCACAAAGCGCTCCGGTACGTCCTAGACTCTCAAGGGTCCAAAACCATTCATTATCGCATGCAAATAAACCGCTTCATTCGCACGAAGAAGAAAACGCGCTTTCGAGCAAATCCAACGAATTTCAAACAAGTCCGGTCATGGATGAGCTTCTTGGCGAAGTGAAACAATATAATATTGATAACGGAACCCGAATCACAGACGATACGCAAATTAACATCCTTCGTCAGCTAGACCAGCCGCAAGGATCTCAAAAGCGTACCGCGCATTTCGTGGAAATGGAAGATGATGACGAGGATGAAGGCGGAACGACGATGAAGCTTCCAAAAGGCTTGAAAGACGAAGCCGCGATGGCTTCTTTGATGCCTTCGAATCAAAAGCTGACTCGTATCAATCCCGTTCGGGTAAAAGAAGTCGAACTGGAAAGCGTCAAGATCGAACCAGAAGAAAAAGAACCAGCCACGGAGCGTATCGTTCTTTCGAGCAACGATATTTTGGCGGATGACAAAGCGGATACCGATCAGCTGACTGTCTTGACGACAAAACAGCATACTGTTGAAGAATTCAATGAGGAACCAGTCGTTCAAAAACCAAGAAAAACAAATTCTAAAAAGAAAAAGAAATCTTCTCGTCCGGCCAAGAAAGAAAAAGCGATCGTTGAGGACGAAATGCCTAGCGCCAAAATGCGGATGCGAGCGGAGGATTTTGAGAATGATCTTCCAGAGAAGACATCGAAAAAATCGAATACGATCATGAATATCGTCTTGATCGTCTTGATCGTCTTGTTGATCGTCTCGATCTTCATGACATTCTACTTTATTCGAGGCATGGGAGTTCTTTAATGCATAAGATCAATGTTGCGATCGATGGCCCCAGCGGTGTAGGAAAAAGCAGCGTTTCTGATCGTCTTGCGCAAGACAATCAAATGATTCATCTCGATACAGGGGCTATGTATCGCTGTGTCGCTCTTGCTTTAAAGGAAAATGGAGTAAGCTTGCGTGATCACGAGGCCGTTGAACATGTATTGAATACTTTGAAGATCCGCTTCGAGGGATCGAAGGTCTTTTTGAATGGCCAAGATGTCTCGGAAAAGATCCGGACAAACGCGATCTCGAATTTCACTTCGAAAGTGTCTTCGCTTCCTGAAGTACGGAAAAAGATGGTCGCTTTGCAGCAAGAGATCACTAAAGATAAAAATTATATCGTCGATGGGCGTGATATTGGAACAACTGTTCTTCCAAACGCGGAAGTGAAGATCTTTTTGACCGCTTCTCCAAAGGCACGAGCGCAGCGTCGATATGATGAATATATGATGAAGGGGATCGAATGCGATTATGAAACGATATATCAAGATATCGTAGCCCGCGACTACCAAGATTCGCATCGCGAGATTTCGCCGCTGTGCGCCAGTGAAGACGCCTATCAGCTCGATACTTCGGATATGACGATCAATGAAGTCGTAGAGGTGATTCAGGAGATAATGGATAAAAAGCTCTAGGAAAGGAGCATAAAAATGATACGTGGAACTATTGCGTTGGTGGGACGCCCTAATGTTGGAAAATCGACAATTTTCAATCGCTTGATCGGACAAAGAAAGAGTATCGTGGAAGATACGCCTGGAGTAACGCGCGATCGGATCTATGGGATCCTTGATTGGCTCACTTTACAGTATCGATTGATCGATACGGGCGGGATCCAAATCGAAGATCAGCCGTTCAGTGAAGAAATCAATATGCAAGTCGAGATCGCGATCGAAGAAGCGAATGTGATCGTCATGATCGTTTCTGCCAAAGAAGGGATCACAAGCGATGATGTGGCAATCGCGCGCAAACTCAAGAAATCGAATAAACCGATCATCCTGGCAGTGAATAAAGCGGATAATGAATCGCTTCGCATGAATATTTATGAATTTTATGAGCTTGGCTTGGGCGATCCGATCCCGATCAGCGGAGCTCATGGTTTAGGCTTGGGTGATTTGATGGATATCGCGGTTAAAGATATGCCAGATCAAAAGATCCCCGATTACGAAGGGATTACCTCGTTTTGTGTCATTGGCCGTCCAAACGTTGGAAAAAGCTCGCTTGTGAACGCGATCTTGAAAGAGGATCGTGTCATTGTCAGCGATGTACAAGGTACGACAAGAGATGCGATCGATACTCCTTTTAAATTTAATGATAAAGAATATATGATCATTGATACTGCGGGTATCCGAAAGCGCGGAAAGATTTATGAGAATATTGAAAAGTATTCGATCCTTCGTGCCCAAAGCGCTATCGAGAGAGCGAATGTCGTTCTCGTTTTGATCGATGGCGAACTTGGGATCCGGGAACAAGATAAGCACGTGGCAGGTCTTGCTCACGAAGCTGGAAAAGGTGTGATCATCGTTTACAATAAATGGGATACGGTCGAAAAAGACGATAAAACAATGAATAAGATCACAAAAGAGATCCGGGCTCATTTTAAATATTTAGATTATGCGCCAATCGCTTTCGTATCCGCCAAAACGAGATCTAAAGTCAATCAATTGATCCCTCTGATCGATACGGTCCACGATTACTGCACGATGCGGATCGCTACGAATGTTTTGAACGATGTCATATTGGACGCCCAAATGATGAATCCTCCAAAACCTCACAACGGCAGACAGCTTAAAATCTTATATTCTTCGCAAGTGGCCGTAGAACCACCAACCTTCGTGCTCTTTGTCAATGATCCGGAATTGTTCCATTTCTCGTATAAGCGTTATCTTGAAAATAAATTGAGAGAAGCGTTCGGATTCGTAGGAACTCCATTGCATATCATGGTGCGCAAAAAATAGAAAGTGATAGATATGAAAATAGTTGTTATTGGGAGCGGAAGTTGGGGAACTGCGCTTGCCCAAACTTTAGCGGATAATAATCAGGATGTTCTGCTCTATGGTGTTGATCAAAATGAGATCGAAAATATCAACGAGCATCATCGAAATGAGAAATATTTCAAAGGGGTCGATCTAAATCCTGACTTGAAAGCGACAAACGATATTCACTGCGTCAAGGATGCGGATATGATCGTTTTGGCGGTTCCAACGATCGCGATCGAGCCTATCTGTAAACAGATCGATCCGCTTCTTGAAAAGAAAGCGATCATTGTCAACGTTTCTAAAGGCTTTCAACCTGGAACAAATGAAAGAATGTCTGAAGTGATCCGTCGAACGATTTCGAAGGATCATCTTTCCAGTGTTGTTTCTTTGATCGGTCCTAGTCATGCCGAAGAAGTCGTGTTACGGCAGCTCACTTCGATCGATGCGATCTCTTTAAAGGAAGAGGATGCAAAAGCTGTTCAGGAGCTGTTTTCGAATCATTATATGCGGATCTATACCGGAAACGACGAGATCGGAAGCGAATTAGGGGCTGCGATCAAAAATGTCATGGCGATCGCTTCTGGGATCTTGGCTGGTCTAGGGTATGGAGATAATACGCGCGCGGCTTTGATCACTCGCGGCTTGCAGGAAATGATTCGGTATGGAACGCATTTTGGCGGAAAACCGCAAACATTTATTGGACTTACGGGCATTGGCGATCTAATCGTCACTTGCTCGAGCGTACATTCTCGTAATTTTCAGGCAGGATATCAAATTGGAAAAGAAAATACAGTTGAAAACTTTTTAAAAAATAATAAAAAAACAGTAGAGGGTGTACGGACAGCGAAGATCGTTCACGATGTGGCAAAAGAAAATGGGATCGATATGCCGATTTGCGAAGAAGTGTATCAAATCTTATACGAAGGCAAGAAGCCTGAACATTGTGCGAATGATCTCATGATCCGTAAATTGAAGGCGGAATTTTAATATGGCTAAATATGTTACTAAAGATTCTCTTGCTCAAAAACTTGCGCAAGATACGACATTAAGAAAAAAAGAAGCGATCAAGATCATCGACATCATTTTTAATGAAATGAGTGACGCGCTTGCGGAAGAGGGTCTTGTCGATATTACTGGTTTTGGTAAGTTTGTGATTTTTGATCGTAAAGCTAGAATGGGTATCAATCCTGTCACGAAAGAGAGAATGGAAATTCCAGCCAGCAAACTTCCAAAATTTAAACCATCGCAGACATTGAAGAATAAATGCAATCGCAAAGATTAAGGAATGTCCTTAATCTTTTTTAGGAGGTAGATATTATGAAAACGATTTATCTTGCTGGCGGCTGTTTTTGGGGTGTGGAGCATTTCTTTTCTCAGTTTGAAGGAATAGAGGAGACTGGGGTCGGATATGCAAATTCGATCATCGCCAACCCTAGCTATGAACAAGTGGTTTCGAAAAGCACGCAAGCAACCGAATGTGTAAAGATTGAGTACGATCCGAACACGATTTCTTTGATCCAGATCCTTTATGCCTATTTTCAAATCATCGATCCAACTTCGCTTAATAAGCAAGGCAACGATATAGGGACCAATTATCGCACAGGTATTTATACTACGGATCCTAAAGAACTTGAAACGATCGAGTCCTTTGTCAAGAAGGCTCAAAAATTTTATTCAAAACCGATCGTGATCGAAGTAGAGAAATTGACTAATTTCTATCCAGCGGAGGCGTATCATCAAGATTATTTGCTCAAAAATCCTTATGGGTATTGTCATATTTCACCGATGATGATGCATGATTTTCAATTACCGGATACAAGGAAGATCTTAGCGAAGCTAGATGATTAAAAGAAAGAAGACGAATTATGAAGAAGCTATTTGCGATCCTATTATGTATAGGAATGGTGGCGGGCATGCTTATGGGAGGATATATGATGATCACTTCTTTGCAGGATCCAACACCCACAACAACAGAAAAAAAAGAAAGCGGGAAATCGGAGCCTATTTATACGACCCGAGAAAAAGCGTATGCGGATCTCAACTCGAGCTTATCGCAAGATGAAGTGAAGAAGCGAGTGAAGATGAATTTGGATAAAGAACCTTTTACGAGTGCAAGCGAAGTCAAGGATCCGAATTCATATACGGTTTTAGTCAACGCGTACTCGAAACTTCCTGCTGAATATATGCCAGAAGATCTAGAGCCTGTTTCTTCAATAGACCCAAACTATCCTGTTGGTTTAAGAAAAGAGTCAGCGCAGGCTTTTGAGGCTCTTGTACAAGAAGCCAAAGTGCGTGGTTTTGATCTTCAGGCAACAAATGGGTTTATTTCCAATGAAAATATTGGCATGATCCAAGAGGATCTGAAGAAAGAGCAGGGGGACATGGTGGATGATTATGTATTACTGCGCCCTTGTTTTTCGGAGTATCAAACTGGTCTTGCGGTAGATATTGCGATCAATGGTTCTTCTGATTTTGCCAAGGACGATCCAAATTATACGTGGTTATGCGAACGGTTAGCCGATCATGGCTTTATCCTTCGCTATCCAGAAGGGAAAGAAGAGTATACGCTAGTTCCTTCGATGCCGACTCATTTACGTTATGTTGGTCCGGAAACAGCACGCCGACTGGCACAAAATCATGAAACTTTAGAAGAAAACTTGGGATAAGTCCGAGTTTTTTTTAAATTATTTTTATATTTTAACATAATTTAGCGTAATTCCGTTATAATGGGAGTAGAAGTTTCATTGAAAGTTAAATTGGGAATTCATGATTGCAGAAAGGAATGGGGGAAAAACATGACTGGTGAGCAGTTATTGATTGAATTCACGAAGGAAAATTTTGCGAAAAAGGTTTATCGGATCCAAGAAAATGTCTATTATTTTGTTGGATTCGGCAACAGCAATGTTACAGCGATCATAGGAGATTCATCGATCATTTTGGTCGATACTCTGGATTGTGATCTCTTTGCGAAAGATCTAAAAAAGGAGTTGGAATCGATTACTACAAAACCTGTAGAAACGATCATCTACACTCATCGATGTCCAGATCATATGGGTGGAGCGGGAGTTTTTAAGGATACTGTAAAAGAGGTGATCGCTTTTGATAAACTGACTGAAGATTTGAAGTACTATGACAAACTTGAAGATATTATCAATATGCGAAAGGTTTTCGCTAGAGGCTATGGATTGTCGGACATCGATGCCATCACGCATGGAATGGGTCCTCGTGAAGGTTTTATCAAGGAGGGGGCGCAACGTGCTTTTCTTGAGCCGACAACGATTTATACAGGAAAGTCTGTCGAACGTCGAATTGATGGGATTCCGTTCAAATTGATCCGGATGCCGGGGGAAACAAAAGATTCGATTTCGATTTTGCTGCCTGAATCAAACATCATGATGGTGGGGGATAATTATTATGGTGTTTTTCCAAATATGTATAGTGTTCGTGGATCCTCGTATCGAGATGTAGCGAATTGGATCGACGTGATCGATTCGATCTTAGCGCTAGATCCAGAAGTCGTGCTTCCAGGACATACGAATCCGCTCATTGGAAAAGCGGAAGTGCAAAAGAATTTGAAGAACTTCCGAGACGCACTGGAATATGTTTTGATGAAGACATTGGAATGCATGAACAATGGTTTATCGATGAATGAATGCGCCGAAGCGGTAAAGCTGCCAGATCATTTGCAAACTCCTTTTTTAGGAGAATACTTCTCATTGGTCGAATGGGCTGTCAAAGCGATCTATACTGGATATCTAGGGTGGTTTGATGGAACTGTCAGCAAATTGATGCCAACAAGCGATGAAGAGTATCGAGAAACGATGCTTTCTTTGATTGGCGAGGATCTGCTTCGCGCAAAGATCAAGGAATGTATCTTTTTAGAAAACTATCAGATGGCATTGCAGCTGAACTGGTTTTTACAGGATGATCAATTGGAAAAGATCGCGCTGAAAGGAAGAGCGACTCAAGTAGCGAACGCGAACGCCAGGCATTATTTTCTAGCACGTGCGAATGAACTATAAACGGCAAACTTGCCGTTTTTCTTTTGGTCAACTACTTCGCATAATGTATATTATGTAGTAAATAATATTTATTATTTACACAGAATAAAGGTTATACGCAGTTTCAATTTCCAAATAAAAAAGAAGATCTCTCCAGATCTTCTTAGTATTTCACATTGATTTCTTGCGAATAACCTAATGGTGCCGAATTCAAATCGATCGTGATCGCTTTCGGATTATAGCTTGCGAAATTTGGGATCGCATGTTCGAATGTAAAATTGATCGTACATGTCAGTTCTTGGTTTTCCGTCAAATAAAAACATTCATATCCAGTGACCGCGCCATTGATCGTTTCGATCTTAGGCTGCATATCGTTCGTCTTAAAATCAATACCCTTGATTTGTTCAAGATCCATCTCCGCAAAATTTCCTCGATCTTTGTATTGATTCAAATCGATACCTTTTAGTGTCGCGACTGGCGAAATATAAGGCACGACAAGTGGTTTATTGGTCTTATTGATATATGTGATCTTTAAACCGCGGACCACAGAATTTCCATTTTCAAAGGAATACTTCATTTTCGAGGAATCTACATCAAATTCAAAAGTCTTGTCTTCGTATAACGTAAATTGATCACTCGTTGAATAGTTAACGTTTTTATCACTGATATTCCTTAAATCAATGGATTTGAACGATAAAAATTGCTTATTCTTTGGAAAATAGATCCCCATGTCCTTTTGGTTGTTGTTCGGATAACCTACATACCCATAGACAAATGTAGAACGATCGGGGGCAAGACTTTGCGTGATCGTAGTTTGTTGACGATCGATCGCATGAACATCATGATTCTCGCCATCCGTTACATTATACGATAATTCGGAAATGCTATAATTCGACTTCGAATTATTTGTCAAACTCGCTAAAAAATAATAATACACTGTATTCGTTGAATCGTTAGTTACACGCACAGCATCCAACAATTCAAAATCCACACCATCTTTGACTTCGACCTTTCCTTCCCCTTTTGAACAGGCTGAAAGAGAAAGCATAAGCACGAAAGCCAAAAGAAGCTTCCAAAATTTCTTCATATTTACTATCACCCACTCAATAGTAACAGAAAAAACTTAGGAAGCCAATACTTACAAAGAATCGATCTGGATCGCTTGAATACTGACGCATCCAGGACCGCCTTGCGCGATAAAAACAGGTGTCAATTCCACGATTTCAATACGCGCGTTCTCAAAAGCGTTCTCTAGCAGCGCTTTCGCTTTCTGCGCATCGTCAAAATTATCGGCATGACCAATATAAAACCGATAGTCCACGCTAACTCCTTGCTCTTTCATCGAAGCGATGATTTTAGAGACAGATTTTTTGAATGTACGATCGATGCTGAAAATTTCTAGCGCTTGTCCATCCGCTGTTTTTTTCATTACCGGAATGAGCTTTAAAAAGCTGCCCACTTTCGCTTCTAGATTTTTGATCCGTCCTCCCCTTTTCAAATAATCAAAATCTCTAGGAATCAAAAATGATCGATCCGTTTGCGATGCCTGATCCAATACCGATACGATCTCTTCGATCGTTTTTCCTTTTTTTGCTTGATCAAACGCAAGATCAACAAGGGCGCGTTGAGGTCCACATAAAGTCATCGAATTGTATACAGTAACAGGATATACAGTATCGATCTGCTCATTAGCCATCAAAGCAGAATCATACGTTCCCGACAAGCCTTGCGCCATTGTGATGTCTAAAACGGCACCCAGTTTGGATAATTGCTCATAGAGGTCGATCTTTTCTCCAATCGAGGGTTGTGAAGAAGAAGGAACTGCTCCGTTTTTGATTTCCTCCAGCAGTCCGTTTCCATCGATTTCCACAAGATCTCGTTTTGAGATTCCATTATAAAGCACATGAAGCGGAACTACGTGGAAGCCTAATTCCTTAGCTTGTTCGGGTGTATATAAAGAAGAAGTATCCGTAATAATTGATAGCATAAATGCCCCTTTCTATGCATCATTATAGATTCATAGTTTTAAATGTCAATATACCTAGTTTTAGAAACTAGATTGTTGCATTCTAGAAACTATGTTACTATGAGACTATGCAAGAAATATATCAAAAAATCCAAAAAATAAAACTTCCGCTATGGGAAGATTTTCCCAATATGGATCTCTATGTCGACCAAGTCGTATCGTATATCAATCAAACGTTATCGTTTCTAGATTTGGAGGGCAAAGAGATGGTCATTACCAAAAGTATGGTCAACAACTATGTAAAGCATTCTATGGTTCCTCAGCCAATCAAAAAATATTATAAACCTTATCACGTCGGATATTTGATCGTCGTCTGTATATTAAAGTGCTGCTTTTCGTTAAAAGATATTTCTAAAATGATCAACATTTATCGAAATATGAAAGACGATCATATTGAGCTCCACTATAATCGTTTCATTTCGATCTTCGAAAAAAATTTGAAAGAAATATTTTTGAGCAATACGCTTCCAAACCTGACGTACGAATCGCCCTCTCCTGAACAGCAGCTCATGGAATCTGCGATCCGTACGGTCGTCTATAAAATTTATAGTCAATCATTGCTTCACTCCATGAGCGAGTGAATTTATTTTAAAAGTAAAACGATTTAGTTATTCGTTTTACTTTTTTTTACAAAAAAATAGATGATCTCTCACCTATTCTTGAACGATTTTAATTGCCTGTACCGCTAAACACTTTGGCCCTCCTTGCGTAATAAAAGCCGGTGAAAGGGGCATGACAACGATCTTAGATTGCGGAAATTGCTGTTTAAAATACGATTCCGCTTTCAAAGCATCGTCAATATTATTCGCATGCGAAATAAAAATATAGTATCCTTCTCCAACACCTTTTTCCTTCATATATTCCGCCATCTTGGTATAGGCTTTCTTCATCGTCCTAGCTAAAGTAAAGTTTTCCAAATGCGATTCATCGCTGTCTTTCTTCTTTCTTCGGATCATGACAGGAAGTAGTTTCAGTATACCGCCCAAAACAGCTTCAAAGGAAGAAACACGACCACCGCGCTTTAAAAACGAAAAATCTTGCGGAATCAAAAAAGAAACTTCGGTTTGGATCGAGCTCGAAAGCATCGCTAAGATCGAGTCTACACTTTTTCCTTCCTTCGCCATCGTATACGCTTGATCGACCATCGCGCGCATCGGACCAGCTAACGTTTGTGAATTGACCACATACACCATTTCCGGATGCTCGCATTCTTCTTTTGCCAAAACAGCCGATTGATAAGCTCCCGAAAGTCCGCTCGCGATCGTGATATCGATCACCGTATCCCCTTGGTTGGTCAACGAATTATACAGATCGATCCTCTCTCCGACACTTGGAAGAGAAGTGGAAGGAACTTTTTTTTCATCGATCATTTTAAGCAGCTCTGTGCTCGAGATCGTATCGTAATCTCGATAACTTTTATGGTCAACAATAATATTTAATGGAATAACATACAAGCCTTTATTCTTTGCGTCAATTTGAGAATATAAAGTGCCAGAATCCGAAATGATTTGAATCATACGCACAACCTCTTTTCTTTCTTTAAGTATAACGTACTCGATAGCGATATCGCTCTCAAATGCTAATAAAAAGAAGAGATCGTACAAGACCTCTTCTATTCTTGAATTTCTAGCTTTTTAAATATAGCTTCTCGAGCTAAATTTTCCCAATGATCACTCAAAGGCGCAAGATCCTCAAACCGAAAATCCGGATCTCTTTTTTTCAACGCTTTATAAATGACAAAATCAGCGACTTCCGGATTTTTAGGAAGCAAAGGACCGTGTAAATACGTCCCTAAGATCTTTCCATCATAAAAACCTTCTTGCCCCGCATCAAAGCTATTGCCATATCCTTTGATCACTGCGCCAAGCGGATGTTCTACCCCTAAAGTTTGGCCGCCGTGATTTTCAAAGCCTACGATTTTTGTCTTTCTGCCATCCAGAACGGCTTCGATCACGACATTCCCGATACAGCGAGATCCTTCCTTCCCCGTATCGGTATAATAAGAATAGAAACCAAGTCCAGGGATCTTAGAATGATCTGCGGCCTCATAATATTTTCCAAACAATTGATATCCGCCACAGATCAATAAAACAAAAGTGTTCTCATCCATCGCTTTTTGAATATTCTCTTTTCGGCTTAGAAGGTCAGGAATCAGCGACATTTGCTCCTTATCTGCGCCTCCTCCTAAAAAGATCAAATCATAATCGCTTAGATCCGCTTCTTGACCGATCCCGATCGTATGCAATATAAAATCGATCCCTCGATCTTCGCAGCGTTTCTTCAACACCATCATGTTTCCTTTATCGCCATATAGATCCATGATATCATGATACATCCATGCGACTTTCATTACTCGATTCATAACCCCAGCTCCTTTTTGATCGCGGTGCGACTTGGAAGAAGCGCTGTATAGGTCGCGATCACGTAGAGTTTATCGTGATCATTTCCAATTTCTTGGAGCGCTTCTTCGATGGTTTCTTTCGTTTCGAGCACACCTTGATACCCTCCATAATATAAACGGAGCGCCATATCGGTTCCTCTCGTTCCGGTTGTGACGATCTTTTTTGTATTTTTGCTCATGAGCTTTTCAAAATACGTATCATAGATCCAACTAATATCGATACCATCTTGTTCTTTATCATTGAGCACGATGACGATTAAACGATCCGCAGGATCGTGTTCGATCACCTTCATGACTTCATTGGCTCCTGTAGGATTCTTGATCAAGTTTAAAACGACTTCTCGACCATCTTTGATAAATTTCTCGTTTCTTCCTTTTGGCTGCGGAGCGTTAGCGAATACTTGACGCACAACATCAAACCCGATACAAAAGACTTCCGCCACCGCAATGATCGCCGCACAATTATACATCGAATACATGCCTTGATAAGGATCCTTGAACTTTTCTTGATGAAAGTAAAAAGTGTGATCTTCTAGATCGATATCATGAAGTTCTACATTCAAGATCGGTGTTCTAAAATGACATTTCGCACAATGGAACGATCCAATATGCGAATATTGATAATAAGAATATTCAAGACGATTCCCACAAACAGGACAAAATTTACCTTCGCTTGCTTCATTGGTCGTCTCTTGCGAATATTTGTTTCGGCCTAAACCAAAATAGACGACATTGGCTTTTGGAGCTTTGAGCGCTAAACGCACGACGTTTGGATCATTCCCGTTCAAGATGAGCGTTTGGTCATAATTCGGAAGCACCTTTTCTATGCTTTCGATCAATTGCTCCATTTCTCGCGCACGGTCGAGCTGGTCGCGAAAGAAATTATTGACGACAAAAGCACTCACAGGAAGATTAGGCAAAATATATTTCACATTCAGCTCATCAACTTCAAGAACGACAACATCTGCCTGGACAACCCCCTGCAAGTTGGCGTTCGCTAATAATGTGGTCGCGATCCCTTCTCGTAAATTATCTCCTCTTCGATTGGATACGACCTTCTTTCCAGCGCGTTCAAAAAGATCCGCGATCATATTGGCAGTGCTCGTTTTTCCATTCGTCCCTGTCACAACGATGACAGGCCCTTTAAAAGTTAGTTTTTTGAATATATCTGGATCGAACTTCAAGCCAAGCTGACCAGGAAGAGAGCCACCTCGACCGATCTTTTGCAAAAGATAGGCGCTTGACTTCGTTGTTAAAATCGATAAAAATCGCATATCGAACTCCTTTCATCTGAAAAATTATACCACAAACTGCTTCTTCAAAAGACAAATTGCGTTTTTTACAACAATTCGGGTATAATGTCAAAGAAAGAAAATGGAGGAAAATCAATGGAACAACTGGATATGATCTATGAAGGAAAAGCGAAAAAAGTCTACGCGACAGACGATGCGAATGTCGTGATCGTAGACTATAAAGACGATGCGACAGCCTTCAATGGTCTAAAAAAAGGAACGATCGTCGGTAAAGGAGCTATCAACAACCGCATGAGCAATTTCTTGATGAAAAAGCTCGAAGAAGCGGGCATTCCAACGCATTTAATCTCAGAAATCGATACGAATAAAACGTATGTGAAAAAAGTAGATATCATCCCTCTTGAAGTGATCATCCGCAACAAAGCGGCTGGATCATTCTCGAAACGCCTTGGGATCCAAGAAGGAACCCCACTCAAGTGCTCGACGCTCGAATTCTCTTATAAAGATGATGAACTTGGTGATCCTCTCATCAATGATTATATGGCGATCGCGATCGGCGCGGCAACAAAAGAGGAGATCGACACGATCTCAAAATACGCGTTTCAGATCAACGATTATCTCAAAGCGTTCTTTAAAGAAATCGGCATCGAGCTGATCGACTTTAAATTGGAGTTTGGAAAAACAAGCGATGGAACAATCGTGCTTGCCGACGAGATCTCGCCAGACACTTGCCGCTATTGGGATATCGAAACAGGAGAACATCTCGATAAAGACCGTTTCCGCAGAGATCTAGGCGATCCTGAAGGCGCTTATAAAGAAGTATTCAAAAGACTAGGATTTGGAGAATAACATGAGCGATACATCCATTTATATTTCACCTCTTTCCCAACGCTACGCCTCAAAAGAAATGAAAGAGTTGTTTTCCAACGATAAAAAATTCAAAACATGGAGACGGCTTTGGATCGCTCTAGCCCAAGCCGAACAAGAACTAGGACTCGATATCAGCGATGAACAGATCCAAGAACTTATCGATCACAAAGACGATATCAACTATGAAGTGGCTCAAGAAAGAGAAAAGATCGTCCGCCATGACGTGATGTCCCATGTCTATGCCTATGGCGTTCAAGCCCCAAAAGCAAAGGGAATCATCCATTTAGGCGCGACAAGCTGCTATGTTGGAGACAATACCGATTTGATCATCATGCATGAAGGTCTAGAGCTGATCAAGAAAAAACTCGTCAATGTCTTGGCGGCCCTTGAACATTTCGCTCTCGAATACAAAGACCTGCCTTGCTTAGCCTTTACCCACTTTCAGCCAGCGCAACCAACAACAGTCGGCAAACGAGCGGCTCTTTGGGCGCAGGACCTATTGATGGATTATGAAGAAATCGAGTATTTATTGTCCCATAAACGTCTATTAGGACAAAAAGGAACGACTGGGACCCAAGCTAGTTTTATGGAGCTTTTTGATGGAGACGCATCCAAAGCCAAAGAGATCGATCGCATCATTTGCGATAAGCTCGGATATAAAGACTACTTCCCTGTATCTGGACAAACTTATACTCGGAAATACGATACCCGTGTTCTACAAGCGTTAGTGGGAATTGCCCAAAGCGCTCATAAATTCAGCAATGATATTCGTCTTCTCCAGCATATGAAGGAGATCGAAGAACCTTTCGAAAAAGGACAGATCGGATCTTCGGCCATGGCGTATAAACGCAATCCAATGCGTTCGGAACGAATGGCTGCGTTGGCCAACTATGTGATCTGCGACGCGATGAATCCGGCTTTGACCGCTAGCACGCAATGGTTCGAGAGAACGTTGGATGATTCAGCAAACAAGCGGATCAGTATCCCGGAAGCTTTTTTAGCGATCGATGGAATACTCGACCTTTATTTAAATATTACAGATGGACTTGTCGTCTATCCAAAAGTGATCGAATCCGACCTATTGAAAGAACTTCCTTTCATGGCAACAGAAAATATCATGATGGACGCCGTCAAGGCAGGAGGCGATCGTCAAGAACTGCATGAAGCGATCCGCGAGCATTCTATGGAAGCCGCTAAACGGATCAAGCAAGAAGGTAAAGAAAACGACTTGATCGATCGGATCGCGAACGATCCACGTTTCATGATGAGCAAAGAAGAGATCATGAAGATCATGGAACCTAAAAACTTCGTTGGAAGAGCGCCGCAACAAACAAAAGAATTCTTTAAAGACTATATCGATCCAGTCCTTGAAGCCAATCGTGACGATCTAGGCTTGCAGGCAGAAATCAATATTTAATCGTTTTTAAAGAAACAGTTTGACAGAATGGAAAAAAGGCCATAAAATTGAATTGTAAATACAAGATGTATTTACAATGATTTACGGCTTTACCTACAAAAGAATGAAATAAAAAGAAGGATTCAGCCGTATTCCTTCTTTTTTTACAAATTTTTGCCTTGCGTGGATAAATGTAAAGCGAAAGAAATTATAGTGGAATAAACCCCCTATTCTACATAAATTTCTCGTATTCAAAATACATCTTTACATTTATTATTTGTGTGCGGTATCATTCGATACCGCTTTTTTTATTGGCAAGCGAATTGATCGAATGAGCCATATAGCCGCCACCAAATCCATTATCGATATTCACGACGCTCACTCCATTCGAACAAGAATTCAACATTGACAAAAGGGCGGACAAACCATGAAAATTAGCGCCGTAGCCCACAGAAGTAGGAACCGCGATGATCGGAGCCTCCACTAAACCTCCAATAACGCTCGCCAAAGCCCCTTCCATACCCGCGACCACAACTAAAACATTCGCATGCCGGATTTGATCGAGCTTTGAAAATAGACGATGGATCCCAGCCACGCCCACATCAGAGATCAAATCGACATCATTGCCTAGAAAACGGGCAATATCGACCGCCTCCATAGCTACTGGCAAATCGGAAGTGCCTGCGCACACGACAACGATTTTGCCTGAGTTGATCAAAGTCTCGTCTTCTTTCCAGTAAAACGTTTTAGATAATTCGTTATATGTAAATTTAGGAAATATATTCTTTAAAACATTCGCTTTTTCTTGTGAAACTCTCGATATAAAGATCTCCTTTTGATCATGTTGAAACATATCATCAATGATGTGCTCGATCTGTTCCACATTTTTTCCTTCTCCATAAATAATTTCTGAAACACCTGTTCTTTTTTGGCGCTCATAATCGATCATAAATTCATCCACGATCATATCCTCCTTTTTTGAGTCCTTCTAAGTCAAAGGTCACATATCGGTATCCTAGCGCTTTGATTGCTTGGATCAATTTGGGTTCCATAATCACTCTCTCTATATTCTTTAGATCAGTTTCGATTCGAGCAAGCTCTCCATGATCGCGCAAACGAACATCCTCGATCCCGGCTTGATGTAGAAGATCCTCTCCAGATTCGACTTTTTTTAATAAAGCAGGATCAAGAAGACGTTCATAGTCGAATCGAGAAGCAAGACAAGCGTTGGCTGGACGAGACGCGGAAGTTAAACCATACTGCTTAGAATATGAACGGATCTCTTTTTTGCTCAACCTTGACAAAGGAGAGACGATTCCTAATTCTTGGCATGCTTTTTGTCCAGGACGAAATTCTTTTTGATCATCTTGATTTTGACCATCTAAAACGACAAAAAAACCTCGCTTTTCACTTTCTTCTAGAACGGCTGCCATGATTTTCTTTTTACACGAATAACAACGATCTCGAGTATTGTGTTGAAAATCAGGGATGGAAAATACATCCATATCTAAGACCAAATGATCTTGCGCTTTCATTTGGTCTAGCGCGCATTCCTGATCTCGATTGGGAACCATACAACCTTTTACAAAGATAGGTAAAACGTTTTCCTTACCTAACACCTCATTACAGATCGCTAAAAGAAAGTTTGAATCGCATCCGCCACTATACGCGATCGCAACCTTTTTATAGGCTGCGATCGATTGTTTTAATTCATCAAGTTGATTCATTGAAGTCCTCCATTTTGAAATCCTTGGTAAAAAAGCTCGATCGTATCCGCCATTCTAGACCCGGGAAGCACATTTTCCAATGAAACCGGCACAAAACGATTTTGTTGCACCGCCTCGAGCTGTGATAGAGCGGGATCCGATTTGATCGTTTCGATCTTCTCTTCCAAAGAAGGGACGTCGTAATCATGGATCACGATCACATCCACATCTCGATGCAGAATTTCTTCTGGACTGATCGTGATCCAAGCTCGATCTTGAAGATCATGAAAAATATTTCGTCCACCAGCTTTTTCGATGAGTCGTGATTCAAAATTCGAGCCACTCGCGCTTTTTACTCCTCCAGCTTCGCTATCGTAGACAAGAACGTTCATAGGTTCCTTATTTTTTAGTTGATCCTCGATTTTTTGGATCCGATCCTTTTGATCTTGGATTAGAGCATCGGCTTTTTCCTCGATTTGAAATCGTTTCCCTAATTCTTCGATTTCCTCAAACTCTTCTTCGATTGTTTGTGCATCATTGATCATCGCCTTGATCCCAAATTGCTCCAACTCATCGAGTCGGATCCCTTCTTCTCCAAATTCCCAATCGATCCCATATATAAAATCCGCCCCACTGCCCATGACCGCTTCTCGAGTCGCACTTCCATACGTCAGCTGCGGAATCGAAGCATACTCTTCTTTATAACGTTCTAAGGGACCTCGAGAATGATTGTTTAAAGTCGAGCCAATGACACGATCCTGTAATCCTAATGCACAAAATAGCTCTGTACAATTCGGACCAAAAGTTAAAACGCGCTCTGGGATCGAGGATACGTCTTGATTTTGAACTGGAGAAGGCGCACATCCTGTGATCAATAAACCGAACACAACACTAAATTTTGTAAATTTACTCTTTAATCTCAAATTCATACATTCTCTCTTTCTTCTAAATAGATCACAGCTGGTTTTTTTGTTTGCGGATGAGGAACGATCAAACTCGGAACATGAAAGATCTTTTGGATCATTTCTTGTGTGATCACCTCTTCCACGCTTCCTTCTTGTATGATCTTCCCTTCGTTCATCACATACAATCGATCACAATACATGCTCGCAATATTCAAGTCATGGATCGCCGCGATTACTGTCTTGCCTAACGACTTGACAAGCTGAAAGACTTGGATCTGATAATAGATATCTAAATGATTGGTCGGTTCGTCAAGAAGAAGGATCGGAGTATCTTGGGCAATCGCCCTTGCTAATAAAACACGCTGTTTCTCCCCACCAGAAAGAGCGGAAAAGCTTTTTTCACACAAGGACTCGATCCCAACTTGCTTGAGAGCGAATTCAATTTTGGCATTTCGAACTGGATCGTGCGAGCTTTCTCGATATGGAGTTCGTCCCATTTCGACCATCTCGTACACTGTATAATCGTAGGCGCATTCGTGATGCTGGCTCAAAACGCCCATCAAGAGGGCCGACTCTCGGTATGAATATGTAGAAAGCTCTTTTTGCGCCAACACGATCGACCCTTCATCTGGTTCCAGTTCCCGATATAGGTTTTTTAAAAAAGTCGACTTTCCAGAACCATTTGGGCCGATCAAACCTATGAATTCACCTGAGCGGATCGTAATTGAAAGTTTTTTTAATCCATGTCCGCATGGATAGGTATAATCTAGATTCTTGACTTCGATCATTTGCTCCTCCGTTTTTTATGCTTAAGCATACCAATGAAGATGGGTCCTCCAATGATCGCTGTCAACACGCCGATCGGCACTTCTTCCGGAGCGAATAGACAACGAGCCAGTACATCGGTCCAAATAACCAAGATCGCTCCGATTAAAGCCGAAAACGGGAGTACATATTGATGTTTCGAGCCAACAAGCATTCGCGCAAAATGAGGGCACATCAATCCAACAAAGCCGATCGTGCCACTCAACGCGACACTCACCCCAGCTAATAAAGAGGCGATCACGATCAAAACGATCTGCATTTTCTTGACCGAGACACCAAGCGTTTTCGCTTGCGCTTCTCCCAAACTCATCAAATCAAGCTGACGATGAAATAAATATAAAAGCAGCATACAACCCATCAAAACGACCAAAGGCAGCCCTAAGTAATCCCATCTTGCGCCTGTTAGCGATCCAGACAACCAAAAAGTTGCGTTATGGAGTCCAAGTGCATTCGGAGCAAGCAGCGTGATCAAACGAGTCAACCCATCCATGATCATCGAGACCGCTACACCAGAAAGAAGAAGAGTCGATATTTGAACAGTCCCTTTGGATACGCTAATTGAAAATACGAGCAAGATCGCAGACATCGCTCCCATAAAGGCGCTCAGCGGCAAACGGAAGACCCCTAAAAAAGCGAAGACGTCAAAAAGAAGATCCAAAGTCGCAAAAGCGCCCGCTCCTGAGGAAATCCCTAATAAGAACGGATCGGCGAGTTCGTTTCGTACCAAAACTTGCATAACGACTCCGCAAACCGATAAAGAAGCGCCTATAAGCGCTCCTAGCAGAACTCGAGGAATCCGAAGCATGAAGATCAGATCATTGCTAGCTGGATGCAAGATGGATCTTAAAATATCTTGAAAGGAATATAGACTTGCGCCTAAGCACGGAGCGATCCATATAGAAGCCATACAAAGAACAAGAAGCAAGATTCCTCTTTTTTTCATAATTCTTCTCCTTAAAAAAAGAGTGATCATACACTCTTTTTAAATCTTATCATTAAAGTATAGTCTAGTGACAACTATTTCTTTTTTAGGAAGCGACGCAACCAACTCGTAAACGTAGGACTGGTTTTTTCAGGAATATAATTTTGATTTTTCGCCCATTCGATCTCCTCTTCTTGTGAATCGTATCGGCCATTTTCTCCAACATCGATCGTTTTATACGTTCCATCGCTTTGCAACTCTCTTCGCTTGGTATTGTCTTTGAGAAGTCTTTGGTAATAATCGATCACTTCTTGTTTAAGCGCTGGATCCAAGATCGGAACAGCGACCTCGACTCGACGTTCCGTATTTCTAGACATAAAGTCAGCCGAAGCGATATAGACCTTGCATGCGTTGAGCGGACCAAAAATATAGATCCGGGAGTGTTCTAGGAATCGTCCTACGATCGAAAAGATCTTCACGTTTTCCGTATAACCAGGAACCTGCGGCAAAATACAGCAGATCCCTCGAACGATCAAAATGATCTTTACACCGCTTTGACTCGCCTCAGAGATCTTTTGAATGATATCGATATCTGTGATGGAATTGATCTTAAACAACGCTTGGGCATCAAGTCCTTGTTTGGCACGTTCGATTTGTTCATCCAATTGTTCCATGACTGTTTTTTTCAAAGAAACTGGCGAAACGAGAAGGTTTTCATATTTACCGAAAACATTTGACATGAGCATATTCTGGAAAAAAGCGACCGCGTCTTGTCCAATTTCATTTCTTGCGCTCATATAACAATAATCGGTATATTGTCTCGCTGTCTTTTCATTATAGTTCCCTGTTCCGATCTGGGTGATCCACCGAGTTTCGCGTTTTGTTTTGTAGGTGATCAAGCAGATCTTCGAATGTACTTTATATTGTTCGAAGCCATAGATCACATTGCATCCAGCTTCTTCAAGCCATTCGGCGGCTTTAATGTTGTTGTCTTCATCAAATCGAGCTCTTAGCTCCATAAGCACAGTGACTTCTTTCCCATTGTCCAAAGCGCGAATCAAATATTCGAGCACTTTGCTTGGCGAAGCCAGACGGTAGATCGTGATCTTGATCGAGACGACATTGGGATCCACAGCCGCTTCTTTTAGAAGTTTTAAGAAGATCCCGACATCTTGATATGGATAATTGAGCAAAATATCGTGATGCAGGATCTGTGGGATCAATGGACGGCTAGGATCGTAGCGCTTTGAGCCCTGCGATTCGAAAGGCGGATAGGTCAAAGTGGAACGGAGTGCGTCTGGCGCTTTCGCGATCAAAGAAAACACATATTTCAGATCCAATGGGATCTTTGAAAGAAAGACTTGCGACTTGCTGATGTTCAAGTGCTCGCATAAATAGTTCAAAGAGCTAGGATGGATATCCCGATAGATCTCTAAACGTAAAGGGGCGAGCCTTGGACGTTTCTTCAATACTTTTTTTACATAGTTGCGATAGTCCTCATCCTCTGGCGATTCTTCGTTCAACGAGATATCCGCGTTTCGGGTGACTCGAATCGTCGTTTTATTGATCACACTCGATTGGGTAAAGATCCGGTCGACATTATGATAGATGACTTGTTCTAGGAGCAAAAAATTGTTTTCCATATCCGGGATCGGATAGATGCGTTCCAAATATACTGGGATCGGGATGATGCCATATTTTTTGACATCCTTTTCCATCAGTTCGATAAAGATATAAAGCTGTTTATTGTTCAAATGTGGAAATGGATGATGAAAATCCATGATCTGCGGGGATAGAAGCGGCAAGATCTCGTCTTCAAAGTATCGGGTAAAATATTTTTTTTGCTTTTTGCTCAATGATTTCCATGAGACATTCGACATTTGCAGATCGAGCATCGTTTTATTGAGCTCTTTGTAGATCGTATCGCGCATCGCATATAATTCACGTGTTTGCTCATAGATCGCGGACAATTGTTCTTGAGAATTCATTCCCGTCCTCTGGTCGATCTTCTTGGGATCGTACAATTCCATATCTTTCAAAGAGCCCACACGCACCATAAAAAACTCATCGAGATTGCTCGTAAAGATCGCTAAAAATTTCAATCTCTCAAAGATAGGAACGCTAGGATCAGCGGCCTCTTCTAAGACGCGCTGGTTGAATCGAAGCCATGATAATTCTCGATTCTGCATATATGGATATAGGTGTTCCTGCATAATAACTCACTCCAAATTCATTGATTTCAATCTAATTATAGCATGCTTCTACAAAAATGCCTTTTGAATGAAACCGACAATTTAAACTTATTTGGTTACATTTTATGGAATATGTAATTTATTGTCACACTTACAGACACTGCTTTTTTTGGTCTGTTATAATATAGATATTGCACAGCACAGCAAAATTCGTCGTTTTACACTAGCACACTCATAGAAAGGGGTGCCAATGGTTAAAAAGAAAAAATCCAGCCAGTTTCTTAGAAGTTGTATCTTTGAGGCACTCATGATTTTGCTGCAGCAAAAAAGATATGAAGAGATCACTGTTTCAGAGATTGCTAACAAAGCCGGCGTATCTCGAATGACCTATTATAGGACTTACTCTTCTAAAGAAGATATCGTGATCCAGCATTTTAAAGAAAAGCTTCAAGAGATCACAGAGATCGACCCGGCTATCGGAAAGAAACCTCGCATTGAATGGTATCGAGTTTTGTTAGAATTTGTTTATGAAGATCGCATGCTGATCGAAAAGATCCTTGAAACCCCTGAACTTTCCAAGGCAAGCAATTCCTTCTTGTTTGAAACGGTCCAAAAGTTTACGCGGAAATACGATCACGCCGATGTCGATGATCCTAAAACGCTTTATGAGCTCACCTATAAAACAGGAAGTTTGACGTCTTTGATTTCACGATGGGTCCGCAACGGATGCAAAGAATCTGTAGATCAAATCTTAGATTGGATCCGAATCTACGAAAACGATCCTTGTCTAACTATGCATGATTAAGACCGGAAACGGTCTTTTTTTATCGGTTTCTCCAATATGGCAAATTTCTTAAATAATCAGAATAATATTTTCTCGACTCCTCTTCATCCATCCCTTCTCTTGGCAGATTCAATACAAGAAAATCAAGCATCTGCTCAAAATCTTGATACACAAAATTCCCATTGTCCAAACACCATTGACAATACCTAGAATCTATTTCTCCTTCATTCGTTTTAGACATGATCGAATATTCGAGCGGGATTCCACAATACTCGCAATATCGAATTTCTTTGGATTTCAAAAGCGCATCCACACTCACTCCAAAATATGCGATAAGTTCAACAACAAATCAGGATCCGGTATCGTTTCATCATTTTCCCAGCGAGAGATCGCCTGTCTAGTGATACATAGTTTTTCCGCTAAGCTATTTTGACTTAATAAAGAAACTTCGCGAAGTGATTTTATCATTGTTCCAGTGCTCATAGTTTTTCCTCATCCCTATGTTTTCAGTATGCCCATACAAAAAAAAAAGAAACAAGCAACTGTTTGTTTCCTCTTAGAGCAGCGGAAGATGAAGATTCTTAAACTCTTTCATCCTCTCGTCATAATCATCCAACCGCAAATATAAACGCTCATAAAATGCCTTTGAATGATTCGCTTCTTCAAGATGCGTCAATTCATGAACATAGATCGCCTCTCTTGCTTTTTTTGAAACGAAAGCGAGCTTAATATTCAACGCAATGATGTTTTTCATAGGCGTGCAGCTTCCCCACTTCGATCGATAGTGACCAAAACGAAGCTCGACATAAGGAAAACCAAATTTTTTTCGTGTCTCCTCAAATTCTTGGCGCAGTCTTGGTCGAGCAAAATGCGCTATAAACGAAAGCCAGCTTTGCGGATCATAAAAAAGAGTGTCGTCCTTGATCCAGCTTTGATCCGCAAAACAGACATGATACGATCGATCGAACAAGAAGACCGTATCTCCTTCTTTAACTTTCGATTCTCTCTTTTCTTGGATCCAGGAAGCGTTTGCCTGTAGAAAGGCTTCGATCGTTTTTTCATCGACAAACAACGGAACGCTTAAGAAAAAACGGCCCTCTTTATACGAGAGGACCATTCTTTTATTCCGCTTGCTGGAAACGATCTTTAGATCAGGACAAATCGGAAATGATTTCATCAGCCACTTCGTTCATGATCGAAAGCGTATGTTCTTGATTTTTAAGATCATACGTTTCATATTGATGGACATTGCGAATGAGATCAAGCATCGGAAGTTTCGCGTAGATCTTCGTATGACTCTCTTGTTCGAATTGATCGAGTTCCTCTTGATCATAGAATTTGATCTGTTCATGACAATATGGACATTCTAAGTAAGCCATATTTTCAATGACCCCTAAAACACGAACATGCATTTCATCGCACATTTTGATTGCTTTTGTAACGATCATGCTGACCATTGGCTGTGGAGTTGAAACCATCAAAACCGCTTCAACTGGCAACTCCTGCAAAATTGTCAAAGCGACATCCCCCGTTCCAGGAGGCATATCGATCAATAAGTAATCAAGATCTTCCCACAAAACATCTGTATAAAACTGCTTGACAACATTTCCTACGATCGGCCCTCTCCAGATGACAGGATCATTTTCATTTTCTAGCATATAGTTGAGGGAAACGATCTTGATCCCATCCACATCGACAGGGATCACTTCATTTTCTCTTGTCGCATAGGCTTGCTCGTTTTGAGCATCCATCAAGCGAGGAATCGAAGGACCCGTAATATCGGCATCCATGATCCCGACTTTATAGCCCTTCTTCGAAAGGGCGCGGGCAAGAAGAACGGTGATAGTCGATTTGCCGACGCCCCCCTTTCCTGAAAGTACCGCCACAATGTGTTTGATCTTGTTTTTTGGATTCGGCTGGACCGAACACATTGAAGCGTCCTTTGAACAATTCCCTTGACTAGGACATCCTTCACATGACATATTATTCATTCTCCTTCCTTGTCTAAGTCTGGAAAATAGGAATCATACGCACGACTTAGACGCTCGTTTTGAATATGCGTATAGATTTGTGTCGTTCGAATATCGCTATGCCCTAAAAGCTCCTGAACACTTCTGAGATCCGCGTTTCCATCTAGAAGATGGCTCGCGAACGAATGCCGGAAACTATGAGCCGAAATACGAGGATCAAAACCGAGCTCGATCACTTTGCGCTTGATCATAGAATGAACAAATTGCCTAGTGATCGCTTTCCCTTTCGGATTCACCAATAAGAGTGAGCTATTTGACGTATTCCATATCGAACGGCATTGCTTTAAATATAAACCAAGCTGCTCCTTGCAAGCAAGAGCCATCGGAACGATCCTCTCCTTGTCTCCTTTTCCATGCTTGACCAATACGATCCTTTCCTGCAGACGGATATCGTTGACCTGCAGCGCACAAAGCTCTGATACACGCAATCCGCAGCTATACAACATAAGAAGAATCGTTTTCTCATAGATCCCCTCCAAATCAGAAGGAAAAGAATCGAGAAGCATTTTGATCTGCTCCACGCTTAAATAGACCGGCAAATGCTTCGAAGCAGAAAAGCCTTTATAGCTCCGCGTAGGATTTGGCAAAGAAGCATCCTCCAAAGAAGCTTGTTTATGAAATGAGCGGATCGAACTGAGCGCTCTCGAACAGCTCGCTTTGGCATGATTTCGCTGGTACTGATCAAAAAACGCGTCCAGATCCAAGATCGAGATCTCTTCGATCTTCGTCTTTCCTCGCTCTAAAAGAAAAGAAGTATACGCTTGAAGATCGCTCATATACGCTTCGACTGTCTTGATCGATTTGTTTTCTACCGCTTTTAAGTAGATTTCAAAGCTTTCTAACGCTTCTTCGATTCTCATATCCACACGCTTTCTTGAACGATCGCCTTCGTATTTCCCTCTTTGATGAATTCCACAAGCAGCGCTTTGGCTTGATGATCCCGCGAATCAAAAGCGAGCTGCATCCGTTTTAAAGAAAGCGAATGCTTCATCCCTAAGGACAAGATCTCTTGGATCCGATCCGGACGATGGACCAAATAAAACCGGCCCTTTGATTTCAAAAGACGGCTCGCATGAAAGATCCAGTCTTCCAGTCCTCCATTAAACTCGAAGCGGCCAAGCGTTCTATGGTTGATCTTCGTATTCGGATGCAGCTCCTTC
This sequence comes from Dubosiella newyorkensis, assembly GCF_001945605.1. GTDB lineage: Bacteria > Bacillota_I > Bacilli_A > Erysipelotrichales > Erysipelotrichaceae > Dubosiella > Dubosiella newyorkensis. The sequence continues at coordinate 59,273 of NZ_MPKA01000058.1, forward strand.
ATTTCAAAAAAAGGAGGATTGCTGATGACGACATCCACAAGAGCATGCTCGACTTCTTGTATCGGAGATAGGATCAGCTCTACGGGAGCTTCGATCCAGCGATCCGCATTGATTTGAGCGATCTGTAAAGGTTGTGCAAGGCGATCCACCCCGATCAAACGCTTCGGCTTGAATTGATCGGCATATACTAAAAGCACGCCATTATTACAGCCAATCTCGAGCACGCTTTCTCCTTTTTTGATCTGCATGAACTGAGCCAATAGTCGAGTATCTGTATTGAAACGAAAATGCGCCGGGTGCTGATACACAAGAATATTTTTAGAAATGAAATAATCAAGGGCGAGCTCGACACCATCAACAACTGGCCTTTCATTTGGGTTCATCGCTTCTATCCACTCCTTTTTCTTTTCGCTTCAAAAGATCGGAAGCGCTCATAAATACATGGCCTGGCATCGCTTTATTGAGTTGGATCAATATATCCTGCGTTGTGTTGATCGGCTTTTCAAATATCGTCGGCTGCTCTACGATAGCCGATTCATTTTTTAAAGAGCCAACGCTAATGCCAATGTGCCGATAGCCGACCTCCTCGAAATTCTCTTCGACAAGGGCTTGGATCGTTTCATAAATGAGAGCGAAATCATTTGTGTCTTGTTTTAAGGTGATCGAGCGCATTTGATTGTGAAACTCTGTATCTCGAAGAACAAGCGAGATCAAACGCCCTTTTTGATGCTTCCGCTTCATCCGAAGCGAAAGCTCTTGGGCTAACTCACGTGCACGCATTAGCACTTCTTCTTCTGTAAAAAGATCTACGGGATATGTCTTGGAGAGCGATACGCTTTTATGGCTTGTTGAAAAATTCAGTTTCGCGCTCGATAGACCTCGCGCCTTTTGGATCAAAGAGTATCCATTTTTTCCTAAAAGACGCATGATCTTGTTTTCATTTTCAGGATCCGCGATATCTTTGATCAGATGAATTCCATTTTTTTCTAAAAGCGGCACACTTTTTTTTCCGATCCCGATCATTTTATCGATCGTAAGCGGCCAAAGCTTGTTTGGGATCTCGGATTTCCGGATCACCGTGATCCCATTGGGCTTTCTCATATCGCTTGCCATCTTGGCTAAAAATCGATTGGGGGCGACGCCGATCGAGCAGGTCAGACCCGTTTCTTCTTTGAGTCCTTGTTGAATCTGGACCGCCATATCCAAAGGTCGTTTATATTTTTTGATTTCTTCGCTCACATCCAAAAAACATTCATCGATCGAAACCGGTTCAAGTTTATCGCTGTAACGACGCAGGTAATTAAAAAACGCATTAGAAAGCGAACGATAATACGGATAGTCGCCAGGAATGATGATCAACTCGGGACACTTTTCTTTCGCCATGAAGACAGGCATAGCCGAATGGACTCCATATTCTCTTGCGATATAATTGGCTGTCGATAAAACACCTCTCGAAGATAGCGAGCCGATCGCGATCGGTTTTCCTTTATACTCAGGATGCCGGATCTCTTCCGCGCTGGCAAAAAAAGCGTTCAGATCGATATGAAAAAGCACTTTAGCCATTTTGAACCGACCTTCTAAGCTCCTTCATACTTTGAATCCCGCTTTCACTCGCCTCTCCATTGGCCATTGTGGCGAGCTCGATCAAGCGCTCGTTTTCATCGATCGCTTTGATCTGGGTCGTGGTTTTTTCATCTTCCTGCACTTTTTTTACAAGATAGTGGGTATCGGCCCAAACTGCGACCGAAGCCAAATGGGTTATACATAAAACTTGATGTTCTTTCGCGATCGTGTGCATTTTATTTCCCATAGCCAACGCGACTTTTCCAGAAACACCTGTGTCGATCTCATCGAAAATGATCGTGTCGATTCCTTCGCGGGTCTGGAAGACCGTTTTTAGTGCAAGCATGAGACGCGACAATTCTCCGCCGCTCGCGGATTGTTTTAGAGTGGAAAAAGGTTGTCCAGGATTCATAGAGACCATGAAATGGATCGCGTCGATCCCATTTTTTGAAGCTTTTTTCTCTTCTCGATCGATTCTGAATCGCGCGTTGGAAAGCATAAGATCTTGGCAATGCGCTTCGATTTCATGGCTTAGCTTCTCGAACACGCTTTGTCTTTTTTGAGATAAGGCTTGCGCGAGAATATCGTATTGTTTTTTGGCCTGCGTATAGTTGGCTTCTAGTTTTTCGAACAGATCCTGCCGATGGATGATCCGGTCGATCTTTTCTTCGAATTCGACTTCCTTTTCTTTGAACGTTCGATAGCTGCCTCCATATTTTCGAAACAGCTTTTTGATCTTGTATTCGCGTTCTTGCAGCTGATCGAGATCATCCCCTTCGTGAAGGATGTCCTCTTTCTTTTCGCTTAATTGTTCGCTTAGAGCTTGAAGCTGATAATAATGATTTTGTAGCTGATCGGCTTGCTCATCAAAAGAGCCGTTTTTATGAAGCTGTTTGTAACTCGAATATAAGCCATCTAAAATCCCATTGTCTTTCGTTAGGGTATAGATCGTTTCAGAGAGATCCTCAATGTTCTGCTGGCTTTTTGAGAGTTCTTTGATCTTGTCTTGAAGCGTTTCGAGCTCCCCTTCTTCGATCGCCGCGTTTTGAATCTCATTGAGCGCGTTGGTCAAGTATTCCAGCTCATCATCGGAATACGTTTCATTTTTCGCTTTTTCAAGTTCTTTTTCATGACGATGCATTACTTGATACGCTTGCGCTGTTTCTTCCAGCTCCTTTTTTGTACCGGCGTATTGATCCAGCATTTCGAGTTGAACATCTTCATCCATGAGCTGGATCGTATCCATTTGAGAGTGAATATCGATCAGTTTAGAAACAACTTTTTTTAAAAAAGAGAGGGTGGCGACTTGCTGATTGATCCTTACGCTCCCTTTTCCTTGAGCGCTCATGCTTCTTTGAATGATCACTAAGCCATCTTCGACATCATATCCGTTTTCTTCGAGCAGAGTCAGCACTTCTTGATTATCGGTCTCGATCACCATCTGCAGTGTCGCTTTTTCTTTATTTTGACGAACGACAGATTGGGTCATCCTTCCACCTGCCAAGTATGTGATCGCGTCGATCAAAAGCGATTTACCAGCTCCTGTTTCTCCAGTGATCACAGTCATATCGTTTTTAAAATCCACTAAAGCATGATCGAATAAAATATAATCTTTGACCATGAGTTGTTCTATCATTGTCTCACCTCTTTCCTTTAGCATAAAGAAGCGCTTCTAAATTGCCGCTTCTTCCTTCGATCGGCGAATCGATCGCCTTTACGGTTATGAAGTATTGCTTTAAATATTGAATTGAATCTTGAATGATCTTTTCTCTCAGCTTTTTATTTTTGAGCACGCCTTTTTTATTGAGAGCGGCTGGTCCGCATTCAAATTGCGGTTTGATCAAGATCACCATCGTCTCTAGATGTGGCCAAGGAAGCGATAAAACGTGATCTAAGATCGTTTTGGAAGAGATAAAGCTGACATCCATACAAATAAAATCGATCGACTCCTCAAAATCGGATAGCTGGATCTCTCTTGCGTTGCAGCCCTCTTTCTTGATCAAGCGAGAATCTTCTTCAAGACTTGGATCGAGCTGCAGATGCCCCACATCCAAGGCGTAAACTTTTCGAGCGCCTTGTTCAAGACAAACTTGGCTAAATCCACCTGTGCTCGCTCCAATGTCCAATACACATTGATTCTTTAGGTCGATGTGAAAGTGGTGGATCGCCGCAAGCAGTTTATAGGCGGCTCGAGAAACGTATTGATGAATTTCTTGATAGGTGATGCGATCTGTATCTTCGACTTGATAGGCGCATTTTGTGATTTTTTTACCGTTGACAAAGACGCGACCATCTTTGATCGCGTCTTGCGCTTTGGTTCGTGTTTTATAGTGATCGATCGCTGCTTGATCGAGGCGCATGCTCATAGTGTTCCAACTCCTTAAATACAGATTCCATGTCGATCCCTTCTTCTTTTCGAAGGATACGGATCGAACCATGATCTACAAAATGATCGCCGATCCCGATGATCTTGATCCGCTCGTCGTATTTACTCATGAATTCTAAGATCGCGCTAGAAAGACCGCCAGCCTTGATATCTGTTTCATAAATTATGATCGGCAGCTTCTCTTTGATCAGCGTATCGAGCAGCTTGGTATCGAGAGGCTTGAAGAACCGGGCGTTGACGACCATAAGGCCGATCGAGTTTTCTTTGGCCTTCTGGATAATCCGATCGACATCCGGCCCATATGTGATCAGGATCGTTTCTGGCATCCCTACGATATGGCATGTCCAGCTGCCGATCTTGATCCGTTCAAACTCTTCGTTTTTCTGATAAGGAATCGTTCCTCTTGGATATCGAATACAGAATGGCGCGTTTGTCATGAAAGCCGTATATAATAAGTTCTGTGCTTCTTTGGCATCTTTTGGCTGCGATAAGATCAAGTTGGGAATGCTTCTTAAAAACGCGATATCAAAGACACCTTGATGTGTCGCTCCATCATCGCCTACTAAACCTGCCCGGTCGATCCCGATCACGACCGGAAGATCCATACGCGCGACATCGTGATTGATCTGATCATACGCTCTTTGTAAAAAAGAAGAGTAGATCGATAAAAATGGATGCAGACCGCCTTGGGCCATACCAGCTGCCATCGTCATCGCATGTTCTTCCGCGATCCCGCAATCAAAAAAACGATCAGGGAATAAGCGTGCGAATTCGAGCAGCTTGCTGCCATTGGCCATGGCAGGAGTGATCGCGACGATTTCAGGGTGCTTGAACGCTAAACGAATGAGCGTTTTCGAGATCACTTCCGACCAGCTCAGTTCATCTGTGCATAGTTTGATCAAAGACTGTCCCGTTTTTGGATCGAAGGGCGAGACTCCATGCCATTTTCCTAGTTTATCTTGTTCTGCAAAAGGATATCCTTTCCCTTTTTTGGTTACGACATGAACGACGATCGGACCATCGTGCTCTTTGGCTGTTTCCAAAACCTTGATCAAAGCTTTTATATCATGCCCATCGACAGGTCCGAGATAATCGAGTCCAAATTCCTTGAATAATGGAGCTTTCACTAGGTTTTCTTTCAAAGAGTCGCGAATATGGGTCAATGAATTCAAAACGTTGAGCCCGGTCTTTGAATGGTTGAGATTTGTTTTTACATCTTTTTTTACTGTTCGATAAAGAGGCGAAGAACGTAAGTTCGTGATCCGCTTTTCAACGGCGCCATGGTTTTTAGAGATCGACATCGCGTTGTCGTTGAATATGATAATCATTTTTTTATGGAGCGCTCCAATATCGTTGAGGGCTTCTAAAGCCATTCCACCTGTTAGAGCTCCATCTCCGATCACGCTGATGACTTCGTAATGTTCGCCTTTGAGATCGCGGGCGATCGCCATACCTAATCCTGCTGAAAGCGAAGTGGATGAGTGTCCCGCTTCCCAGCAATCGTGCTCGCTTTCTTTGCGTTTTTGAAAACCGGAAAGTCCATTCTTTTTCCGAAGCGTAGCGAACTTATGCGCTCTTCCTGTCAAGATCTTATGAACATAGCTTTGATGGCCGACATCAAAGATCATTTTATCCGTAGGCGAGTCAAAGACATAATGCATCGCTAAAGTCAGTTCGACGATCCCGAGATTGCTTGATAGATGTCCGCCAGTCTGCGAGATCGACCGGATAAGGAATTCGCGGATATCCGTCGCAAACTCTCTTAGTTCTTTGACAGACATTGATTTGATCTGTTCTGGTGAACGTATATCTTCTACCCGCATAAATTCCTCCTTTTCAATGGGTCCTAGTTTCTAAAGCGGCGATCAATTTTTTTAGCGCGCCAAAATCGCCATGCAGCTTTGAAAGAAGTTCATGGATCGATTTTGTATAAGCTGCTTCAAGCTCTTTGGCTTTTTCTAGCGTAAGCAAAGAGACGACCGTCGCTTTTTCGTTTTCAGCATCGCTCAGCGATTTTCCCATAGATTCTTCATTGCTTGTCGCATCTAAAATATCGTCTTGGATCTGAAATTGAATCCCGATCGCTTCACCGAGCTCATTCATGATCTTGCGATCTTCTGGATGGTTCGCGATCAAAGCGGCCGCGGCCAAGGGGAGCGCGATCAGCTTTCCTGTTTTGTATAAGTCGACCTCGATCAATTTTTCAAGAGTTGGATCGGGATCGCTTTCTTCTTGGATATCGAGGCATTGTCCATAGATCATTCCATCGCATCCTGCATATTGAGAAAGAGCCTGGATCAGCTCGACTTGAATAGAAGGATCTACTTTGCTCAAGCTCGCGGTATAAAACGCTTTGGTCAATAACCCATCCCCTGCCAAAATCGCGCTCGCTTCAGAGAATTGTTTATGACACGTTGGTTTCCCTCGCCTTAGATCGTCATCATCCATGGCGGGAAGATCGTCGTGGATCAAAGAATAGGTGTGGATCATTTCGATCGCGGCCGCCATAGGATAGCCAAGTTTCGGGTCGATCCCATACCCTTCGAGTGCCAACAGCAAAAGTTGTGGACGCACCCGTTTTCCTCCTGCGAACAATGAATACTGCATCGCTTCCAATACCGTAGAAGGAATATCGTCTTGAAAGAGCGAATGCAAATAAGCATCAAAGCGATCCATTATTTTCTCCTTCGTTGATGAGCAAGGTGTTCATCTTTGTCTCAAAGCTCTTGAGCTGTTCTTCGCATTGTTTGGAGAGCTTCAAGCCTTCTTCAAAAAGCTTCATCGCTTCTTCGAGTTCAAGTTTCGATGAATTGAGTTGATTGACGATTTCATCTAACCGATCCATCGCTTCTTGAAATGTATATTGTTTAGACATTGTTGTATTCCTTTCCAAAGACCTTTGCTTTCAGTTTACCATCACCCATGAGAATATCAATCGTTTCATCTTCGTGTACATCTTGAACCGATAAAACGAGGCTTCCTTCTTTTTCGACGATCGAATACCCGCGGGCTAGCACTTTCAGCGGAGAAAAAGCATCCAAGAGCGCTTCCTTGCTGGAAAGGAGGTTTCTTTGGGTACGATCATAATCCTTCATCTGCGCTATGAGCTGCAGAACGGTTTGTTCTAGCGTTTGTTTTTTTAAGCGAATCGTATTCTGGGGCGAATATAAAAGAAGATTTTGCGCCAGGATCGTGAGCTGTTTGGCCCTCTGGTCCATGACTCTTTTAAGCGTATGATCTAAAAGCTGTAGAGCATGTGAAAGACGGATCTTTTTTTGTTCGACCCATTGAAGCGGATCTAAAAAAAAGGGATTCGATTGGATATTCACGAGATGCATCTGGGCGTTGGAAAGACGATCCTGCATTCGTTGGATCAAAATCGCTCTTTCTTGACTCAATCTGTTGAGCATATCGTATTGATCAAGAGTCACGAATTGAGCGGCCGCTGTAGGTGTAGCGACTCTTTGGTCGGAAGCAAGCTCGGCTAATGTCGTATCGACTTCATGGCCTGTTCCGCAAACGATGTATGTTTTCAGTCCATAGATCGTTTTTACGAGTTCGACATCGTTAAAGCAAAAAAGATCTTCGAAGCTTCCGCCTCCTCGCACCAAAAGCAAAGCATCATGTCCGTTTTGATCGGCTCTTTTCAAAGCCTGAATCAAGGAAGAGGGCGCATTGATGCCTTGCGTTAAGGCCGGATAGAGCGTCAGTTTAGCCATTGGCCATCGTTTTTGGATCGTAGAAAGCACATCTTGCAGAGCGGCGCCTTCTTTGGCGGTGATGATCGCTATATCGTTGATCCAGCTTGGTTTGGGTTTTTTATGCGCAAGAGCGAAGTAGCCTTCTTGTTCGAGTTTTTGTTTTCGCGCTTCAAATTCTTGATAAAGCTTGCCGATCCCATGCATCCGGATCTCTTTGACGTAAAGCTGGAGCGAGCCTCTTGCTTCATAAATGTTGACATTGGCTAGAACCAAGATCTGCATGCCTTCTTCCAATGCGAAATTCATGCGCCCAACAGCGGAAGCGAACATCACGCAGCTCATTTCTCCGCCATGATCCTTCAGCGAAAAATAATAATGGCCGCTTCGATGTTTCGTCAGATTGCTGACTTCTCCGCGGATCCAGATTCCATCAAGTACGACCGTGCTGGTGACGATCTGTTTGATCCGGGTCAATAAGGCGGATACAGCGACGACTTTAATGCTCATAGCTGATCAAGGATCCCGTTGATCATCTTATAAGAATCATCGTCACAATATTTTTTAGCGATTGTGATCGCTTCATTGATGACAACTGGTTTTGGTGTATCGAGCGCCAAGATTTCTTGCGCTGAGACAAGCAGGATCGCTTGTTCGATCAAAGAAAGTCGATCGAAGCTCCAATCCTTTCTTAAAAGCGGCTGGATCTTTTCGATATATTGTTTTTCATGTTCAACGGTACCGATCGTCAATTCGTAGAGATAGCCATCGATATTATTGCTTTTGGTGGCTTCGAAAACGCATTTTCGGATGTCCTTTCCTAAAAGCAGATGCTGATAGACGCATTTCATTGCTAAGATCCGCATCTTGTGACGATTGAGTGTTTTTTCTTCCGACATATTAACCTCCCTATGCGAAAAAAGGAAATCCGCGATTCCCGAGATTTCCTAAAAAATAAACCCTACGACATCGATCTGAATGTTTTCTGGTTTGTAATCTGTCATGTATGAGATACTCTCGTAAACTTTATTTTGAAGCGCAGCACAGACATCTGTCACATTGGCTGTATAGACCACCTTGACAGGAATGCTCAAAAAGAGCTTATTTTGATCGATCCGAGTCTGGATCCCATTTTTGAATGGTTTGTTGGATTCTGCCAATTGGATATCCTTCACCTCATCGATCACATTGGCTGCGATCGTCGAGAAGACGCCTTTATATAAGAAAATATTTCCAAGATCGTCTTTCGAATTCAGTTGTATAAAATCTTTTGCCATATTTATCACCTTTTTTCTTTTCCCATTATAACAAATTTATTACAGAGGACCAATCCTGAATGCTTTTTTTCGCTAGAATTTGACGGGTCGTTTCTATATCTTGCTTGAGTTGGGTCTTGAGCGCTTCGATCGAATCAAACTTATGCTCTGGTCGGATCTTTTGAACAAAAAGAAAGGAGACTTTCTTGCCATACAAGTCTTGATCAAAATCGAGCACATGGGCTTCGATGGATTTGTGCGTGTTTCCAAAGGTCGGATTAAAGCCAATGTTGATCATAGCCGGATAATAGCTGTTTTTCAGTTTCATATAACCGGCATATACGCCGATCGCTGGCAGTGTAAACAGAGAGTCGGGTTCTAGATTGGCTGTTGGAATGTTTAAGATCTTGCTTCCTCTTTGAAATCCATGGCGTATCGTCCCATCGATCGAATACATATAGCCTAAAGACGCGTTGGCTTCTTCGATCCGTCCTGCCTCGATCTCTTTTTCGATCTTGGAGGAAGAGATCTTTTCAATTTGATCTTCCATGAGTGGATCGATCGCGATGATCTCGATCCTTTCTTGCGCTTTGAGCGTATGGATCGAGCCTGAGTTATGAGAAGCGTAATGAAAATCCGTCCCGCAAACGAGCGCTTGAACATGCATATCGAACAAGAGTTCATGAAAATCCTCATAGGTCAGAGCGGCGAATTCTTTTGTGAAATGCATAATATAGAGGATATCGATCCCGGCTTCCTGAAACATGGCTTCTCTTTTTTCGATCGGAGTGAGATGGTCCATTTCTTCATCGGGATGAAAAAGTGTCCATGGATCGGGATCGAACAAGATCGCTCCCGATGGCAAATGTTTCTTTCTTGCTTCTTCCAGTGTGGTCTTCAGCAAGAGCTGATGTCCTTTATGAAGTCCATCAAAAAAGCCAATACAGCAAACGGTCTTTGGCAGATCGGGTATTTTCGTAAATTCAATAGAATAGATTTGCATCACCATAGCCCCCTTTTGCTTTTGAACAGATTTCCTTCTTCTCTTTCATAGATTGCTAACGCTTTTTGCTCTTGATCTACAAGGCAGATGCGATCCTTTTCGCTATCTAGCATTATCGGCTTGCCGTTTTTGATCGCCGAAAGATCCGGATATCGAATAAAAGGATATTGATCCAAAGCCATTTCCAATGGATAGAGGGTGTGTCGCTCTTGATCGAGACTTTCAGCTTGTTCGAGCTGAAAACGCCCTACCTTTGTTCGAACGAGGCTGGCCATGGCGCCTAGATTGTTTGTTTTTTGCGCGATATCGCGGCAGATTGATCGAATATAGGTGCCAGAAGAACATGAAACTTGAAAGATCAAGTGTTTTTCGTCGAGCACTTTGGTCGCATAGATCTCGATATTGGCATAGACATCCGGCACTTCTTTGCCTTCTCGTTGATAATCCATTAGTTTTTTGCCTTGGATCTTTTTGGCGGATGTCTTCGGAACAAGTTGGTGCTGTTTGCCTTCCATGGAGCGTAATAAAGCTTGCAGATCCTGAATTGGTTGGATCGGTTGTTCTTTTTCTTTCTCGCCCCAGATGTCATCGGTCGAATATTGAGCGCCTAATTGCAGTTGGGCGATATATTCTTTATCGGTATCCTCTAAAAACTGGAGGATCTTGCAAGCTTTGCCGCATAAAACAACGAGAACCCCGCTTGCGTTTGGGTCGAGTGTTCCTGTGTGGCCAAACTTTTTTTGTTTATATTTTTTTCGCAGGAAAGCGATCACGTCATGACTTGTCATTCCTGCGGGTTTATTGATTACAATAATTCCGTCCATACTATCACCGAATCAATTGTACAAAAATGTATCTTCATGCACAACCGATGTCATCGGTTTCTTTCTTCATGTATAATACTGGTCATGAAGATTCAAAATATATTACGTCAGATCCGAAAAGCGGATCAAGATTTTAATTTGATCGAGGATGGCGACAAGATAGCCATCGCTCTTTCGGGTGGCAAAGACAGTATGCTTTTGTTCGTGTCTTTGAAGATGTATCAAAATTTCAAAGGTAAGAATTTTGATTTGATCGGGATCCATGTGGATGTTGGTTTTGAAGAATTCGAGCACGAGCTCATGAAAGAGTTTGCGAGGCAATATGATCTTGAACTCTATATCGAGAAGACCAAGATCTTTTCGATCCTCTCTTTAGAGAAAAATCAAAAAAACGGCAAGATCCAATGTTCTTTATGTTCGACTTTAAAAAAAGGGGTCTTGTTTGAAAAAGCGAAAGAATATGGATGCAATAAGATCGCTTTGGGTCATCATGGGGATGATGCGATCGAGACTTTGTTGCTCAATATGATCCATGGTTCTAAGATCGCCACATTTTCTCCCAAACAATATATGTCGAGGATGGATATGGATATGATCCGTCCCATGGTGTATTTGAAAGAAGAAGAGATCGTCGAAGCATGCAAAGCCAATCAGATCCCGAGCGTTCGGCGTGTTTGTCCCAATGATGGCTATACACAGCGTCAAGAAGCCAAAGAGCTCATGGAAAAATTTTATAAATTGTATCCGATGGCGCACGATAACTTCTTGAATTCACTAAGCAACGAAGAACAAGTCTCCTTATGGAACAAAGACCTGCGATCAAAATGATGCTGGTCTTTGTTTTTTTATTTAACTTGGTCCAAAAAATAGGTTGCTTCCATATCTGCGGTGCTCAAGGCAAAGGAGAGCGGGTAATGTTCAAAGCTGTATCCGACATTGTTTTTGGGATCGTCGTTGGAAAAACCCATATGATAGCGGATCGCGAACGCTTCTTCCCTTGTCAAATGGAAGTAGCTCTGCAAAATATAGACCGATTTTTCACCATGACCGAATGGAAGCTTGTCTTCGAATTCATAATAAGGGACTTGGATCCATTTGTCGTTGACTTTTTTATTCCTCGTGCTTTCTTTGTAGACATTGATCTTGCATATATCGTGGAGTAAAGCGACGATCGCGATCGTCTCATCGGTATAATTCATTTTATACACGTCTTTAACTTGTTCCCGGTCTAGATACGCTTTCAAGCATTCATAGACATGTAAGCTATGTTCGCACAATCCACCTTTATAATTCCCATGAAAACGGGTCGAGGCGGGCGCTTCAAAGAAATCAGAGTGCGCGGAGCATAAATAGTCCAAAAACTTGTCCGCCCCTTCACGTTTGATCTTTTCTTTATAGATTTGAATGAATTTTTCTTTATTGTCCATGTTCATAGTGTACCATAGAACGGTTTTCGCAAAAAGAAAAGACTGCTATAAAAAAGCAGCCTTTGTTTTCATATCGCCCAAGAACGAGACTTTTCCCTGTATATACAGGTGGGTAAACTGTGTTAAGTATTAGGATCCCCACACGTAGCGGGTCTTCAACACAACTTATCAACGTCCGTTTTCCCTTATCTCAACTTGTAGGAAAAATAAAATCCTTGGGCACATCTATAATACAAAAACTATTCCTCGAATGCAACTTATACACCGTAATTCATTGTTTCGAACAAGTTTTGAAAGGAGATTTGAAGTTTGTTATAATTCGGATATGGATACAAAACTCATTAAATTTTTCAACGGGAGTTTTACAGTTTGCAAAAACATAAGCCCCTTTTTCTTAAAATGTCCCATATAATATCAATCTCTTTTTCTTCTGGATACTTATTTGCTTTTTTTTCTCCTCTTTCGTGACAATGTCCTCTCATTGTCGCTTTTTTATTGTCAAATCATTGGTCATT
>NZ_MPKA01000009.1 GCF_001945605.1 Dubosiella newyorkensis
TGGCCGTGAGCCTGGGAATCGAAGCCGCCAAGAAGAGGAACAGCACCTACTTCATCAAATGCCACGACCTCATCCAGCAGCTGAGAAAAGCCAACGAAGAAAATCGGCTGGAAAACCGTTTGAAGAATTACAGCCGGTACAAGCTGCTGATTATCGACGAAATCGGGTATCTGCCGATCACAAAAGAAGAGTCGAAACTGTTCTTTCAGCTGATCGACAAACGATACGAACAGAAAAGCACGATACTGACAACCAATATCGGCTTTGGCGAATGGGACGAGATATTTCAGGACCCCGTTATGGCCAATGCGATCCTGGACAGGATCCTGCATCATGCGCATGTCGTGTCCATTACCGGAAAGTCTTATCGGATGAAAGACCATATCAAGAAGAAGCCGCACACAAAGCAGGAATAAAGCAAATTGGTCAAAATCGAAAGAAGGATCGAAAAGATCCTTCAGTATCTTTCAAACAAAATTGAGCATTTTTATCTCATCGAATTTGTACATTTTTAACTTGACATCTACAGTGATCCACAGCGATCAAGGAGTTCAGTACACAAGCGAAGAATACAAAAACAAGACAGAAGGAATGGAAAGATCGTATTCGAGAAAAGGCAATCCATGGGACAACGCCTGCATCGAAAGCTTTCATTCACTGATCAAGAGAGAATGGATCAACTTCTACCATTTCGAAACAATGAAAGAAGCGAAGAAAGCCGTATTCGAATATATAGAAGGATTCTACAATACGATCCGGATCCATTCCCATTGCGGATACGAATCCCCGATGGAATACGAGAAAAACTACAAGATATTGAAAAAGATGCGTTTAGAAAAAAATTGAGAAGCGGCATTGACAATGGGGATCCCTAAGATAAGCTTGGGGCTTTTCAAGCTGCGGCAAAGGCTGGGAGTTTGAAAAGCAACAAGAAATGGGTTCTTAGGGATGGGGACCCGTAGTCAATGGAAAGCGGAACAAATTTTTTCGGATTTGTCAAAAACAGAAATTTAGATTGTCCTCAAACTTGACATAGTACCAGTTTCAAACTGCCGTTTCAAAACGTTTTTGGCTGTCTGCTGCTTGTTCGCGTTTTTAGGATATCTTTTCCTGGGACGATAGACAGACTGAAGATCCAAAAGACTCATCAAACGGTAAATACGCTTATGGTTTACCGGTTTTTCAGATATCTTATTGATCTTCATCGTCATCTTTCTATAACCGAAAAGACGGTTGTTCTTCTCACAGATTTCCTGGATCTGCTTTATCAAAAGACTGTTTTTATCTTCCATCGGCTTTTTATTCAGCCAT
>NZ_MPKA01000036.1 GCF_001945605.1 Dubosiella newyorkensis
AAACTTCCGGCGGACATGCGCCCAGCACAATGCTCGTTTTGTGTTCTCGATCTGGCTGTAGCCTCCATATCCATCGGTTACCAGAAATCCTTCAAAACCTTCCAGGAACGCTTTCGGATATCGGCTTCCTCTTCCGGGAGCGTATTGAAAGATCCGGATCGGCTTTCGAGAAACAGCCGCTGAGCTGTAGACCCACATCCACGATTTGGAAGTGTTCTTTCTCCCTTCTTCGCGGAGCACCTGGATCGGGGTCTCGTCGCAGTGGCACAGTTCTTCTTTCAGAAGATGTTCTCTCATCTTGAGAACGACAGGTTCAAGATAGAGTTCGGAGACCGCCATGATCCAGTTGGACATCGTTCTCCGGCTGATGGAGAGACCCAGCCATTTCCACTCCTTCTCCTGCCGGTTGTAGGGTACGCTTTTGACAAAACGCTCGTTGGCTACATGAGCGATCGCTTCCGCGCTCGCAAAAGAATGCGGAATAACGGGAAGAGGGGCTTCGGTTTTGAAAAGCACGTCTTCTCCATCCTGTCTGCAGGAGGGACAGACGTACGTTTCGGTATAGATCTCTTCGATACGGATTTTCGGCTCTTCTATGATTACCCGCGTCCTCACCTTTTCTTCGCCGATCTTCTCCATTTCTTTGCCGCACCATGGGCACTTCTTTTCTTCCTCTGCAGCTTCGATCACGATCTTGGTTCTTTCGACATCGCCCAGATCGTCTTTGTTCCAGCAGCGTTTTTTTCTGGAATACTGAATGTTCCGGATATTCGAGATCGAAGAGCGTAGGCATGTTGGCCATCATTTCCGCATGTCTTGCCTTTTCGCTCTTTTTTCCGAAAAGCATCCGCTGAAGCTTTTCAATAATCGCGTCCTTGTGTTTGATCGTTTTGTTCAGCTCTTCGATCCGAACAGTCAAATCCTCTATGGCTTTGATCATCTTTTCGAGCTGTTCTTTATCCACTTCGACCGTCGTTTGTTTTTCCTTTTCCATGTTTCAATTATACCACAAAAAAGAAGGGAAATAAACAAATTCCCCTTTATATAAAGCATATTTGATTACATTATCTTTGTCGCCCGGCTTTTGCGGATCGAACATTTCTGCTCGATCCCCAGACCTTCTAGAAGCCATCTCAGCTGCTGTTCGCTGAGAAGAAGCACTTCATCATTGTTTTTAGGCCACTGGAACTTTCCTTCGTCAAGACGCTTCGCAAGAAGAAGAAATCCGTCCTCTTCCCAAAGGATCCCCTTGATCGAGGATGTTTTCCGACCGCAGAAAAGAAAGAGACTGTTCTCGAAAGGATCGAGCT
>NZ_MPKA01000032.1 GCF_001945605.1 Dubosiella newyorkensis
AGCTCGATCCTTTCGAGAACAGTCTCTTTCTTTTCTGCGGTCGGAAAACATCCTCGATCAAGGGGATCCTTTGGGAAGAGGACGGATTTCTTCTTCTTACGAAGCGTCTTGACGAAGGAAAGTTCCAGTGGCCTAAAAACAATGACGAAGTGCTTCTTCTTGGCGAACAGCAGCTGAGATGGCTTCTCGAAGGTCTGGGGATCGAGCAGAAATGTTCGATCCCCAAAAGCCGGGCGACAAAGATAATGTGATCAAATACGCTTTATATAAAGGGGAATTTGTTTATTTCCCTTCTTTTTTGTGGTATAATTGAATCATGGAAAAGGAAAAACAAACGACGGTCGAAGCGGATAAAGAACAGCTCGAAAAGATGATCAAAGCCATAGAGGATTTGACTGTTCGGATCGAAGAGCAGGATAAAAAGATCCAGGAAAAAGATGCGATCATCCAAAAGCTTCAGCGGATGCTTTTCAGAAAAAAGAGCGAAAAAGCAAGACATGCGGAAATGATGGCCAACATGCCTACGCTCTTCGATCTCGAATATCCGGAAGAAAGTCCTTCTTCTGCTCGTGCTCTCCAGAACATTCAGTATTCCAGAAAAAAACGCTGCTGGAACAAAGACGATCTGGGCGATGCCGAAAGAACCAAGATCGTGATCGAAGCTTCGGAGGAAGAAAAGAAGTGCCCATGGTGCGGCGAAGAGATGGAGAAGATCGGCGAAGAAAAGGTGAGGACGCGGGTAATCATAGAAGAGCCGAAAATCCGTATCGAAGAGATCTATACCGAAACGTACGTCTGTCCCTCCTGCAGACAGGATGGAGAAGACGTGCTTTTCAAAACCGAAGCCCCTCTTCCCGTTATTCCGCATTCTTTTGCGAGCGCGGAAGCGATCGCTCATGTAGCCAACGAGCGTTTTGTCAAAAGCGTACCCTACAACCGGCAGGAGAAGGAGTGGAAATGGCTGGGTCTCTCCATCAGCCGGAGAACGATGTCCAACTGGATCATGGCGGTCTCCGAACTCTATCTTGAACCTGTCGTTCTCAAGATGAGAGAACATCTTCTGAAAGAAGAACTGTGCCACTGCGACGAGACCCCGATCCAGATCTTTCAATACGCTCCCGGAAGAGGAAGCCGATATCCGAAAGCGTTCCTGGAAGGTTTTGAAGGATTTCTGGTAACCGATGGATATGGAGGCTACAGCCAGATCGAGAACACAAAACGAGCATTGTGCTGGGCGCATGTCCGCCGGAAGTTT
>NZ_MPKA01000075.1 GCF_001945605.1 Dubosiella newyorkensis
GTAAGCGGGAATTAAAACAGCGGGTAGCAGCCTGATGAAAGTTAAAGTAGAGTAACCACAGGAGGTGGCTACCCTATGGAAACGAATACCACTGCTCATAAAGAAGATCTAGTATTTACCGAGATTCCTTTTCCAAAAAGAAAAGTGGCTTATGAAAAACCGGCTGTCGTGATCAACTCTTCTAAAGGCAAGATCTATATTCATAATCACGCGGATCTTGAACTGGTCAGAAAGATCCTGTCCTGCTTATGAGGTCGCTCGATTATTCCAAGATCGATCGCGTGTATTTGAAGCCTGGTTTTACCGATATGCGCAAAGGGATCGACGGATTATGTCTGATCATCGAACAATCGATGCAGCTCGATCCTTTCGAGAACAGTCTCTTTCTTTTCTGCGGTCGGAAAACATCCTCGATCAAGGGGATCCTTTGGGAAGAGGACGGATTTCTTCTTCTTGCGAAGCGTCTTGACGAAGGAAAGTTCCAGTGGCCTAAAAACAATGATGAAGTGCTTCTTCTCAGCGAACAGCAGCTGAGATGGCTTCTAGAAGGTCTGGGGATCGAGCAGAAATGTTCGATCCGCAAAAGCCGGGCGACAAAGATAATGTGATCAAATATGCTTTATATAAAGGGGAATTTGTTTATTTCCCTTCTTTTTTGTGGTATAATTGAAACATGGAAAAGGAAAAACAAACGACGGTCGAAGTGGATAAAGAACAGCTCGAAAAGATGATAAAGATCATTGACAACTTGTCTGTTCAGATCGAAGAACTGAACAAAACGATCAAACACAAGGACGCAATTATCGAAAAGCTTCAGCGGATGCTTTTCGGAAAAAAGAGCGAAAAGGCAAGACATGCGGAAATGATGGCCAACATGCCTACGCTCTTCGATCTCGAATATCCGGAAGAAAGTCCTTCTTCTGCTCGGGCTCTCCAGAACATTCAGTATTCCAGAAAGAAACGCTGCTGGAACAAAGACGATCTGGGCGATGTCGAAAGAACCAAGATCGTGATCGAAGCTTCGGAGGAAGAAAAGAAGTGCCCATGGTGCGGCGAAGAGATGGAGAAGATCGGCGAAGAAAAGGTGAGGACGCGGGTGATCATAGAAGAGCCGAAGATCCGTATCGAAGAGATCTATACCGAAACGTACGTCTGTCCCTCCTGCAGGCAGGATGGAGAAGACGT
>NZ_MPKA01000007.1 GCF_001945605.1 Dubosiella newyorkensis
ACAAAAACAAGACAGAAGGAATGGAAAGATCGTATTCGAGAAAAGGCAATCCATGGGACAACGCCTGCATCGAAAGCTTTCATTCACTGATCAAGAGAGAATGGATCAACTTCTACCATTTCGAAACGATGAAAGAAGCAAAGAAAGCCGTATTCGAATATATAGAAGGATTCTACAATACGATCCGGATCCATTCCCATTGCGGATACGAATCCCCGATGGAATACGAGAAAAACTACAAGATATTGAAAAAGATGCGTTTAGAAAAAAATTGAGAAGCGGCATTGACAATGGGGATCCCTAAGATAAGCTTGGGGCTTTTCAAGCCGCAGCAAAAGCTGGGAGTTTGAAAAGCAACAAGAAATGGGTTCTTAGGGATGGGGACCCGTAGTCAATGGAAAGCGGAACAAATTTTTTCGGATTTGTCAAAAACAGAAATTTAGATTGTCCTCAAACTTGACATAGTACCAACGTGCTTTTCAAAACCGAAGCCCCTCTTCCCGTCATTCCGCATTCTTTTGCGAGCGCGGAAGCGATCGCTCATGTAGCCAACGAGCGTTTTGTCAAAAGCGTACCCTACAACCGGCAGGAGAAGGAGTGGAAATGGCTGGGTCTCTCCATCAGCCGGAGAACGATGTCCAACTGGATCATGGCGGTCTCCGAACTCTATCTTGAACCTGTCGTTCTCAAGATGAGAGAACATCTTCTGAAAGAAGAACTGTGCCACTGCGACGAGACTCCGATCCAGGTGCTCCGCGAAGAAGGGAGAAAGAACACTTCCAAATCGTGGATGTGGGTCTACAGCTCGGCGGCTGTTTCTCGAAAGCCGATCCGGATCTTTCAATACGCTCCCGGAAGAGGAAGCCGATATCCGAAAGCGTTCCTGGAAGGTTTTGAAGGATTTCTGGTAACCGACGGATATGGAGGCCACAGCCAGATCGAGAATACAAAACGAGCATTGTGCTGGGCGCATGTCCGCCGGAAGTTTTTCGAGGCTCTTCCGAGCGGCGCAAAAAACATCCAAGAAACAGAAGCGTATCGAGCGCTCGAAAGAATCGGACAGATCTTCCATGTCGAGACGGAGCTGCAGAAACTGGAGCCTGCAAGGCGGGCCAAAGAGCGGGATCGGATGGAACGG
>NZ_MPKA01000073.1 GCF_001945605.1 Dubosiella newyorkensis
CTGTCGGGATCTTTTGGATTGAATTGTCTTTTCAGAAGATTGTGAAGTTTTCGATCATTCCCTTTAGATATGGTCGTTTTTATCTTGTGTTTCAGATATTTCGGTTTGATATTGGCTTCTTTCATGATCGAATAGACATACTTCTGGCATCCTTGGATCCCTTTCTTGTGCAGGATCTCTGCGATCTTGGGCGAGCCATACAGCTGGTGCGAATCGTTGTAGATCTTGACGATTGCTTTTTTTGTTTTTTCCCGTCGGACTTTTATCTTGGATGGTTTTGATCTTAAATACTTGTAGTAGCCGGAAGGGCTCTTCTCCAATATAGCCAGTATACCCGCTATCGATGCTTTGGGATGTTTCTCTTTGTATTCCTGGACCGATCGATAGAGGAGACGAGCCGTTACTTGCCGAGTATACTGATTGCTTTTTTTAATACATTGAGTGCGTCCTGGGTATCTCTGAGCTGCTTTTTAAGATGGGCGATCTCTTTGGCTTCATCGCTGGCATAGTTGCCGGATCCTCTTACGACGACTTGATCGCCGTGATTTTTATAGCTTTTGACCCATCCTCCAACGGTTGTATCGTGGACTCCGAACTGTTGCGCGATCTGGGTATAGGCAAGGTCCGGATGATCGAGCACGTATTGGATCACCTGTTCCTTAAATTCTTTGTCATATTGCTTTGCCATTTTTCATTCCTCCTCATTCTGGAATTCAAATTGTTCTTCTTATGACATTCTACCACTTGAATTTTCAGAGGTTTAAGGGCTGCACCATTAATACTAAATCCAATCGTTTCGAAATGGTAGAAGTTGATCCATTCTCTCTTGATCAGTGAATGAAAGCTTTCGATGCAGGCGTTGTCCCATGGATTGCCTTTTCTCGAATACGATCTTTCCATTCCTTCTGTCTTGTTTTTGTATTCTTCGCTTGTGTACTGGACTCCTTGATCGCTGTGGATCACCAATGGCTTTTTGATTCCTCGTCTTCTTTTGGCTATTTCTATACACTCCAGAACTTTTGCGGCTTCCATATTTCGAGTCATCACCCACCCGACTATTTTTCTGG
>NZ_MPKA01000074.1 GCF_001945605.1 Dubosiella newyorkensis
CCCATCTTTTACAGTTTTAACAGTGCGAAAGGCGCCTATCTCCTTTATTTAAAGGGTTTAGACGCCTTTTCTTTCTTTTATGAATTTCGCCACATTTTTCCCGTTGGCATTTTTGACGATTTTGTTCAGGTCTTTTTCTTCTATTACCTCATAAGCGAATTGATACTCGAATATTTTGGCCAGTTCGTCTGTCAATTCTGTTCTTGTCAAGGTCGGTCGGTATACTGCTCCTTTCAATCTTCCTGCATTCATGTTCTTCAGCGTTTCTATAATTTCTTTGATCGTGTATTTGTTTTCCAGATACTGTTCCAGGATTCTATAAACGACCAGCGCGATAAAGCAGGTCAGCAGATGGCCTTCTATTGCTTCTCTGCGGCTTACAAAGATTGGGCGCACTTCCAATTCGCTCTTCATGATCCGGAAGCACTCTTCGATCTCCCAGCGCTGATGATTGGCCTGGATGATGAGTTCTATATCTTCGTCTTTCAGATCGGTTGTCACTGCATAGAATCCGTCATAACGCATATCCTCGGCAATCCGCTGGGTATCGAGTTCATATTCCGGAGTGCTGTTTCCGTCTTTCTCGATCGGATGAATATAATATCTTGGATTTCTCTGGTCTGTTGTTTTCGTGATCTTTCCCGGATTTTTGAGCATGGCTTCCGCCCGCTCGAGCTTCTTTTCCCGGATCCTTCTTTGATAATTTCGGTATTTTGTGCTGTATGAAACAATAATGTGTTCTTCAAGTTCTTCCTTTTTCCCGGAATCGTGCGATTTCTTGATCGTCTTGATCCATCGGTCTTTATAGAAGGTGACTTTTTTTGCGGGAATCTCGTGTCCATGAATGAATACTGTTTCTCCAAGCTGGTCCAGATCATAGATCTTTTCTGATCCGAGTATCCTCCACCCTCTTCTGTCGAGAGCCCATTCCCGATCCGTTTTCTTCATTTTCTTGATCGGCTGGGTGACTATATAGGCTCCGTTTTCTTTTCTGTCGTTGTAGAGCTTGTTTTCGAATCCGTTGAGAGCGGC
>NZ_MPKA01000013.1 GCF_001945605.1 Dubosiella newyorkensis
AGTTTGAAAAGCAACAAGAAATGGGTTCTTAGGGATAGGGACCCGTAGTCAATGGAAAGCGGAACAAATTTTTTCGGATTTGTCAAAAACAGAAATTTAGATTGTCCTCAAACTTGACATAGTACCAGATCCTCGATCACGATCTCATCGTATTTTTCCGTCATATCGGTCGTCATCTTATGGATCCGATCCTCTCTTTGATGACGGATTCTCGCATGCAGACGGTTTACTTTCCGTCTCTGCCTGTCGTATCGATTGGAGCCTCTCTGTTTTCTGGAGAGGCTTTTCTGCTCTCTTTTGAGCTTTCTTTCGCTTCTGGCTAAATGTTTCGGGTTCTCATAGACTGTTCCATCCGAAAGAACGGCCAGCTGTCTGACGCCAAGATCCACTCCCACCTTCTGTCTGGTTTCTTTGGCCAGCTTGAAAAAGTCGGCTTCCGCTGTGAGCGAAGCATACCACCGTCCGCCTTCTTCTGTGATGGTCATCCTTGTGACTTTCGCTCCCTTGAGCCGGTGATGGACGTTTTCGAACGTATGGATCCTGCCGATCTTCGGGAACTTTAGGCCATAAGGATCATCCTCTATGGCTCCAAAGCTTCCGGTCGTATAGGCAAAAGCCGGTCTGCATCTGTTTTTTGACTTGAATCTCGGATAGCCGACCTCTCTTCCGGATTTCCTTCCTTCGAAGAAGTTGGCAAAAGCCCTGGAAAGAGATTCGCATCCATAGGAAGCGGCTTCCTTGGAACATTCGTTCCACCAGGGGGCGGCTGTAGACGATAAGATAAATATGTACATAAACGATGAGATAAATATGTACAATTTCTAAAAAAAGATTGTAAAATTCTCTTATTTGCAGGGAGGATTTTATGATCATTACTTTATCAATCAACAACTCGTTGCGTGTTGATTCTTTGACAGATTTGAACAAGCTTATGCCGCTTATGAAGGAGGGTGTTTTGAAATTGAACAAATCCAAGATTGCCCGTGAACTCGATGTCGATCGCAGAACGGTCGATAAATATCTCCA
>NZ_MPKA01000113.1 GCF_001945605.1 Dubosiella newyorkensis
GACCAGGACCTGGACGTGAAGCGGCTGTACGGGCGCTGCAGGTAGCGGGCTTGAACATCACGATGATCAATGATGTCACACCGATCCCTCACAATGGATGCCGTCCACCAAAAAGACCTCGCGGATAGTTAGGAGGCTGACATGCAGGAATTTAAAAGAGCGACTTTTCATAAAGAATCCACAGAAGAATCGGATGTTCAAGGAACTTTCGTTTTTGAACCCCTTGAACGCGGGTTTGGAACGACGATCGGGAATGCCGTTTGCCGTGTATTGATGATGAATTTGCCTGGATCTGGCGTTGTCGGATTTACGATCGAAGGAGCGGATCCAAATGCGACGACAGTTGCGGGAATCTTAGAAGATGTGACAGGGATCTTGTTGAATGTCAAAGCGTTGAAGCTCACTTCGGATAGTGATCAGCTTGAAACGCTCACCATCAGCAAAGAGGGGCCAGCGATCGTAACGGCCGCGGATCTGATCTGTCCAGAAGAAGTCGATATCACAGATCCAGATCAGCCGATCTGTACTCTGGAAAAAGGAGCTTCCTTGAATATGAATTTATATGTAGCCAATGGGATCGGCTTTAAGAGCGCTTCAGAGAATCGAGAGGCGTATTCGCTTCCTGAAGAAGCGATTGCGATCGATACGACCTTCACTCCGATCCGTTCGGCTGAATATTTGTCAGAACCAGCTCTTGTAGGACAAGATATCAAATATGATAAGGTCCATCTTTATGTAACGACAGATGGAACGATAACTCCTGTTCAGGCGATTTCGGAAGCTTCTTCGATCTTGGTCGATAATCTGGACGAGATCGTGCCGTTTGCTGGCTTGGATCTTGAAGAAAGCTTTACAGTACAGCAAGCGCAAGTGGAAGATGGTCAAAAACCGAATACGATGATGATCGAAGATTTGGATCTTTCTGTCCGTTCGTATAATTGCTTAAAAAGAGCGGGCATCCAAACTGTGGATGAATTGACACAAAAAACCGAAGATGAAATGATGCATGTAAAAAATC
The DNA here is from genome assembly GCF_001945605.1 of Dubosiella newyorkensis. GTDB lineage: Bacteria > Bacillota_I > Bacilli_A > Erysipelotrichales > Erysipelotrichaceae > Dubosiella > Dubosiella newyorkensis. Next base: position 1,019 of record NZ_MPKA01000113.1, read on the forward strand.
TTGGAAAGAAATCTTTGAAGGAAGTCAAAGAAAAAATGTATCAGCTTGGTTTATTCTTTAAATCGTACGAATAATGAGCAAAAAGTCGGACTTCCGACTTTTTTTAGATTGGAGGGGTCGAATTGCTGTTGAGTGCGCAAAATGTATCGAAAACGATCAATGACAAAGTTCTGTTTCAAAAGATCCAATTCTCGATCAAAGAAAAAGATAAGATCGCGATCGTGGGGGTGAATGGCTGCGGAAAGTCGACATTGTTGAAAAGCATCGCTTCATTGGATGAGAGTGTTGGCGATTTTATTGTTCCATCGAACATTCGGATTCATTATTTACCTCAGACACCTACTTTTAGTCAAGAAACCGCTTTAGAAGAAATGCAGTTTGAAAATCAAAAAAACGCTGTACCGCTCGATGAATACGCTTTGAAAAGCATTCTTTCAAAGCTAGGATTGCAAGACTATGATCTGGCAATCTCATCGATGTCTGGCGGGCAAAGAAAGCGTTTGGCTTTGGCTATGGCATTAGTCAGTCCGTGCGATCTATTGCTTCTAGACGAGCCAACCAACCATTTGGATGAACAGACGATTGGGTGGCTGGAAAACCAGTTGATCAAAATGAATTGCGCGGTTGTCATGGTGAGTCACGATCGCTATTTTCTCGATCGCATCTGTAATACGATTTTTGAATTGGATCATGGATCTTTGTATGTGATCGAGGGGAACTATCAAGCCTATCTAGAAGCGAAACAGACACGTCAGATGATTGAGGCAAAACAAAACGCGGCGTTGAACAATCTGTATCGAAAAGATCTTGAATGGGTGCGGGCTGGTGTGCAGGCGCGGAGCACGAAATCAAAGTCTAGGCTCGATCGCTTCGAAGAGCTGAGAAAAAAGCGTAAAAAAGAGCAGGAAGCGAGGCTGCAGCTGGAGAGCGCTTCGACACGACTAGGCAAGAAAACGATCGAATGGGAAGATCTGGCTTTTCATTATTCTGGACAAAAAGATCTTTTTTCGCATTTTAGTTATCGTCTTCTTTCGAACGATCGAATAGGGATCGTTGGACTGAATGGATGCGGGAAAAGCACATTGTTGAAGATCTTTGATCATGAACTTGCTCCCACTAGCGGAACGATCGAGTGGGGAGAGACAGTCCGGATCGGATTTTTTCGACAAGGGGATCAAGAAGTGGATCTGAATATGCGAGTGATCGACTATTTAGAAGAAACGGCGAAAGTCGTTTCTCTTGGTAAAGATACGATCACGGCTTCGCAAATGCTAGAACGGTTTTTGTTTCCTAAAGAGATGCATTATGTTCCGATTTCTCGTCTTTCTGGCGGAGAGAGAAGGCGTCTTTATTTGCTTCGGGTACTCATGCAGGCGCCTAATGTCTTATTGTTGGATGAACCGACAAATGATCTAGATCTTGTCACTTTGGAGATCTTAGAAGATTATTTGGATACTTTTCCTGGAATCGTGATCGCGGTCTCGCACGATCGATACTTTTTGGATCGAATCGCTGAACATACTTTTCTTTTTGAAAAAGGCGCGATCTTGGATCTTGTGGGTGGGTATTCCGAAGCTTTGATCCGCATGAAGGAGCGCCCTAAGAAAGAAAAAGAAACGAAGCCAGTTTATAAAAAGGAGAGAAAAGCTCGATTGACGTATATGGAAAAGAAGGAATTGTCTGTTTTGCCAGAACTTCTTGACTCATTGGAAAAGGAGATCGAGAGCTTGAATGCGCAAATGAGCGAGCCGAACTTGTCTTATGAGATTCTTTCTTCTTTGACGGCGCAACGAGATGAAAAGGAAGCTTTGCTCGAGGAGAAGAGCGAGCGGTGGATGGTTTTGGAAGAAAAGAGAGAAAATGAATAAACATCAAGAAAATGAAAAAAAGACGAATTGGGTAGCTTTGATCTTAGCGATCGTGATCATAGTCGCCATGATCATCGTTTATATAATATAAAAAGAGTATCGAAAGATACTCTTTTTAAACATTATAATAGTAATAGGTCGAAGTCTTTAGCGACGTGTTTTGGATAATGGGCATCGCTGGCTGTGATGATCTCTACGCCTTCGTCAAGGAGGATCTGGCGGAAAGCTGGATCTAAACCAACATCGTGATGGTGATAGCGATAATGCGCCCCCGTGTTATCTTCCATTTTGACGCGATGCTCCTTAGCGAGCCTAGCAAGCTGTTTATAGGTTTCTGTAAGATCGTATCCAGCAGGATAATTATACATTTTGATCACGTCAGGATGCCCGATCTGAGTAAAAAGATCGGATTGGATCGCTTTTGCGATCCGGTCGTAATAGCGTTTATAGATCGATGAGACATCTTCCTTTTCCCAGAGGAGGTCTTTGGAAAAGGCGTCCATGTCATAGAGGAGGCCATCGATCGAATGAACGCTTCCGACAAGAAAGTCATAAGGATATTGAGAAAGGATCTCTTTTAGAAAAGATTCGTTTTCTGGAGAATAACACACTTCTAAACCAAATTGAACATCGATCGGAAAAGACTCGTTTTTCATTTCTTCAATGAGCTTATGATAGTCTTTGATCGAATTGACTTGTTTCTTTTCAAACCATTCTTTTTGTCTTGGATCCGCCTCATAGACACCTTTATACATATCGTGGAATTCATAAAATCGATGTGTATGGTCTAAAATCTGCAGATGCTCGATTCCTTGTTCTTGGGCGGCTTTGACAAATTCCCAAACATATTCTTTGCTCAAAGGGCCATTTTCTAAGTGGACATGGCCATCGGTTTTATTTTTCATAGACTTCTACTCGAACGACGCCACGGATCTCCTTGATTTCGTTGATCGATTTTTCGCTTGGCTTTTGGTCGAGATCCAAGATCGTATAGGCGATCTCTTTTTTTGATTTATTGAGCAAATTCTCGATATTGGCGTCTTCGCTGGCAAGCTTATCTGTAATTTGCGAAATCATTTTTGGTTTGTTTTCATGGATGACGCAGATCCGATAATTTCCTGTGAATGGCGCGAAGGCGTTTGGCATATTGACGGAGTTGATAATATTTCCCGTTGTTAAATATTCCATGACCTCATCAGCCGCTTTGATCGCGCAATTTTCTTCCGATTCGTCTGTGCTCGCTCCTAAATGCGGAATCGGGATCACGTGAGGATGATCCGCAAGAAGAGGGGAAGGGAAATCGGTCACATATACGGCGACTTTTCCGCTATTCAAGGCTTCAAGCATATCTTCGTCGTTGACTAGACCGCCACGGGCGAAGTTGAGGATCTTGACACCATCTTTCATGAGCGCGATCGTCTCTTTGTTGATCGTATTTTTCGTGGAATCCATCAAAGGCAGATGCAAAGAAATATAGTCCGCGTTGGCGAACAGTTCTTTTTCATCTTTGACGTGATTGACCCATCGAGACATGCTCCATGCGTTGTCAACGGAAATATAGGGGTCGTATCCTTCTACTTGCATACCAAAGCGGAGAGCGAGGTTGGCGACTTGGATCCCGATCGCGCCTAAACCGATCACGCCTAATGTCTTTCCTGTGATCTCATTTCCAGCGTATTTTTTCTTTTGTTTCTCAACATCTTTGCTAAGGTTTTCATTGCCGCTTTGGCTTTTCGCCCATTCGATTCCGTGATAAATGTCACGGCTTGCAAGAAGAAGACCAGCAAATACGAGTTCTTTTACAGCGTTGGAATTCGCACCTGGCGTATTGAAGACGACGATCCCTTTTTGTGTACATGTTTCCAAGTCGATATTGTTGACACCAGCGCCCGCGCGAGCGATCGCTTTTAAGTTATCTGCATAATCGAGATCATGGAGATTGGCAGAGCGGACGATGATCGCGTCTTCCTCTTGCAGATCATCGCCTACAAGAAAGCGATCGTTGAATCGATCTAATCCTTTTTGAGCAATATTGTTGTAGAGCTTGATTTTATACATTAGCAGTTCCTTTCGCGTTTTCCGCTTCAAATTTTTTCATGAATTCAATGAGCGTTTCTATACCTTCGAGTGGCATCGCGTTGTAAATGCTTGCACGCATTCCACCCACTGTACGGTGTCCTTTGATGTTGACGAAACCAGCTTCTTTGGCTTCTTTGACAAATTTGGCGTCGAGTTCTTTATCGCCAGTCACAAATGGAACGTTCATATATGAACGATCTTCCTTATTGACTGGATTAGAATATAAAGAAGAAGAGTCAATATAGTCATAGAGCAGATTCGCCTTTTGATGGTTGATCTTTTGCATGTTTTCAAGGCCGCCGATCACATCTTCGAGCCACTCGAATACGAGGCCGCAAATGTAGATACCATATGTTGGCGGGGTATTGTACATCGAATTGTTGTCGGCATATGTTTTATAATTGAGCATGCTTGGAAGCGTATCGCTGTCTTTGAGCAGATCTTTTTTGATGATAACGAGAGTGACTCCTGCTGGACCGATGTTTTTTTGGGCGCCGGCAAAGATCAAGTCGTATTTTGTCACGTCTGTTGGTTCGCTTAAAATACAGCTAGAAAGATCGGCCATGAGCATCTTTCCTTCGTGAGGAGGAAGCTCTTTATATTTTGTTCCATAGATCGTGTTGTTTTCGCAAATATATACATAGTCGCTATCTTCGCTCAGATCGGATTGTTTGATTTTGGGGATATAGGTAAAGTTATCTTCCGCGCTGGACGCGACGACGTTCGTTTTTCCTAATTTTTTATGTTCAGCGATCGCTTTTTTTGTCCATTGTCCAGTATTGATGATGTCGGCTCCGTTTTTTAAGAAGTTCATCGGGATCATGCTGAACTGCATTGATCCGCCTCCTTGCAAGAAGAGGATCTCGTAATCTTCCGGAATATTCATCAATCGACGAAGTCGTGCTTTTGCGGTATTTAAAATATCTTCAAATTCACTGGATCGGTGGGACATCTCCATTACGCTCATTCCGCTCTGGTGTGCGTCCAGCATTTCTTCGCTGGCTTTATTGAGTACCCATTCTGGCAAACATGCTGGGCCTGCACTAAAGTTGTAAACTCGTGTCATTTTTTTCACCTTGGTGAATAGAATCCACCTTTCCTTTCATAATAGTTTTCATTATACGATTCTTTAAAGAGAATGCAAGTCCAAAATGTATGGGAAAAAGAAGCAAATGTGCTTAATATTTAAACAATTTTATGATTTTTGTGGGATTTAAAGGCTTCTATAGGGGTTTTTCACGCATTTTGTTCAATACTATTTACATTTACTGTTTCATTTATTTTCAACATAAGCATCTGATTTGCTTTTGGTTTGGGTTGTGTCTACTATTAGATTAACAAAGATAAAGGAGAAAAATACCATGTCAGATTTTTTTAAAAAAGCCGAAGAAGAAATGAAAGAACATTGGGATGACTTGAAAGAAGACGTCGCAAAAGAGGCGGACAAAATCAAAGCAGATATCGATAAAAAAGAAGCTGAACACAAAGCCAAAGAGGCAGCAGAAAAAGCCAAAGAAGCAGCTAAATCAACGGCTGAAGCTGCAAAAAGCGCAGCGAAAGACGCAACGAATACTGTAAAAGAAAAAGTAAACGATGCGAAAGACGCAGTAGCCGACAAAGTAAGCAAGTAATCGAAGCAGACGTCGCAAGGCGTCTTTTCTTTTTTTCTTTTTCCATGATAATATAAATAGAAAGCGGAGGAGAAAAATGGGCAATCAAAAAACAGTGGCATTGAATAAAAAGGCGCGTCATGACTATGAATTGTTCGATACATTCGAAGCCGGACTTGAATTGAAGGGAACAGAGATCAAAAGCATTCGGCATGGAAAAGTGCAGCTGAAAGATAGTTATATCTCGATCCGGGATGGACAAGCCTATATCAAAGAGATGCATATTTCTCCCTATGAATTTGGGAATCGCTTCAATCATGAACAGACGCGGGATCGAAGGCTTTTGCTTCATAAAAACGAAATTTTAAAACTGGAGCAGGCGACAAAGATCAAAGGCTATACGATCGTTCCTGTTCGGATCTATTTGAGTCATGGTCTCGCTAAATTGGAGATCGCGCTCGCGAAAGGTAAAAATCTGCATGATAAGCGTCAATCCGAAAAAGAGAAGGATGCGAAACGCGAAATCGAAAAAGCGATGAAGTTTAAGTATTGACATCGATATTTAATTGGTTTATATTAATCGAACCAATTGATACTGGGGATGTTTTTGGCATTCGATAGGTAATCGTTTGGGATAGACTACAGCCGTGAAGGAACACGTAAAAACCATTAAAATTTAAACGCTAAAACTAAATTTGCTAACTTGTTTGGTGCTAACCGCCCAGCAATGGCATTTGCTGCCTAATTAGACTACGTTTGTCTTGCAGCCCGAATTTGTGAGTTCGCTTTCTTATAACAAATTTGAGAATGGCAAAGAAGATCGGAACAAGAGTGGATCGGTTCCCTGTTCTTAAACACGTTGATCAAACCCATAAAGTATATTGTCCATCATAGCTTTATGGTTTCTTAGATGGAATAAGCTGTAAACGTTTATTCGTGGGACGTTATCTAGACAGGAGTTCGAGTCTCCTCATCTCCACCATAGAAGATCCAGCCCTTATGTAAAGGGCTTTTTTTATTGCGGTGTAATTTTGATCCAACGAAGATCATTTATGAAAGATCCGCCATTTTCGGATCACGATGATCTGCACAAAAGTTAAAAGAATACAGAAAACGATACAGGCAGTATATCCCCAAGGTTGTTTAAGAAGATGCATATTGATGAAGTTCATGCCCAACCATCCTGTGATAAAGGTGAGTGGAGTAAAAATAGAGGTAACGATCGTCAACAGATTGACTAGATCATTTTGCCGTTCAGAAAGTTTAGCTTGCTTCATATCTAAAACTTGGGTAAGCGATTCTTTTTGCGCATGGGTAATAGAAGCTAAATGATTCACTCGCTGAATATAGAGTGAAAGAAGCGTTTGCGCTGTCTCGTCTTCACTTTGGATCACTACCTGCTCGATCGTTTGGGCCATATTGGCAAGCTGCTCATAATAAATAAAGAGCGCGTTGAGCTCATTGCGCATATATAAAAAATCTTGACTCGTATTTGAGATTTTATCGCTCTCCATCTTCGAAGCAAAATCAGCAAGTGTTTTTTCATATCCTTGCAGAATATATAAGTCTTCGCGAACGAGATACTCCATAAAGTCGAGCAAAAAAAACAAGAGGCGTTTTTATTTCGTCGTCATAAATATCTTGCATATGGCGGACTTTTTTCGAACTTTAGATCCTTCGTCAATAAAATATAGCTTATTGTTCGTTAAGCAAAAAGCGAACTTATTGTGGGAGATCTGCAGATTCTTTTTAGAAGGAATCACGAAAGTACCATAGAGGAGGCCTCTGAAATTGGCGGCTTTACAAAATTCAGGGTTGCTGATGACTTTGTAAATATGTTGAACGTGATAGATGGAAGGCTCCTTATTTTTAAATTCTTCAAGCCCTAATATTTCGACTTGTCCTGCATCGGAATCAATCATTTTATTTTCATTTTCCATAAAACGCAATCTCCTTCTTTTTGTTCTTATTCTTATTATACTTGATTCGAACAAGATAGGACTCGAAGGATGCTATGATTGAAGATCTGATGAGTTTTTTTTGTTTATAAACGTTGAGCAATGTGGGCAATCCAAGACTATAGATGGAATGAAATTGATACTTATAAGCATAATAACAGCATAAATTAAAAAAGTAGAGTATAATTTGAATTAATGATTTAATTAATCATGTTTTGTTAAAGGAGGAATGCAGTTGAATCTACATAAAAAAGCTTGGAAAATCGCATTGGCCTATGTTGGGATCATTGTTGGAGCTGGACTATCATCTGGACAAGATCTCATGCAATACTTCGTGAGTTTTGGCTACAAAGGAATCATCGGTGTCTTGGGGCTCGCGGCTCTTAATATGATATTTGGCAAAATTATTCTGGGAACTGGCTGCTATTATCATGCCGATAGTCACGATGAAGTGCTAGCCCAAATCGCACATCCACTCACAAAAAAAATTTTAGACATAACCCTTGTCCTCTCAGGTTTTGTGATCGGGTTTGTTATGATCGCAGGAGCGGGTTCAAATCTACAACAACAATTCAACCTTCCTTTCTGGATGGGCGGATTGATCTGCTCATTATTGATCATTTTGGTAAGTTTTTTTGATTTCAAGAAGATCATGAATGTACTTGGAATATTCACTCCGATCTTGATCGTGATGATCTTAGGAATTTTCATCTATACATTTTGGGGGAAAACGTACGATTTTAATGAAATGAATGCGATCGCTCAAACACTCCCTTCTTCATTACCAAATATTTGGATTTCTGTTCTTAACTATTTTTCTTTATGCGCCATAACAGCTGTTTCGATGGCGTTTATTCTTGGAAGTTCATTGGTTCGGATCAAAGTCGCCAAAGAAGGCGGCCTGATCGGAGGCTTTTTGATTGGTCTGATCATTACTTTAGCGACGCTTGTTTTATTCGCGAAAGTCAATGTCGTCAAAGACGCTCAAATTCCGATGCTCGTCTTAGTGCAACAAATCTCTCCTGTTTTTGCGACCATTTATGCGTTCGTCATTTTCGCTTTGATCTTCAACACAGCCTTCTCTCTTTTTTATTCGCTCGCTTCACGACTCGCGAAAGGGAATCAAAAGAAAATGCGTCTCTATTTGATCGGATTGGTCATGATCGGATACGCTCTAAGCTTCGTCGGTTTCAAACAGCTTATTTCTGGCTTCTATCCTATTTTGGGATATTTAGGAATGGTGTTGCTCGTTGTGTTGCTGAGAAGCTGGATCGTAAGCCGAAAAGATCGTCAACAAGAACAAAAAGTGCGGCAAAAGCTCGTTAAACTCGCTCAAATAAAACTACATCCAAATAAATATTTTGGAAAGAAAGAACAAATCGAATATAAACGCTTGGAAAATTTATCAGTCGCTAAAGATGAAAATATAGTTGAAGATATTGAGCAAACTTTGATTCAAGAAGGAGCGATTCCGAATAGTTGATCGAAAATCCCACATATAAGACCACTTTGACCACTTGCTTGAAAGAAGGAAAAGAGCGAGTTATTATGAAGGTGCCAAAAGAAAAGGTTAAAACATAGAAAGAAATCTACAAAGGATCGAAGAAAAAAAGAAAACTTCCTCGACACAAAAGTCGTAAAAATGAACGAGAAGCTCTAGTAAACAATGATCAACAGATCATAAAAGCAAGTCTATCGGCTGTAAAGAAAGCGATAGGCTGAAGAAAAAAAGAATGCTAGGCAAGGAAGAAGAAGCCGCGGACAATTCAAAGTGGAAAAGGCGAAATCGATACCAAGTAGAAGACGATCTATGCAGGATCGAATGAAACGTCTAAAAAAGGACTCGGGTATCGAGGGAAAACAATAAAAAGAAAATAAGAAATGACGGAAAATCATTCATCCAATAACAAAGAAAAGAGCTCTTTGGAGCTCTTTTTTTTATGCTTAAAAGGCATTGAATCATGAAAAACTAAGCATTTTACAAATTGTCTGTCCTTTATTTTAATGAGGACGTTAGGAGGAAATGATGTATTGGGCTCGATTGAAAAACGGTGTATGAAAAAAGTTCCAAGTGATCTAAAAATCCCACATATAAGACCACTTTGACCACTTGCTTGAAAGAAGGAAAAGAGCGAGTTATTATGAAGGAGCCAAAAGAAAAGGTTAAAACATAGAAAGAAATCTACAAAAGGTCGAAGAAAAAAGAAAACTTCCTCGACACAAAAGTCGTAAAAATGAACGAGAAGCTCTAGTAAACAATGATCAACAGATCATAAAAGCAAGTCTATCGGCTGTAAAGAAAGCGATGGGCTGAAGAAAAAAAGAATGCTGGGCAAGGAAGAAGAAGCCACGGACAATTCAAAGTGGAAAAGACGAAATCGATCCCAAGTAGAAAACGATCTATGTAGGATCGAATGAAACGTCAAAAAATAGAACTCGAGTATCGAGGGAAAAACAATAAAAGAAAATAAAAAATGACGGAAAATCATTCATCCAATAACAAAGAAAAGAGCTCTTCATAGCTCTTTTTTCTTTGTTTTTCAGCGGTTTTCTGAAAATATTGAAAAGGAGCTTGACTTTGTTTCTTCCGACTTTTATTATGTTTTTACACGAATTGAATTGAGTATGAATATTCAAAGACGTTGAAGAGGAAATTGAAAGATAGATCTCCTTTGTAGAGAGTTGCTGGCAGGTGAAAAGCAACAAGGCCGTATCGTTCATCTCGCCTCGGAGTTGGTGAAGTGAAAAAAGTAATTTCACACGGAAGCCTACCGTTAAAAGGGAAGCAGTTGTTGGACTGTAAAGAGGTCACACATTGTGGCAATGAGAGTGGTACCGCGGGTTAACTCGTCTCTCAAGGTTTGCCTTGAAGACGAGTTTTTATTTTGTCTTTAAGGAAGAAATAAGGAGGAATAAGAAGATGATGGATGCAAGCAAATACGCTCCAGGTTATTACCCACCCAAAGAAAACGAATACCGCTGGGTGAAAAAAGATCACGTTGAACAAGCCCCAATATGGTGCTCGGTCGATCTGCGCGACGGAAACCAAGCTCTTGTCGTTCCGATGGATCTTGAAGAAAAGCTCGAGTTTTATAAAATGCTCGTCGCGATCGGATTCAAAGAGATCGAAGTCGGGTTTCCTGCCGCCTCTGAAACAGAATATGAATTTTTAAGGACTCTCATCGACAACGATATGATCCCCGAAGATGTCACGATCCAAGTCTTGACGCAATGCCGCGATCATATCATCCGAAAAACATTTGAAGCGGTAAAGGGAGCGCCCCGCGCCATCATCCATTTTTATAACTCGACATCCGTCGCCCAACGCGAACAAGTCTTTAAAAAATCAAAAGAAGAAATCAAGCAAATCGCGATCGAAGGCGCCAAACTCGTTAAAAAACTTTCCCAAGAATATGAAGGCAACTTCCTATTCGAATATTCTCCAGAAAGTTTTACGGGAACCGAACCTGATTACGCGTTAGAAGTATGCAATGCGGTGCTCGATGTCATGCAGCCAACACCAGACAAACCAATGATCATCAATTTGCCTGTTACGGTCGAAATGTCAATGCCGCATATCTATGCCAACCAAATCGAATATTGTTCAGACCGATTGAACTATCGCGACAGCGTGATCTTGTCCACCCACCCTCATAACGATCGAGGAACGGGAGTTGCCGACACGGAACTTGCTTTATTGGCAGGCGCTCAGCGCGTCGAATGCTGCTTGTTTGGAAATGGAGAAAGAACCGGAAACGTGGATGCGATCACTCTAGCGATGAATATGTATACGCATGGCGTCGATCCAAAGCTCGACTTTTCCAATATGCCAGAAATCGTAGAAATCTATGAACGAGTTTGTCGGATGCCTGTCTCTGATCGCCAGCCTTATGCGGGAAATCTTGTTTTCGCCGCATTCTCTGGCTCTCATCAAGACGCGATCGCCAAAGGCATGCATTATCGAGAAGACAAGGAACTGCATCAATGGAGCGTGCCTTATATTCCATTAGATCCTCACGATATTTCTCGGACCTACGACGCGGATGTGATCCGCATCAACTCTCAATCTGGAAAAGGAGGCATCGGATACATCTTAGAGACAGCGTATGGATATACATTGCCGGCCAAGATGCGCGAGCATTTTGGATACACGGTAAAAAGCGTCTCTGATCATGCTCATAAAGAACTCGCGCCAGAAGAAGTGCTCGAAATCTTTGAAAAAACATACCTAAACAAAGATATTCCTGTCTATGTTCGAGAAGCCCATTTCCAGCAAGGACCACTTACGAGCGCACATGTGACCGCATTGATCGGCGGAAAGAAGATGGAACTCACCGCTCGCGGGAACGGACGCTTAGATGCAGTATGCAATGCTTTGAAAGAAGGCCTTGGCATCGAGTTCCGTTTACAAACGTATCAAGAACACGCTCTTGAGCAAGGCTCGCATTCTCGAGCAGCCGGTTATGTTGGTATCGAATGGGAAGATAGGACATTCACATGGGGCGCTGGAACCGACACCGACATTATACGGGCAAGTATCAAAGCGCTCGTGTCCGCCATCAACAATGGATTGAAAGAAGAGGAATAAGATCATGCCAATGACAATGTCACAAAAAATACTCGCTGACCATGCCGGACTCGAATCTGTGAAGCCTGGCCAATTGATCGAAGTCGAACTCGATGCCGTTTTAGGAAACGACATCACTACACCTGTCGCTATCAAAGAATTTGAAAAAGCCGGCTTTGATTCTGTATTCGATCAAGAAAAAATCAATATCGTCCTTGACCACTTTGTTCCGAACAAAGACATTAAGGCCGCCCAACAATCGGCTACTTGTCGCAAATTCGCCAACACCTACAACATCAAAAACTTCTTTGACGTAGGAAAAATGGGAATCGAACACGCGCTTTTACCAGAACAAGGCATTGTGACAGCAGGCGATTGTATTATTGGCGCCGACTCTCACACTTGTACGTATGGAGCTTTAGGGGCTTTTTCGACGGGCGTAGGATCGACGGATATGGCTGCAGGCATGGCGACAGGAAAAGCTTGGTTCAAAGTGCCTTCAGCCATCAAAGTCGAACTGAGCGGAACTCTTCCTGATCGCGTCTCAGGAAAAGATGTGATCCTCGATTTGATCGGAAAGATCGGTGTCGATGGAGCGCTCTATCAATCTTTAGAATTCATGGGCGAAGGAGTGAAGAGCTTAACGATGGACGATCGCCTATGCATCTGCAATATGGCTATCGAAGCGGGCGCGAAAAATGGGATCTTCCCAGTCGATCAAGTGACGTTCGATTATTTAGAAGGCCGAAGCCAAAGGGCGTGGAAGATCTATGAAGCGGATGAAGACGCTTCTTATACGCAAACGATCCATATCGATCTTTCAACACTCGAGCCTACGGTCGCTTATCCGCATCTTCCAGAGAATACACATCTAGCCAAAGAAGGAAAAGATATTCGGATCGATCAAGTCGTGATCGGCTCTTGCACCAACGGTCGCTTGGAAGATATGGAAGCCGCCTATAAGATCTTGAAAGGAAAACAGATCAAAGAAGGGGTTCGTGCCATCATCATTCCGGCTACGATGGAAATTTATAAAGAATGCATCAAACGTGGATATACCGAAGCGTTTATCGATGCGGGATGTGTCGTATCAACACCGACTTGCGGACCGTGTCTTGGCGGATATATGGGGATCTTAGCCGAAAAAGAGCGATGCATCTCCACCACGAATCGCAACTTTGTCGGCCGAATGGGGCATACAAGCTCCGAAGTGTATTTGGCAAGTCCTTATACAGCAGCCGCTTCCGCGCTGACAGGCTATATTTGCGATCCAAGAGAGGTAGATTAAGATGGAAAATGTACAAGGAAAAGTATTTAAATTTAAAGACAACGTCGATACGGATGTGATCATTCCCGCTCGATATTTGAATACGGCTGATCCGGAAGAACTCGCCCTCCATTGTATGGAAGATATCGATCCCAACTTTGTAAAAAAAGTGAAAAAGAACGATTTGATCGTGGCGGGATGGAATTTTGGATGCGGGTCCTCTCGTGAACACGCCCCATTAGCCATCAAAGAAGCAGGTGTTGGCTGCGTGATCGCCAAAAGCTTCGCGCGTATTTTCTATCGAAACTCGATCAATATCGGCATGCCCATCCTTGAATGTAAAGAAGCGGTCGATGGGATCGAAGAAGGCGACGAAGTGCATGTCGATTTTAAAACGGGCGTCATTCATGATTTGAGCAATGGAAAGTCGTGGCAAGCTGAACCATTCCCTGAATTCATTCAAAAGATCATCGACGCTGGTGGTCTGATGCTTTCGATACGGGAGGGAAATTGATGCATAAAAAAATTGGTGTGATCTGGGGAGACTGCGCTTCGAAAGAAATCGTCGCTCAAGCGCTCTCTGTTTTAGAAGCGATCGAAAAAAAATACGGACACGAGTTTGAATATACAAAGATCTTGATGGGTGGAGAAGCGATCGATGAAATGGGCGAGCCGCTTCCGCAAAGTCAGCTCAATCTCTGCCTTGAACAAGATTCTGTCTTGCTTGGCGCGATCGGAGGACCTAAATGGGAAGGGCTTCCTGGACATCTTCGACCCGAAAAAGGTCTTCTTAAATTAAGAGAAGGAATGGGGTTGTACGCCAACAATCGGCCAGCCAAGATCTGGCCACAGCTTTCGGAAGCATCCCCTTTGAAAAAAGAAATCGTCGATCAAGGAATCGACTTTATCATCGTAAGAGAACTCATTGGAGGCGCTTATTTTGGCAAACACGAGCTGTATGAAATCGATGGCGAAAAGATCGCGATGGATACGATGCCCTATTCAGAGCACGAGATCGAAAGAATCGGAAAGATCGCTTTTGAAACCGCGCAAAAAAGGAATAAGAAGTTATGCATGGTCGACAAACACAATGTTTTGGAGACTTCGCGTTTATGGGCATCCGTCTTTGATCGACTCAAAGAACAATATCCGGACGTCGAGTATTCCACAATGTTCGTAGACAACGCTGCCATGCAGATCTGTAAAAATCCAAGTCAATTCGACGTGATCGTGACCGAAAACCTATTTGGCGATATTTTGAGCGATGAAGCCAGTGAAATCACTGGCAGCATTGGCATGATCCCAAGCTCTTCTTTAGGAGAGACTTCAAATGGATTGTATGAACCGATCCACGGATCCGCTCCAGATATTGCAGGAAAAGATGTGATCAATCCGATCGCTTGCATCTTATCGGCTGCGATGATGCTTCGTTATTCGTTCGATATGTCAAAAGAAGCGGACGATATCGAGCAAGCTGTCGACAGCGTGCTTACAAAAGGCTATCGTACAGCCGATATGATGTCCGAAGGCATGAAGCAAGTGGGAACCAAAGAAATGGGTGCTTTAATCAGAAAAGAAATCGAATCTTGTTAAAAATGGCGACAAAGATATGGATTTGCCGCTTTTCGCGTTACAATAGAACTATGAAAAAACCATTCGTGCTCAATCGCTTGCTCCACATCAGCAACGAGAGTCATCAAAAAGATACAAATTATTCGATTGCCAAAACGCTGTGTGATCATTTTTATGAGCTTCCTTCTATGACAATCCAAGAAACAGCGGATCTTTGTTATGTTTCATGCGCTTCGATTTCCCGCTTTGTCCGCTATTTAGGATATTCTGGCTTTTCGGAATTTAAAGAATCTTGCGCCAAATCGATTGGGATCGAAGCGGATTATTCCAATGAAGTTAAGAAAGCCCAAAAAGAAGACTTGCTTCCGATCTATACCCGCTTTACAGAGCAAATCCTTTCCAATATCCAAATCGCGTTTTCTGAATTAGATATTGAGCAAATGGATCGGATTTGCGGATGGATGCAGAAAGCGGATAAGATTGCGACGCTAGGCCTTGAATTCTCAAGTTTAGTTGGTGAACATATTCAATCCCGCTTAATGCGGATGCACAAGAACGTACAGACGAGTCTTGATTTTCAAGAACAAAAAGAAATCGTCCAAAATTTGACCAATAATTCGCTTATCTTTATTCTTTCCATGGAGGCGGGCTATTTGTATCACAATCCTGAAATCATCGATTGGATTCAAGCAAAAGGATGTAAAGTTGTTATTATCACGATCAATCCATACAATAAACAGATGCAGTTTGCCGATGAGATCCTCGTGTGTGGTAAGCAAAACTACAACACCGAAGGGAGGATTTCCTTGCTTTATATGGTTGAACTGCTCTTGATGCACTATTCTATTTCTTATTTTCAAAATCTGAAAATGAACCGACCTTCTTGATAAGGCGGTTTTTTTCTTCTTTTCTTACAATTAAAACAACAAAAGAAAAGGAGAATTTCAAATGAATGCACTTATGAACTGGATGGAACAACACCTTGTTCCGATCGCGAATCGGTTTGCTCAAAATCCGATCTTAAAAACAATGTCAGAGGGCGCCATGTCTTTATTGGCTGTGATCATGGTCGGATCGATCTTTTCAATCTTGAATGGAATCCCATGGGAACCGTATACGAATTTTTTGAACAGCACCCATCTTAATGAATTCTTTGCTTTTATTCCTGCTATCACAACAGAACTGCTTGGACTCTATATGGCTTTTTCCGTAGGA
Source organism: Dubosiella newyorkensis (assembly GCF_001945605.1). GTDB lineage: Bacteria > Bacillota_I > Bacilli_A > Erysipelotrichales > Erysipelotrichaceae > Dubosiella > Dubosiella newyorkensis. The sequence continues at coordinate 17,155 of NZ_MPKA01000113.1, forward strand.
AGAGCTGGCGCCAAGAACTTTGGTCAGCCAGAAAGCGCCTTTATGTGCGGGATCTTATCGATGGCATGTTATTTGGTGCTCGTTCCTATCGATTCCGTTGAAGGAGTTTCAAGCATCCAAACAAAATACTTAGGAACGCAAGGCATCTTCGTAGCCTTGATCGGAGGGATCCTAAGCTCTTCGATCGTCACTTGGATCATTCAAAAAAAGATCGTGATCAAAATGCCTTCTGGAGTACCGCCAATGGTGGGAGAAAACTTTGCGGCATTGATTCCTGGATTTGTCATCATAACGTTATTTGCGCTGATCAAATGGATCTTCTTGCTGACTCCCTATGGAAATCCGATCGACTGTATTTATTCGATCATTCAAACACCGTTACAAGCTTTGACAAGCTCGCTGCCAGCTTTCTTGTTGCTGATCTTGATTGCTCAGATCCTTTGGTTCTTCGGTGTTCATGGTTCATATTCTGTGTTGCCGATTCTGTTTCCTTTGTGGATCGGATATGCTGGAGAAAACACAGCCAATGCAGCTGCTGGACTTCCAATCGAACATATCTTGAATGCGGGCATGTGGGATCTGGCTTGTCTAGGAGGAGCGGGAGCTACGATTGGACTAGTGATTTGGCTCTGTTTCTTTTCGAAATCTGCACAATATAAAGATTTTGGACGTTTGACATTTCCTTGCGGAGTCTTTGGAGTCAATGAACCCGTGATCTTTGGGTTGCCGATCATGCTCAATCCGATCATGTTCATTCCTTTTGTGATTACGCCTGTCGTGATCGTTTCTTTGGCTTACTTCTTGATTTCGATTGGTCTAATCACACCGCCAGTTGGTTTGATTGGAGCTGGCTCGATTCCGCCATTCTTGCATGGCTTGGCGAATGGATCTTTGAGCTTTGCGATCTATGAATTGATTGCGATCGGAATTTCGATGATCATCTACTATCCATTCTTTAAATTGATTGATAAACAAGCACTTCTTAAAGAAGAACAAGGAGAAAAGAATGAATAAGAATCAATTTTTGTGGGGCGCGTCCACATCCGCTTTCCAAGCGGAAGGCGCGTATTTAGAAGATGGAAAAGGACTAGGGACAGTGGATGTCCGCGTTGTCCCAGAAGGAATCGCGGATACGAAAATCGCTTCCGATCATTATCATCATTTTGAAGAAGATCTTTTGGCCATGAAAGAATTAGGCCTTAACGTGTATCGATTCTCCTTCTCATGGAGCCGGATCATGCCAGATGGTCATACAGTGAACGAAAAAGGACTTGCGTTTTATGATAAGATCATCGATCGCTGTTTAGAATATGGGATCGAACCACTACCTACCTTATATCATTTTGAAATGCCACAAGCACTTGTCGACAAGGAAGGAGGATGGCTTTCAAAATCGACGATCGAAGCCTATGCCTCCTATGCGAAAACATGTTTTGAACAATTTAAAGGAAAAGTAAAGACATGGGTGACGATCAACGAACAACTGATTGCCTCAGCAGCTTCCGATCTGCATGGCATCCATGCCCAAAGCGAAGAAGAATCGATGAAGAACATGTACCAAATTTCTTTCAATATGTCCATCGCTGAAAAGAAAGCGATGCAGATCCTGAAACAGATCGATCCAGAATCTAAAATCGGACCCGTTTGTTCGATCCAGATCGTATATCCGAACTCATGCGATCCTAAAGATATATGCGCTAGCTATGACGCGGAAGAAATGATGATGTATTCTCTATTGGATATGTCGGTCTTTGGCCACTATCCGAAACGATATACCTCGTATTTGAAGGCGCGCGGATGGCTTCCTTCCGTTTCGAAAGAAGAAGAAAACCTGCTCAAATCGATTCGCCCTGATTTCATCGGAATCAATTATTATTTTCCGCTGACCGTCAAAGCTCCAGGAAAAGATCACGACTTCTCAAAACTTCCTCCATTCTGGCGGTCCACGCTCTTTGAAGTAACCGACAATCCATATTTAGAAAAAAGCGAATGGATGCCTAATGGAATGGATCCGATGGGATTGTATCTAGGAATCCGAAAACTATACGATCGTTATCGTTTGCCGCTCATTATCACAGAAAATGGAATGGCTTATTCTGACCGGCTCGAAGATGGCAAGATCCACGATTCGTATCGGATCGATTACCTGGACGCCCACATTCAAAAAATAAAACAAGCAGTCGAGGAAGGCTATCCAGTTTTTGGGTATTGTCCATGGTCGCTCATCGATCTAGTCAGTTCTCATCAAGGATTTGGAAAACGGTATGGCTTGATCTACGTCGATCGGACGGATACGGATGAAAAAGAATGCGCCCGAATCCCTAAAGATAGTTATTATTGGTATCGAGAAAGAATAAAGAAAGGACTTTAATATGATTGATCTTCATGAATATCCGATCACGGAATTTCCTGACGACTTTTTGATGGGCGTGGCAAGTGCTGGTCAGCAAATCGAAGGGAACAATTGTTCGTGGCACGATGATCCAAAATATTATGGGACTCAGAATTATACAGGTGTTCCTTGGGTTCCTGCAGGAAAAGCGATGGATTCCTATCATCGTTACGAAGAAGACATTGCTTTGGCAAAAGAAATGCATTTAGACGCGTTTCGATTAAGCGTTGAATGGAGCCGGATCGAACAAGAGCCTGGTGTTTTTTCTGAAAAAGAGATCATGCACTATGTTCATCTTTTAAAACGATTGAAAGAAGAAGGAATGAAGACGATCGTGACACTGCATCATGTGTCGCATCCAGTATGGTTTCATGATTTGGGCGCCTTTAACAAGATGGAAAACTTGACTTACTTTTTACGGTATGTGGAAACGATCGTTCCTAGGATCATGGAATACACCGATTATTTTCTCGTTCTCAATGAGCTGAATATTCCTTTCGAATATTCGATCGAGGAAAGGATCAATATGCTTCAATTTCATGCTTATGCGTATCGCTTGATCAAGAAGTTTACGGATATCCCGACTTCGAGCACGATCTCGTATTCGTTCAAAGAACCATTCCGCGGACGATTTGATCGAGCGGATTCGGTGCTGGCAGAGTATGTAGATTGGATCGAAAACGAGTTTTTCTTTCATGCGGTTCGTACCGGAGAGATCATAATGCCCTATCACGATGTGATTTATTGTCCAGAATTGAAAGATTCTATGGATTTTTGGGCGGTAAATACCTATATCCGTCAATTGATCGATTCTAGAAAAGCGTTTCCGATCGGCAGTGTATATAACGCGACGCATTTCAAAGCGATGGATACTCCGATCTATACAGAAGAGATCGAGCCGGAAATCATGCTCAAGATGTTGATGCGATTGAATGATAAACCTGTCTTCATCACGGAAAATGGGATCTCATGTAAATCGGATAAAAGACGGATGGAATATATCGCTTCCATGCTGGTGGCGATCAAACAAGGAATGGATCTAGGTGCGAATGTGATCGGCTATTTGCATTGGTCCTTGCTCGATAATTGGGAATGGGGAAGTTATGCGCCAATCTTCGGACTCGCTTATTGTGACGAAAATTTGGATCGGCATCTAAAGAAGAGCGGAGCTTTTTATGGAGCGATCGCTAAAAATAAAAAAATCACTTCAGAAATCATTCATAAGTTTTATGACGCAAAAGAATGAATCATCATCATGGCTTGAAATCCACAATAATGTTATAGTCATATCATGACAAATAAAGCAAAGAAAAGAAAGGCCGCGACAGTGTTCGCGATTCCAATGGCATGTTTATTCGCTTCAAGCATACCTATCGCGGCCGAAGAACCAAACTATGACTTCTCTTATGAGATGTATGGTCCAGTGACCGTGATGATCGACGCAGGCCATGGAGGAATCGACAGTGGAGCGATCGGCGCCAATGGTGTATATGAAAAAGATCTCAGCCTTCAATACGCCCAGACGATCGGAGCGATGATCCAAAGCTTAGATCCATCGATTTCGGTTCTGTATACGCGCTATGATGATCAAGTGCCTTGGGTCGATGAACAAAACACGCTCGATTTTGAGGTCGATGATTTGAATGGAAGGACCAATGCGATCATGACGATGGCTCCTACATACGTTTTAAGCGTTCATTTCAACGCGGCTGATGATCCATCCGCTTCTGGTTTTTGCGGTTTTGTGAAAGGAGAAGACGCGAGTTCGCAAGCCGTCTATTCAAAAGTAAGCCAATATTTTCAGGAAATGGGTTATTCCTACGATCGAGGCTTGATGACAACGATGGACTATCCGCTACAGATCGTGGATATGAACATGTCATCCTCGATGCTTCTAGAACTTGGTTTTTTAACCAATTATTTTGAAGTTTCTCAATTGAGCGATCCATCGATGATGAACGCCCTTTGCATGCAGATTGCGCGCGCTTATGTCGATACGATCCATGGTGTGTAATCATAAGAAATAGAACTTCGATACAATCGAATGATGCTTGTTCCTATCTAAGAACTTCTCGTTGCGCCAAATCCGAGGTTTCGTATAAGCAAAGCGCATGACGAGACGATCTTGATCTATACGCCATATAATTCGGAGTTGAAGTTGTAGCTCGACTCTAGCTTGTATGAAGGGATCGCGATCGATCTAGAAAACCGATATGTATCGACTCTCGAACTGAAAGCCAAAGAATTTGGCACATATATCGAAAAGATATACTTTCATAACGATGTCTTCTATATTTTGAAGCGAAAAAAGTAAAAAAAACAAGAAAATAGATTCACTCACTTTGCAGAGCGTCAGCCGACGTTCTGCTTTTTTTTCTGTTTTTGTCGTATATAATAGGGGGAAAACAGAAAGAAGGAATACTATGCTCATACGTGCTGCTCAACTTGACGACCTTGAAGCGATTTTTGAGATCGAATCGCTTGATTTCACTCTAGAAGAGGCCGCCAGCAAAGAAACGTTATCGAAAAGGATCCAAAATTTCTCTTCGCATTTTCTCGTGCTCGAACAAGAAGGGACGATTTTAGGATATGTGAATGGGGCGTGCTGTTTTCAAAGAAATCTTGAAGACTGGATGTATTCGATGGAACAAGAAGAAAAAGACGCTAACCATTTTATGGTTTTTGGCTTAGCGATCCATCCCGATTTTCAAAGAAAAGGATATGGCAGTCTTTTGATGAATGAGCTACAGAATCGTTTGCGTCAAGAATCGGTCGAAGAGATCGTTCTTACATGCAAGGCATCCCGTATTCCTTTTTATCGAGCGCTTGGTTTTCTCGATGAAGGCATATCTTCTTCTACACACGGAAATGTGATTTGGTATCAAATGCGTAAACATGTATAATAAAAAAATAATTTATAGAAAGAGGAAGATGTATGTATTTAGAAACGGAACGTTTGTTCTTGCGGCCATGGAAAAAAGAGGACACGAAGGCGCTCTATGAACTTGCCAAAGATCCAAAGATTGGGCCGGCTGCGGGCTGGGAGCCTCATGAAAGCGTTGAAGAATCCGAAACGATCATCGAAACGATCTTGAGCGATCCGGAAACGTATGCGGTTTTTTTGAAAGAAGAAAATACTTTGATCGGATGTGTTGGGTTGATGATCGGCTCTAAAAGCAATCTAGATTTGATGGAAAAAGAAGGTGAGATCGGTTACTGGATCGGGTCTGCGTATTGGAATCATGGATATTGCCAAGAGGCGGTACTTAGATTGATCGAACACGCTCGGCTTGATTTGAACTTGGAAGAAATATGGTGCACTTATTTTGCGGACAACGAACGTTCGAAAGCGGTCCAGACAAAGTGTGGCTTTCAATATCACCATACTCTGAAGCGCTATTGGGAAACATTAAAAGAAGACAAGATCGAACATGTCACTAAATTGAAAAGGAGCGTTTAAATCATGTTTGTGCTGAGTCTTGCGATCGTTTTGTTACTGGGAGCATTGGGTGGATGGTGCGCTCAAAAGATTGGACTTCCACGAATTGTCGGCATGCTTCTTGTTGGCATCGGGATCGGGCCGGCGTGCTTGAATCTTCTAGATGCTTCGTTTTTGGCTGTTTCGGCCGATATTCGTCAGATCGCTCTTATCATCATTCTTTTGAAGGCAGGATTGAATTTAGATTTTAGCGATGTAAAAAAAGTGGGTGTTTCGGCGATGCTGCTCTCTTTTGTGCCGGCAACTTTTGAGATCATCGCGTATACGATTTTCGCGCATTTTTTGCTTAAGCTTTCATTTTTTGAAGCGATGTTAATGGGAACGGTACTCGCTGCGGTCTCTCCGGCAGTCGTTGTTCCTAAAATGGTCAGCTTGATCGAGGAAAAGTATGGAACAAAGCAATGCGTTCCGCAAATGATCATGGCTGGAGCGAGTTGCGATGACATCTTTGTGCTTGTTTTGTTTGGGATTTGTTTGAGCGTCGTTCAATCAGGAAAGATTGGCTGGACGAGTCTTTTGGATCTTCCACTTTCCATTGGATCTGGAGTTTTGCTCGGACTTCTTTTTGGGATCTTTTTTCTTTTTGTTCAAAGGAAAGAGAAGACGATGGCTTATTCGCTGCAGATGGTCCTCGCGCTTGCGCTTGGCTTTTTAGCGATGGGGGTGGAAACGTTGTTGAAACCGGTCATGGCTATGAGCGGTTTGCTGGCCGTGATGAGCATGGCGATGTGGATCCGAAAAAAAGAGGAAAAGAAAGCGGCTCTTCTGTCCAAGCAGGCGACCTCTTTATGGAGCGCGGCCGAGATCTTGTTGTTTGTGCTTGTAGGAGCGGCGGTGCAAATTGAATATATCGCGCAGGTGGGTTGGATGAGCGTGGTCGTGATCGTTCTTTCGTTATGTGTTCGATGCGTGGGCGTGTGGATCGCTCTTCTTCCTTCCAAGCTTTCGAAAAAAGAAAAGCAATTTTGCCTTTTTGCGTACTTGCCAAAAGCGACCGTGCAAGCCGCGATCGGAGCTGTTCCTTTGACGATGGGTCTTGCTTGCGGAAAAAGCGTATTGGCCGTTGCTGTGTTGGGGATTTTAATCACGGCGCCGCTTGGCGCGATCGCGATGGAGCTGACATATAAAAAATTATTGATCAAAGAGGAATGATTTTCTTAAATCTTAAGAAATTCCCTCTTTTTTTCTTGATACAATGGTAGAAAAAGAAAAAAGGGATTTAGAATGAACAAAAAAGACAAGATCATACAAGTCCGCAAATTGTATAAGATCTATGATATGGGAGAGGAAAAAGTCTACGCTCTTCGAAACATTCATTTGAATGTATTTCGGGGCGAGATCTGCTGTATCTTTGGACCTTCGGGTTCGGGAAAGAGCACGCTTCTCAATCAATTGGCGGGTTTGGAAAAACCGAGTCGCGGGGGCGTTAAGATTTGCGGCGAGATCATTTCAAAAATGGATGAAAATGAATTAGCGGCGTTTCGTCAAAAACATTCGGGTTTTATTTTTCAATCGTACGATTTGTTGCAGCATCTCAACGCGTTAGAAAATGTCGCGCTTCCTTTAGAGTTCGCGGGAGTGGAGCGTTCCATTCGTCAAAAAAGAGCGAAGGAGATGTTGAAGCGAGTTGGTCTAGCGAAACGGCTCAAGCATTATCCTAGGCAAATGTCGGGCGGACAACAGCAAAGAGTGGGGATCGCTAGAGCGTTCGTCAATCGGCCAGAAGTGATTTTCGCCGATGAGCCGACAGGCAACCTGGATTCGAAAAGCACGAAAGAAGTGATGGAAATGATGGTCGATTTCGTGCATGAGTACAACCAGACACTGATTCTAGTCACGCATGATCAAGAAATGGCGGCGTATGCGGATCATATCGTCACCTTATCGGATGGGAGCATCATTAAAGAAGAATGGAAAGAGAAAGAGGAGATTTATGAAGAAAAGTTTTAGACAGATCTGCAGTCAAGTCAGTATTGGCGTGTTCGCTTGTTCGATGATCGTCAATGTTCCTGTATTTGCTGAAGAGGAGGATCCAAAAGAACCAATAAAAGACGTCGTAAAAATAGAACAAGTTGAGGCAGAGGAAGAATCGGCTTCGCCACAGAAAAGCGCGTTTTCAATCAACAGCTATTCGCTCGTCAATGAAAAGGGCGAGCCGATCGAAACACTAAAAAAAGGGGATGTGTTCACCTTGATCGTCACGGCCACAGACCCGAATGTGAGCACAGAAAAGGCGCTCGAACAAAAAGAGGTCGACAAGATCAATCAAAGCATTCATTCGCTCAACATCGATCGGCTGACAGACGATTTTTCAGGAGGGCAAGATGTGCAAGCGATCCTTCTTAGCCAAAAACAAGAGCCTTTGAAAGTCAAGATCCTTTTCAAAGATGTGAAGTGGAAAGGAAAAGGGGACGCGTTCCGTTTTCAAATTGGTTACGCGGCGTTGGATATTCAATATACAGCGCATACGATCGAGATCAAAGAATGTAGCGAAGAAGTGAAAGAGCCGGAAAATACGGGATCCGATGCTGAGCAACCAAGCGATACGATCGTCGATGATAATATGAGTTGGAGCGGTGGATCGAGCGGAGGCGGTTTTGAAGGATCGAGTCAAACGATCAAAACAGCGGCACCGAATTTGATCGTTAAAAAGTATTCGTATGGAAAAGATCCGATCTACGCGGGAAAAGAGTTTCAATTGTCGCTGGAGTTTTTCAATACTTCGAAGACGTTGGCTTGTGAAAATATCGTTGTTTCTTTGGAAACGGGCGATGGGCTGTCGATCGCGAACTCAAGCAATACGTTTTATTTTGAAAGCTTAGGAGCGCAAGCTTCGAAAACGATCAATTTGACGATGAAGGCTTTGAGCATTGAAAAAAACATGTCGGCCGTCATCGATGTGAACTTCCGTTATGATTATGTTGCCGATCAGGAGCGTATCAATCAAACGATGGCGGAGAAGATCTCGATCCCAATTTATTTAAAAGATCGTTTTGAGATCCAGGAGCCGACACTTCCTGAAATGGCGAGTGTAGGAAGCGAATGTGTCGTATCGTTCAATTATGTCAATAAAGGAAAGTCGACATTGAGCAACGTGGAAGCCAAGGTGGAGGGGGATATTCCTGCGCTTCAAAAAGTGCAGAATGTTGGGAATATCGATCCTGGAACGAGTGGTTCGATCGATGTGATCTTAACGCCAGATCAGCCAGGCATTCAAAAGGCGACGATCCTTTTGTCGTATGAAAACGCCAATGAGGAGCTTGTAGAAAAAAAGTTTCCGATCGAGTTGAACGTAGAGGATATGGCGCCCATGACTCCGGATGATTCGATGGACGCAATTCCAGAGGAAGAAAAAAGTTCGCCTTGGGGATGGGTCCTCGGACTGATCGCCTTGTTAGGAGCTGGTGCCGTGATCGTTTTCTTGAAGAAGCGTCATAAAAAGAAGCAACAAAAAGAACATCATGAAGACCTTGATTTTGATGATGAGGATTTGAAAGAATGAGTTTTCGCGATCTATGGAGAATGTGTCTCAATAATCTTTGGCGTCGCAAATCAAGGACGATCTTGACGATCTTGGGGGTGATGATTGGCTGTATGTCGATCGTTGTCATGGTGTCGATCGGGGTGGCTTTGGATGTTTCGCAAAAAAAGATGTTGGAAGATATGGGGGATCTGCAAATGATCACGATTTATCCAAACTATGATCCGCAATCGAAAATCAAGTTGGATGAGTCGATGCTTAAAAATATTCAGGCGATCCCTGGTGTCGTGGCGGCGAGTGGAAAATTTGAGATCCAAGACTATCCGATCCAAGTGAGCACGGGATCGAATGGGCGGTATGAAGCGTTGTATGCACCGGTTGTCGGGATCGATTTTTCACAGCTTGAGGGGTTTGGCTACGAATTGAAAGAGGGGGCTTTTCCGATCGTTGGCGCGAAAAATCAAGCGTTAGCTGGCGAGCGGTTCGCCTATAATTTTAAAGATACCGCTAGACCGGAAGGCAGCAATATGATCGATTATTATTCGGCGCTCTTTGATGAAAATGGAAATATGAATGAGGAGAATGTTCCCGATCCTTATTTTGATCCTTTGAATGCGAAGATCGATCTTTCGATCCAGGTCAACGAACAGAACAAGATCAAAGATACTTTGAATGTGACAGGGGTTCTCAAAGAAAGTCAAATGATCGGCTATGAAACGGGCGAAGGGCTTTTGATCGATTTGAACGAGATCAAAGGTTTGTGGAAAGAAGCAAATAGAAAGGCGGGAAAACCTTCTACTTCTTTTGATTATACGGGGGCGTTAGTGAAGGCGGATTCGATCGAAAATGTCAGCGAGATCGAAAAGCAGATCCAGACTCTTGGTTTGCAGACAAGTTCGATGCAAAGCATTCGTGAATCGATGGAAGAGTCTTCACGGATGATGCAGATGGTTCTTGGCGGCATTGGGGCTATTTCGCTTCTTGTCGCGGCGATCGGGATCACGAATACGATGATCATGTCGATCAGCGAAAGGACACGAGAAATCGGAATCATGAAAGCGTTAGGCTGCTATACGAAGAATATTCGTGAACTCTTTTTAATGGAGGCGGGGATGATCGGATTGATTGGCGGAGGGCTTGGCCTTATTTTGAGTTATATCGTTTCGATGGTGCTCAATTCATTTTCGAATATGGGTGCGCCTGCTGCTTCCTTTTGGGAGCAGCTGATGATCTGGCTTGGCTTGCAAGGCACGCCGCTTTCTTTGATTCCGTGGTGGCTTGGCTTGTTTGCTTTGTTGTTCTCGATCTTGATTGGTGTAGTTTCTGGATATTATCCAGCTTCGAAGGCTGTCAAGATTCCTGCGTTGGAAGCGATACGGCATGATTAGTGCCGTACGATGGAATGAATTCAATTAAAAAACAGCGGGCGAAAGAGGATCGGCCGCTGTTTTTCATATTATTCATTGAGGAGTTTTTTCATTTGAGTTTTAAGCTGTTCTAAATCTTTGATCGCTTGATTTGGATCTATGAAGAGATGCTGGAACAAGGAGGTTAGATCTTCTACAAAGTGTTCGGGAACGTTTTCGAGTTTTTGAGTTTCATTCATCATTCGTTTTTCGCCCGGATGGCTCGTTTCGTTGAGAGCGAACAATAAGTCAAAATATGTTTCCGCAAAGGCAGCGGCTCGATGATTGATTGCGGGCATGTCGTTTCGAAGGAGTGCTTTTTTGAGCTGATCTGCATAATTTGGAAGTCCATCGAACAAGAGAGCTCTATGTCTTTGAATGATGTTTTCTTTTAATTGGATAGGATAAGAAATATTATATTTGGTTTGAAGTTTTTTTAGTTTTCCATGCCGGTCAAATAAGATTTTCGTGTTTTTTAGATTGTTCCACAAACATGTTGTATAGGCGTTTTGCGCTTGATGGTACAGGAGAGTCGTTTCGAGAGCTTTGTCGAAATCTTCGATGTTTCGGTACAAAATATCGATCGGGATCCCATCGAGGAAGATTCCATCGTCTTCTCGTTCCCAAAATTGATTGTCGTATTCAATGATTTGAAAGAGGCCTTCAAACACTTGTTCTCGCTCAGCAAGAGGCAGATCTTGGTTCAAATAAATATAGAGATCATAGTCGGAATGCGCATCGGCTAGATTGGTCGCTCTTGAGCCGCCCAATCCGATCGCTTCGATTGGATCGCATTCGATCAGTCGTTCGATAAGTTGAATAAATTGTTGGCTTTCGTTCATATTTTTTTCCTTTCCTTCTTTTTTTAAGATCGTTTTTTCGTTGTACGAGGCGAAAATGAGTCGATCGCCGATATAGTCAAGCCGCATATAAAAGAGTTCTTGATCTTTTTCAAGCTGTTCGAAAAATAAATGGTCGCCTTCCCATAAAGGGAGGTTGGCGATTTCTTCTTTGGGGATCCAAACCAATTCGCCTTCGTCGCATTCTTTTTGTTGGCCGCTAATTTCATGGCCAGTAAATAAAAACATGAGTTCGCTGAAAAGGGGATCGTTTTCTTTTTTTTGAAAGTTGAAGGTGATGATGGCTCGAAGTTTGGGGTCGTGCCAGTCATAGCCGGTTTCTTCTTTGCATTCTCTTTGCATGCAAGAGAGGACACTTTCTCCGGTTTCCATTTTTCCGCCGATGCCGATCCATTTTTCATGATTGATGTCATTTTTTTTCTTGGTTCTATGGAGCATCAAATATTTGCCGTCTTTTTCGATATATCCTAATGTTGTATTAAGCATGCTTTCAGTATACATTGTTTTTAAAAAGAGCGTTATAGAAATCTTTTCGAAAGCGATGCATGGTTATATTTTATCTTGGTGGATGAAAAACCTGCAAAAGGAGAAGAGACAGAAAACGTTGAATAGTTGTAGAAGATCCAGAAATTATTGAAAAAAAACGATTATGAGCCGTATTCTTCATGGACGTTGGTTCTCGAAGGATTTAGATTCGTATTTCAAAACGCCAAGTCTATCGTAAAAACAAGAGAAGCCGATTTTAGGCTTCTTTTTGTGTATAATAAAGCTATGGAACTTATAGAAAACTACTTTTTTTCTTACAAACCTTATCTTAGTATCTTGCTGATCGTGATCAGTGTCATCGTATGGACGAATTTGAAGAAGATCGTGATCAAGCATGCGAAAAAGAGCGAGAAAGCCAACTTTTCTTCGACGGCTTGGCAATTGACGTTCAACTTTGTGAAATATATTTTGGGTTTCATTCTTATCATCTTGATCATGCAAATCAATGGGATCAATGTTTCTTCGATCGCAGCTGGTGTCGGGATCGTGTCGGTCGTGGTCGGATTCGCGCTCCAAGACTTTTTGAACGACTGGGTCATGGGCCTATCGATTGTTTGGGAAGGTTATTTTTCGGTGGGCGATATCGTCCGGTATAAAGAGTGCGTTGGAGAAGTGATCCAATTCAACTTCAAGATGACAAAGATCAAAGACATGAATGATGGGAGCGTCTGGGTGATCTCGAATCGGTATCTTTCCGAGATCGTGTTGCTTGGAAATTGGTTCGATGTCGATGTTCCTGCCGCATATGAGGTGGAGCTTTCTAAGACCCAAAGGGCGATGCATGAAATCCAAGAAAAAATGAACGCTCTTGAAGATGTGAAGAACTGTATGTATTTGGGTGCACAAGCTTTCGAGAGCTCGTCGATCTCATATCGGTTCAGGATCTTCTGCTCGCCGCTTGCGCGCAATCCTTTGCGAAGGGATTTGTTTCGGATCTTGCAGGAAGTCTATGAAAGAGAAGGATTGTCGATCCCATACGATCAATTGGATGTTCATCTGATCAAAGAGAGGGAGGATATATATGAAAAAGGCGATCTTGCTTGATATTGATGGAACGCTTGTCAATACGAAGCGTTTGCTGACGCCAAAAACAAAAGAAGCGCTTCTTGCTTGCGAGAGGCAAGGGATGTTGTTGGTGCTCGCTTCGGGAAGACCAACGAGCGGTTTGCTTCATTTGGCAAAAGAATTAAAAATGAATGAGTATGGTGGGCTTTTGGTTTCGTTTAATGGCGCGATGGTCATAGATGCCAAAACAAAAGAAGTGTTATTCGAAAAAGTGATCGAGCCTGAAGTGTGCCAAGCGGTTTTGGAGCATTTGAAACAATTTCGCGTGTATCCAATGATCAATCGAGATGAATATATGTTTGTCAATCATGTCTATGGATGTGAGGTGGATGTGCATGGAACAAAAAAGAATATTGTTCAATACGAGGCGAAGGGGAATGATTATTTATTGTGCGAGATCGAAGATCTAGCTAAGTTTTGTACATTTCCTCTCCATAAGATCTTGTCGGCTGGCGATCCTAATTATTTGCGAGAACACGATGCAGAAATGGAAAAGCCGTTCAAAGAGCGTTTGAATTGTTCGTTCACAGCGCCATTTTATTTTGAGTTCATGCCAAAAAACGTGAATAAAAAAGAAGCGATCGAATTTGTTCTGGATGATTTCCATATTTCTAAAGAGGATATCATCGCTTTTGGCGACGCGCAAAACGATCAAGAAATGATCGAGATGGCAGGGATCGGCATCGCCATGGGAAACGCGGATCCTTCCTTAAAAGAAAAAGCTGATTTTGTGACGAAAAGCAACGATGAAGACGGGATCGCGTATGCTTTGAGCGTATTAGGCATCATAGATAGATCCTGAAAGCGTTAGTCTTTGGAAAATGTGTCGTTTTTTCTTGACGTTGACCGAAGAATAGGCGTTTAATAAAAACAACAAAAGGGAGTAATTGACGCTTTTGCGTGCAACGGATCGTCATCACGTCCATTAGGACTGGTCATTGCTGAAACGATGAGACTTTTGCCAAACTATGGCAGGAGTCTTTTTTGTAGCCTGCCAGAAAGGAGCAGGAAATGGAAGTTGTTGGTTTATTGTTTGGATTTATCTGCTTGATCAAAGGGGCGGATTTTTTTGTGGATGGAGCGAGTTCGCTGGCAAAAAAGCTTGGCGTTCCAGCAGTTCTAGTTGGATTGACGATCGCCGCGATCGGGACGTCGTTGCCCGAAGCGAGTGTTTCGGTCATTTCTGCGCTGCATCAAAATCCTGAGATCGCGATTTCGAATGTTTTAGGTTCGAATTTATTCAATACGCTTATGGTGATCGGATGTTGCGCGATCATTTATCCGATCCATGTTGGTCCAGAATTGAAAAAGCGTGATATCCCATTCAATGTGATCGTTTCCGCGATCTTGTTTTTGGTCATTGCCTTTACGCATCGTTTGGATCGATTGGTGGGTATTGGTCTTTTGATTGGTCTTGTTGGTTATTTGGTATATCTGTGCACCCATACAAAAATTGAAAAGGAAGCTTCTTCCGAAAAATTACTTCCGACTGGAAAAATCGTTTTGTTTATTCTTGGAGGATTGGTCGCGATCATAGCGGGCGGTCAATTGGTCGTCAACAACGCGAGCGCGATCGCGACAGCATTAGGCTGGTCGCAAACGCTCATTGGAGTGACGATCGTGGCGATCGGAACCTCTTTGCCAGAACTCGTTACTTCGCTTGTGGCTTGTCGAAAAGGCGAAAGTGGATTGGGATTAGGAAACGCGGTTGGTTCGAACATCTTCAATATTTTATTTATTCTTGGGGCTTCGAGCGCAATCGCTCCGTATACGATCAATATGCAATCGGTCATCGATTGCTTGCTTGTTTTGGTGGTGGCGATCTTATTGTGGGCATTGTCTAGAAATGGAACAATCACGAAAAAAGAGGGAATCGTATTCGTACTTTTATATGGAATTTATTCGTTTTATGTGTTTTGGCGGTAGCAGAGACTCGAAAGAAATGAAATCTTTCGAGTTTTTTTTGTAGAATATCAATTAAAAAACATATAGACGAAGATTGAAATCATGTTTCCGGGCGCTGGATGGCTGAAAAAGTGGACATTGGAGAAGAAAAAGTGGACATTGACACTATGCTTCTTCATTGTGGAAGCAGACTTTCTACGAAAACAAAAAGCTATGCTCGACAACTTTTTGATCGGTTTGGATGGGATGCTCCTTTTGGTAGAAGCGATGTGATGGAAACGATCGGATTAAAGAAATCGGGCGCTTCGAAACTACTTTCTAAATGGGTTCAAATTGGATTGATCCAACCTGTATCCGGTTTTGGAAAAGGAAAATATACATTCAACGCTTTGCTGAAAGATTAGGTTGACTCTACAGTTGATGTAAGCTTTATAATGCATCCATCGAACAGGAGGATGAATATGAAGGTTTTTTATCGACACTACAACAAGAAAGATCGTTTTGCGTTAGAGAATATCGTTCGTGAAGCGTGGAATTATGATCGACTGGCAAGTCCTGAAACCGCTAGACAGCTGGCTCGCGTTTTTTTGACAAGCTGCTTAGCGAACAGCACCTATGCGCGAGTGGCAATCGTCAATGGCGAAGTAAAAGGGATCATCGCTCTTAAAAATAAGAAGCAATACAAACGATCTTGGAAAAAGAGATTTGATCAAATGATCGCGATCCTTCAGCTTTTGATGAATAAAGAAGGAAGAAAAGTCATGAAGCTGTTTGGAAGCGTGAGCCAACTCGACCAAACGCTTCTCCAAGAGGTGGGTGTGGAATATGAAGGCGAGCTTTCTCTTTTTGTTCTGGACAAGGAATGTCGTGGAGCAGGGATCGGAAAAAAGCTCTATCAAGAAGGAATGCGGTATTTGAACGAGAATGAAATTGATTCATTCTACTTGTTTACGGATACATCATGCAATTATGGCTTTTATGAATCAAGAGGTTTGTTGAGGAGGATCGAACACACGAAAGAAGTGTTCGTGAATGGAGAAAAAGCGCCCATGACATTTTTTATCTATGACAATCTAAAGAAAAAGGTCGCACTCTAGCGGCCTTTTGATCTTATTGATTCAATTTTCGTTCTTCTTTGCCAATGCGTTCGTGTTCTTTGGCAATTCGTTCTTCTTCCATTTCGATCTCTTTTTCATGAAGATCTTTCATGAATTTAGATTTACCGTTTTTCATTTCTTTTTCATGTCTAGCGATTTCTTCTTGTTCTTTGGCGATCGTATCCAAATGGACTTTTTCCATTCTTTCTTCGGCAACGTCTTTCATATGGTCGATCGTTCTTTCAAATTTGTGTTCTGTACTCATGGTAAGCCTCCTGTTGTTTCTTGATACTATTATTATAGTAAAAAATGAGAAGAGGGACTAAAGAAGTGCCTATGGCTCTGCTATACTATATACGAAAAATAGGAGGATGTATATGAAAATCCAAGGAGCCAAACGTTTAGAGGCGGTCGATGCCCCATCGTTTTCAGAACTATTTGAAGCCAAAAAACAATACACACAAAAAACCGGACAAGAAGTGATCGATTTTTCGATCGGTTCGAGCAATATTCCGCCCCATCCCGATTTGAAAAATGCCCTATCCAAGGCTGTGCTCGACGATTCGGTTTACCAGTATTCGCTTTCCCCAACGCCAGAAATCGTACAAGCGATCCAGGACTGGTACGTTAAACGGTATGGTGTCCAACTTGAAGAAGACGAGATCTTCCTAGTCAAAGGAAGTCAAGAAGCACTAAGTCATATTCCGCTTGTTTTTTGTGATCCTGAAGATATTGTTTTGATTCCGGATCCATTTTATCCAATTTATGGAGTGGCGCCTCAGATCGCGGGGGCGAAGATCCACTACATGCCATTGCTTGAAGAAAATGAATATTTGATCGATTTTGACGCGATTCCAGAAGAAATCGCCAAACAAGCCAAGATCATGTATGTTTCCTATCCCAACAATCCTACAGGAAAAAAAGCGCCTGATTCTTTTTATGAGCGCTTGATCGATTTCGCTAAGAAAAATGAAATCATCGTTCTGCACGATAATGCGTATTCGGAACTCGTCTTCGACGAACAGCCAGGAAAAAGCTTTCTCGCTTTTCCGGACGCAAAAGAAGTGGGTTTCGAACTCAATTCGTTTTCGAAATCGTATTCGATGGGAGGCGCTCGCCTCGCCGTTTTTGTCGGAAATAAAGAATGTATCAAGCTTTATAAAAAGTTGATCAATACGATCGATTTCCAAGCGTTCTTCGCGGTTCAAAAGGCAGGTGTGGAAGCGTTGAAGCTTCGGGATGAATTTGTTCCTGGACTTCGTCAAGAATACAAGCGCCGAAGAGATTTCTTGATCGATCGCATGAAAGAGGCAGGGTGGGAGATCACTCCGCCAGAGGCGACCATGTTCGTATGGGCGAAGATTCCCGACCATTATGAAGACAGCGCTCAATTCAATAACGATCTTCTAAAAAAAGCGGGTGTTTTAGCCAATGCAGGAACGAGCTTTGGAAAGCAAGGAAAACGCTATGTACGGTTCGCACTCGTAAGAGATGATGAAGAAGTACGAGAAGCGGCTAAGCGGATCAAAGAATCCGGTATTTTGAATGTGAATTCATAAAAGAAAACGTAAAAAAGCGTATCTTGGAAATTAGGAAGAGTAGTCTATATTCTTCCTTTTTTGTAGTGAAGAGCTGCGAGTTGACGAAAGAGCACACTTGTTCAATGGTTTTTCATCAATCTCAACAATAAGATCGTATTCTGACCTAACCAAAGAATTAAAAGGAAAGAAATGAGCTTGTATTGGATAGCGGACTCTCCATATTGCATTCCAACAAGGATCGTGATAGGCAAAGAAAGAAGATTCAGCACTCCATAAAAAATAGATAGCCATATCCTTTTAAAAGTGTAAAACGGGACGATCATGCCGGCAATCCATAAACAAAGTGCACCATAAACAAGAGGTACATTCAAGATGAATCGGTTGACAAACATAATCTGAACGACAGGCGCTAACGATGCAAAAATCAAAAAGATCCAACTTCCTTTTTTCTTTCGTAGAGATACGTATATGATCAAAAAAACGAGCGCGATTAAAGCATTATATAAAGTATTCATCGGATTCTCCTTTTTAAAATTATACAACAAAGAATAAAAAATCATGATCGATAATGTAGGCGAAAAAATTCTTTAAGGAGATGTCTATACTGGTATCTCCTTTTAAGCTTTCCCCTAGAAAAGTGTGAAATACAGTCATATTTTCCCCTAGAAAAATGTAAAACTGCTTTATATAAAGTATAAATGCACATAGAACATGTAAGAGGAATTCATTGCTTGGAAATGAAGTGCTTTTTATATGTGATTGCGGTCTGATCCTTCAAAATATCGATAATAAAAGAAAAAGACTGCATATCCTCTAAATATCCACAGTCTAATGAAAGCTCGTTAGAGCTTTTTTTATCGCTTTAAAGTTCCACTTGCAAGATCGCCAAAGATTGGTGTAGGCAAACCAAAACCACCAGAAACCTCCACGATCTGACCAGTCGTATAGGCCGATTCATCGCTGGCAAAATAAACCACAAGAGCGGCAATCTCTTCTGGATGACCCATCCGCTGGATCGGAATGTGCTTCAAGAAAAAGTCTCTGAATTCTGGCGATAGGGAGTTGGCGACCGCGTCAGTAGCGGTCATTCCTGGACATACCGCGTTGCAGCGAATATTATTTCTCGCTTCTTGAACAGCGATATCTTTCGTCAAATGATTGATCGCAGCCTTGCTCGTTCCATACGCGATCTGAGAAATATCTGGGATCAATCCACCAATCGAAGAAATGTTGACAATGCTTCCGCCTCCGTTTTTCTTCATATAGGGAATCACTTCTTGCGAAGTGATGAATACGCTTGCTAAATTGACGTCGATCGTCGCGATAAAATCACTAAAATCTGTGCCTTCGATATCTTTATCCTTTGTTGGATCGCTCGTTCCAAAATTGTTTACAAGAACATCGATCTTTCCTTCTTGCTCGATGACAGTCTGAACCATCGAATGATAAGAAGCGTGAGCGTAAGCGTCGCAATAGACGACTTTAACATGGCCTCCTTGAGCATTGAGTTCATCGGCAATTTCTTGTGTCGCTTCCACTCTTCGTGCAGCCATATACACATGCGCCCCTTCTTTCGCGCACGCTTTCGAAATCGCTAAACCAATGCCGCGCGTTGAAGCCGTCACAATGATTACTTTATTTTCAAGTCTCATACTAATACCTTCTTTCACGATACATTCTAAAGACTTTCTTAAAGAAACGCAATGAAAGCGTTTAACTTTTTATAAAAACAAGATAGATCAAAAAAAGACGCTTTCGCGTCCTTTTCTTAATTCTCTTCATCAATATCGATCAATTCGTATTCTTTGCTTCCATACCCTAGCTTAGCAGCCGTATCGATCGTATGCCGACCATTTCTAGATTCTACACGTTCAACAAAATGATCACGGCCAGGATCTTTCGAGTTATACACCATATCGATACAAGCTTGATCGATCGCTACAGGATCTGTCGAAATCATGATCCCGATATCTTTCATGCAAGGATCTTCCGCCACATGGCAACAATCACAATCTACAGACAAGTTGACCAAAGCGTTGATATACACCACATTGTCTTTGAAATAGTCATGAACCGTTTCAGCAGCTTCTGCCATCGCCTCTAAAAACTCGTCGTGATCGATCTCTTTTTCCCAAGCGTCCTTGATATCGGTCGACTGACCAGTCGAGTGGATCCAGCATTTTCCAGCTGAAGAAGCGCAACCGATCGACAACTGTTTCAAAGCGCCGCCATAACCACCCATCGGATGCCCTTTAAAATGCGAAAGAACAAGCAGGCTATTGTATTTGCTCAAATCTTTGCCCACAAAATTCTCTTTTAGAATGTTTCCTTTCGGAACCTCTAAAACAAGATCAGGCCCTTCTGAATCCAAAATATCAATGTCAAAATTCTCGCTCCAGCCATGCTCTTTCATGACCTTCATATGGCTTTCGGTATTGAAACGATGACCACCCATGTCATGTCCATACGCCGTGTTGCATTCGACCACTGTGCCATTTACATGATCGATGATCGGTTTAACAAACTCAGGACGCAAATAGTTTTGATTGCCCCGCTCGCCTGAGTGCAGCTTCACGGCCACGTTTCCTTTTAGGTCTTTGCCTAATTTTTCATACAAACGAACTAAACTTTTCGATCCAGTGTCTTTTGTAAAATAAACTTTTGATTTTGCCATTATCATAGATCCTTTCTGCTATGTATGTTCTATTTTAATAATAGGCTTTAAACTTCACTCCAAGCAAGAAAAACTATGTATTTTCTTGATCCGCAAGATCTTTCTCTTCCTCCATCAACAAAGAACCCCATTCGGAAAATTCTTTCAAGATCGGCAAAAGTTTTAAAGAAATTTCTGTCAGCGAATATTCTACCCGAGGAGGGATCTCATTATATTGATGGCGTACGATCAACCCCTCCTGCTCCATATCTTTCAGCGTGTTTGAAAGCATCATATTCGTAATCCCAAGAGCCCTTTTCAACTCATTATAGCGAAGCGTTCCATTGACACTCAAAACATAGATCGTCGGAAGTTTCCATTTTCCTTCGATCGCCCGACAAGCGTAGCGCATCGAACAATCTTCGCTCGCATAAACGATGAGCTTTTTCATCCAATCATCCTTTCATTCGAGTAAACTTTAACACAAATTGAGCCCAATTATCAAAAAGATGATTAAATATAAAAAAAATATTAGGTATTAAAACTAGAAGTATTGACAAAAAACATACTTAATGTGATAATGATACTCGACTCAGAAACGAAATTTGAGTACTGGAAAGAGAGGAAATTATGGAATACGAAAATCAAACATTTTCAGCTCCTGTATTGCCTGTATTAGGCACGCTCCTATTACCAGGCACTACGATACAATTTAAAAATCTAAACAAACACGATATACAACGACTCAACTATGGAACATTCGTCGCTCTTCCTGTTAAGGGAGAAGCGCATAAAGATCATTGGGAAGCTTCCGATTTCTATCGGACCGGCGTCACTTGCGAAATCGTAAGTGTATATGAGAACGAGCACAACGAAACGATGGTCAAAGCGCGCACGCTTGATCGCATTTCGACAAACCAAGTATTCGATGGACGCTATCCATCATGCACTTACGAGATCGCTTATGAAGAAGAGGATCTGAGCGAACGCTCGATCATCGACATGCTCACCTATATCAAAGACACCGTTCGGGAAATGAGCGCTTCGTTCCGCGGAGGAGAGTGGATCGCTAATCGGACAGATAGTTATACGGACATCAATCAGCTCATCACATTCTTGGCTCAATACATGCCACTCTCTCAAAACGAAAGAAATGAACTGTTAGTCCAGACAAGTCTCAAACAAAGAAGTCTGCAATTTATCGACTTGCTGCTGCGTCAAAAAGAGATCTTGGCACTCAACTTACAAATGAACGAAAAGTTCTCGAACGAAGCCAATAAATACTACCGCCAGCAAGCGCTTAGAAAACAGTTGGAAACGATTCAAAAAGAATTGAACGAAGAAAACGAAGATGGAGAACAGAAAGAGAGCTATGTTCAGCGCATCCAGGCACTCGAAGCGAGCGAGGAAGTTAAAAAATCACTTTTGGAGGACGCGAAGAAGCTAGAAACTGCCGCACAACCGGGTACAGAACAAGATGTGCTCCGCAATTATCTTGACTTCGCGCTCTCTTTGCCGTGGAAAGAAGAAGAAATTCACTTCGCCGATCTTAAAGAAGCGAGAAAGGTCTTGAACGAACGTCATTATGGCATGGACAAAGTCAAAGAACGCATCATTCAGCATCTAGCGATCATGCGCTTAAAAAACTCAAACAAAGGCTCTGCCTTGCTGCTTGTAGGCCCTCCTGGAACAGGAAAGACATCGTTAGGAAAATCGATCGCCAAAGCGCTCGGAAGAGAATATACGAGAATGTCTTTAGGCGGTATCAGAGACGAATCCGAGATCCGTGGCCATCGTAGAACATATGTAGGTGCGATGGCTGGACGCGTCCTACAAGCCATCAAACGAGCAGGAACAAACGATCCAGTCATGATCTTGGATGAAATGGATAAGATGATGCAAGGCGGATTTTCTGGAGATCCAGCCGCAGCTATGCTCGAAGTGCTCGACCCTGAACAAAACGATACGTTCACCGATCACTATTTAGATTTGCCATTCGATTTATCGAACGTCTTCTTTATCGGAACGGCCAATTCGCTCGATACGATCCCAGCTCCTTTGCTGGATCGAATGGAAGTTATCGAGATCACAAGCTACACTTCGGAAGAAAAATTTCACATTGCTAAAGATCACTTGATCCCGGAAGTTTTGAAAGAGCATGGAATCGACGAATCAAGACTAATGATCGAAGATGATGCGATCGAATCGATCATCGAAGAATATACGATGGAAGCGGGATGCCGCGGACTCAAAAAACGCATCGCCCAAATCGCGCGAGCCCGATCTGAACAACTCATCGATTCAACAGAATTCATCACGATCAAAAGGGAAGATCTCGAAGATATCCTTGGCTCCAATAAACGCCGCCATGAAAAAGTCAAAGAAGCCAATCCTGCAGGTGTCGTGACAGGCCTTGCCTGGACTCCTGTTGGCGGAGAAGTGCTCTTTATCGAAACCACCGATATGCCAGGAAATGGACAAACGATCATTACGGGCCAACTAGGCGATGTGATGAAAGAATCCGCCCGCATTTCTCTTAGCGTCCTCAAATCAAGACTGCCACTCGATATGATGAGCTTCGAACAACGAGATATTCATATCCACGTTCCAGCAGGAGCGACGCCAAAAGATGGACCAAGCGCAGGAATCACCTTGTTCACCGCGCTCGCCTCGCTTGCCCTCAACAAACCAGTCGATTCAAAGATCGCGATGACAGGCGAGCTTTCACTTAGCGGCGATGTGCTTCCGATTGGCGGATTGAAAGAAAAACTCTTCGGCGCTCAAAGAGCCGGCATCACAAAAGTCTTGATTCCTTGGGATAATCGCGCTGATTTGAAAGAAGTGCCAGAATCCGTAAAATCAAAATTAGAAATCATTCCCGTCCATACAGTCGAGGATGTGCTGCGCGAAACGCTTCAAATCGCGCTGCCACCAATGGAACACCACCTTGTAGATACAAGCTTTATACGAATGTAATCGAAAGTCTGTGAATGCAGACTTTTTTATTGACAATATATATCGTTAGACGATATACTATGGGCAGATATTACGAGAAACGATATATTGAGAGGTGATACAATGGGCAATGAACCACAACAACCATTAACTGAATCGATCTTCTATATTTTGTTAGCGCTCCATACGCCAAATCATGGCTATGGGATCATTAAAGAAGTCGAAACTCTGACCAATGGAAGAGTGATCATGGGCGCAGGCACATTATATGGAGCCATCAAAACACTGCTGAAAAAAAAGTGGATCCGGCTGTATGCCGATACGAACGATAGCCGCAATAAAAAAGAGTATGTGATCACACCATTAGGAAAAGAAATTTTTTCTGCCGAAGTCAATCGACTCGAGGAACTTGTCGCCAACGCAAAAAAGAAGGAGAAAGAGCATGAAGAAGTTTAAGCTGTATTTTGATAAAGATGAAGAAGTGAAATGGCTCAACGAAATGACTGAGCAAGGATGGGAATGCACCGATTTTAAAGGTGGGTTTTATTCATTCAAGCCTTGTTTGCCAGGCGAATGGTTGTATGAAGCGGATCTCAACGATCATGGATTCATTCTTTCCAAAGAATATCGAGAGCTTCTCAAAGACAATAAGATCAATGTGATCTGTACGTGGGGTTTTTGGTTCTTGGCAAAACGAAAAGCTCAATACGGTCCATTTCAATTGTATACAGATCTAGAATCCAAGATCTTGCAGTATAAAAAGATCAGAAACATGTTTTTAGGGGCAGGGTTAGTGGAATTGATCTGCTTCTATGTCGAAATGTTCGCGTTCCAAGAAATGAAACAATGGTATTTTTTTGTTTTCTCGGCGCTGTTGTTGGGATTGTTTTATGTATTGTGGAAGGCAGGCCTGAACATGAAAAACAAGATCGCCGCTTTGGAAGGAAAGGAAGTAACAGATCCTAGCTCCATTCACTCTCTTATGGGGGCGGTTCTTGTTACCTGCATCGCAATGCTTCTAAGAAACTATATTCCTCATCTTTTGTATCTATTTATTTTGGTCGCTTGCATCGTTGTAGAAATTGTATTGACGATCAAGATCAAAAAGGAGAATGAATGAAGATCTTGATCGCTTCCGATTCCCATCAAAAAAGTCAAGTATGGATGGACGCACTCAAAAAAAAGTATCCTGACATGGATCTATATTTACATGCTGGAGATCTTGACGACATTCCAACGAATGGCTGGAAAGTCGTAGCTGGGAATGTCGATCGAAAAGCGAACAGAAAGTTTCCTTGCCAGCAAATCATCGAAATAGGAAAGCATCATATCCTTCTAGTGCATGGTGATCTTTTTGAAGCGAAGACGAGGATCGATCAACTTGCCGACCTAGCTCAAAAAGAAGCGTGCGACATCGTTGTATTTGGACATTCGCATACGCCGCTACAAGAAAAAAGGGAAGGGATCTTATTTTTGAATCCTGGTTCTTTGATCCGTCCCAGAAATAAGACAGCGACCGGTTTTATGATCTTGGATACCGATACGATGAAAGTAAATCGCATTGAAGCAACTCTAGGAAGCAATGGAATAGTCGTAGGGCCTCATTCGGTTTAGTATGGAAATATATAATAAAGGAGATCAAATGCAATGAGTTTACTTCAAATTCAAGGGGTACAAGATTATGAGAGGATCGTCCATGAATATCCAAATGTCGTGGTAGAATTTTTTGCGACTTGGTGTCCGCATTGCCAAGCGATGCAGCCCGATGTAGAACAAGCAGCCGAGCAATTTGAACAAGTCGTGATCGCGCAAGCAGACGTCGATCAAAATGAAGAATTGTGCGATGCGTTCAATGTGCAAGGAACGCCGACATTCATCTTTGTCAAAGATGGCAAACCTGTTTTAGATACGGTTGGCCAAATTTCGTATGAAGATCTAGTCGATTTTATCCAAAAAGGAGAAAGCAAATAAAAAAAGAGCAAGCGCTCTTTTTTTTAGACAGATCAGATCGATACGGAAGTGTTGTAACGAAGGTCTGCCTTCCCTTTCTAATATAGATCTTCCTGTCTTTCACTTATTATCGTATCAGAATTTTTATATAAGTAAAGCAATAGAAATATTATTTGATCGAAGCTTCAAAGATCGCGTCAACAGAATGCTTCATCGTTTTATTGAATTCTTCTTCTGTTTGGTTCGCGTTTAGTCCTTCGGCTAACGCTCTTGAGAAGCTTGCGATCAAGCCCGGATTTTCGGCCAGCTTTTTATTCGCTTCTTCTCTTGTATAACCACCTGAAAGCGCTACGACACGAACGACGTGCGGATCTTTCATGATTTCGGAATAAAGTCCAGGAACAGTCGGGATCGATAATTTAAGCATGATCAACTCATTTTCTGGCAAATCTTTCAAATGTTTTTCGATCTCATCTTTTAAGATCGCTTCGGCTTCTTTTTTGTCTGGGATCGTGATATCCACTTCAGGCTCTAAAATCGGAACGAAACCGGCATCGGCGATTTGACGACCATATTCAAATTGTTGATCGACGATTTTCTTGATCCCTTCTGGATTGGCAGCGTGAATGACAGAACGCATCTTTGTTCCAAAAATATTGCGCTTTTGAGCTTGTTCGAGCGTTTGGGTCAAATCTGTGATCGGCTTCATTAGCTGAACGCCCTCTTTTTCGGGTTCAAGACCTTTGTCCACTTTCAAAAATGGAATGATTCCTTTTTCTTCCCATAAGAAATCAGGAGTATATTTTCCATCGATTTTGCGATCCATCGTATTTTGAAATAAGATAGCCCCTAAGATCTCGTCGCCGCTAAAGGAAGGGGATTTGATCATGCGGGTACGCATTTGATGCATCAGATCAAACATTTCTTCATCGTTATTATATTGATCTTGATCGATCCCATACGCCTTCAGGGCTTTTGGCGAGCTTCCTCCGCTTTGGTCGAGAGCCGCAATAAATCCTTTCTTTGATTTCATTTGTTCAAGTTGTTTTTGGTTCATTGTTTAACCTCCTATTATTCGAATTCGGAAGATCCAGTCAACGCGCCTTGGTAATAGCCTTCTGAAAATCCGCTTTCAAAACATTGTTCTTTTAAGGCGTTGAGAGCTTGATCGAGCTCTTTTTGAAAGGCTGAAAGCTGCTCTTGACTCAATCCATCTTTGGATAAGTTTGCCATCAATTGTTCTGAAATCTTGGCAACCGCTTTTTCTTGTTCTTCCTTTAGTTGTTTTGCTTGGGTGTCTCCATCGATATTGGATAAATACGAATCAAAAGATTTTTTGGCCTTTTCTAGATCTTGACCAACACGTTGGAAAAAAGTACTCATTCTAATCACCTCGTTCTCATTCTATTTTCGTTGTTTTGAAACCTTAAGGCAAGTTAGATACTTATTCAACCGTTGCGAAACGTCTTCCTTTAAGTATTCTGTTCTGAATTATAGGTCTTTTCATGTACAATAATAGAAATGAAATGAGGTTATGTTATGAAAAAGATCCTTTTTGTTTGTCATGGGAACATTTGTCGTTCTCCTATGGCTGAATTCATCATGAAAGATCTCGTTAAAAAAGAAGGCTTGAGCGACCAATATTATATCGATTCTGCCGCCACGAGCCAAGAAGAGATCGGAAACGATCTGTATCCTCCCGCAAAAGCGGTATTAAAAAAGCATCACATTCCTTTTGAATACCATCCTGCCCGCCAAGTGAAAAAGAAAGATTATGCTTTATTCGACTTGATTTTAGTAATGGATCCTAACAACCAGCGAAATATCAAACGGATCCTTCCTCAAAATCCCGAGCACAAGATCCATTTGCTTCTAGACAACGAAAGCATCGCCGATCCATGGTATACAGGCGATTTTGAAAAGAGTTATGAGCAAATCAGACAGGGATGCGAGATTTGGCTAGAAAGACTTGAGAATTCTTTCGTATGAAACTGTTAAGAAAAATCGAGCTATTGGTGGCGATCGTCTTCTTTATCGCTGGATTCTCTTGCTTGCTCGCGCCTCGCTTCAATGCCAATATCTTATTTTATGTATGCGCCGCGATCACGACGATCTCTTCGCTTGTTTTATGGTATCAAGTCTTCGTCAAGAAGCGGGGGATCACGCTCTTTGAAGCGATCTTGATCAGTTTATTTTCTTTGTTTTTGTGGCTCCATCATTCGATCGGGTACGAACTTGTCATCTTGATCTTCAGTATCTATATGGGAATCAACGCGATCGGCTTTGGCGTTCAAGCGATCCTTGATTTTAACGATCGCTCCAAGACCCTTTGGTATGATCTCTTGTGGACGCTTATTTATATGGGATTGGCGATCGCCTCCTATTTACAGCGTTCACAAGATCTCGATTTGATCCAATATTTTGTTGGTTTCTATTTAGTCATGCAGGGCTGTCAAATGATCTTGGAACTGTTCTTTTTCTCGAAACCGCAAACGTCGCGTTTTTATTCTTTTCGATTCTGGTCGGCATTGCCTGTCGCGATCGTTTCGATCTTGCCTTCGATCGTATTAGAAAAAATGCTCAGCTTTAAAGCCAATAAACACCCGATCGATTTTAACGAGATCAAAAACGATCAAAAAGTCAATTTGCGTGTTTTTATTCACACGGGCTTGAGCGGGGATCATCGCTTTGGACATATGACTCTGGCTCATAATGGAACGATGTATTCGTACGGGAATTATGATAAAGCCGAAGAAAAGCTGTTTCGGACTCTTGGCCCCGGCATATTCTTTTCGGTCAATGCGGATGAATACATCAACAATTGTTGCATTTATGAAGAAAGCACCTTGTTCGAGTATGGTCTTCATCTAAGTCCAGAACAAGAAGAAAAGCTTTGCAAGATCCTCCAACACGTCTTCGCTTCGAGCTATCCTTGGGATTGTCCTTTAGAAGTCGACTTAAAAAAAGATCCATCGCTGAAAGTCGAACCCTATTTAGAGGATTATTCCAATCGCTTGTGGTATCGGACCCATTGTCATTATCGAAAGTTTTATGGAGGAGAATGGAAAACCTATTGGATCTTAGGCACAAATTGTTCGCTATTCGCTACGCGGATCCTTCATTCGATCGATCCTGCTATTCATAAAAGTCATGGAATCGTAACGCCTGGCGAGTTTTGGGAATATTTTGAAGAAGCGTTTCAAGATCCGGCGAGCAATGTGATCCATAAAACTTGGCACTCGGCCAACGAACCTTCGACACTGTATCCGCTTCAAGGAAAAAATTCGATCCAGACAATATAAAAAAAAGAGGCGAGACCTCTTTTTTTTGATTATTTTTTTAATCCAGCAGCGATGAGCGCTGCATCATAATCGGGCTCTTCGCTTACTTCATCCACATATTGAACGTGGGTAAGCACGCCATCTTCATCCGTAACAAAAACGCTACGGGCCAATAAGCCGTTTTCTTTCATATAGGTGCCCGTTTTTTTCGCGAAATCACGATCTTTATAATCGCTTGTTGTCAAGAGCTGCTTATTATTTTCAGCTTGACACCATCTAGTCAAAGCGAAAGGCAGATCCATGCTGACGGAAATGACTTCCACTTCATCTTGTCCTTTGATCAAGTTCATGAATTTGGCAAGTTCCATCGAGCAGACAGCCGTATCGACGCTAGGCACGGCTAGAATGATCTTTTTGCCTCGCTTCTCCATTGGTTGAATATCGGTAAGATCGGTCGTTGTTACGGTAAAGTTTGGCATTTCTTCGCCTGCGCTCAAGCGAGTGCCTTCTAGAGTTACTGGATTTCCTAAAAATGTTGTCATGATCCTATCCTCCTGCCCTTTTACTATAAAGAAACGAGATCAAATTTCCTATTGTTACGCTCACGAGAATCGATGTAAGAAAACTATTTTTTTACAGTCAGCACACATGAAATTGAGCAAAGAGTCTTCTATGATAGTTGTAACTTGAAAAGACGTGTTCTTTTCAAGAATTGAATCCAAATGGATAGGAATCGAGGTAACAGAATATGGGTATCTACAAATTATCACCCGACGTTGAAAGCTTTGAATGGGGCGGAACGAAATTAAAGGAATATGGCAAAAAAGCCAAAAACGAAACCGATAAGATCGCTCAAACGTGGGAGCTTTGCGCAAATGGTGATCATCAATCGCTGCTGACAACTGGAAAAGATGCAGGGATCACGTTAGGTCAATACATCAAAGACACAGATGGAAAAGCAGCTGGCACCATCGCGAAAGAATTCGATTACTTTCCAATCACGATCAAAATGGTCGACAATCAAAATGTAAGCGCGATCCAAGTAAATCCCGATCCAGAAAAAGTAAACTTGATCTACGTCTTGAGCGCAAAAGAGGATGCGGTTTTCTATTGTGGATTGAACGAAAAGATCGAACGGGAGCAGATGGTGGAAAAGATCCAAAACGGAACGCTCCAAGATTTGATTCGTTCCTTTGCCGTCAAGGCAGGAGACGCGTTTTTGATTGAACCAGGCACTGTATTTGCGATCGGAGACGATATTCAGTATATCAGTATCCAACAAGATTCCCCATTGAAGGAATTTAGCTTCGAGCAAGTGCTCGACGCCATCACGATGGATGTAGCGGATGTAGAAAAAGAAGCGCAGCAAGAAGTGATCGAAGACGGAAACGCAAAAACAGTCATGCTCGCCAATTCCGATGTCTTCACCACATTCAAGACAGAATTGAACGGCACAGTTAAAATCGACCAAGATGAGGATTCATTCGGTTCGATCGTCATGATCGAAGGTGAGGCTGTCATCAACAGCGATGGAGGCGAAATTCCAGCAAGCAAAGGCGATACGTTCTTTATTGACGCTGGAACTAAAAACATCGAGATCCAAGGAAAAGGAACCTATTTATACACCTTCCTTTCTGAATTGGATGCGTAGTTTTTGAGCTTGTCAAACAAGCTCTTTTTTTTTAGCGTATACTAGGAATGAGAGAAAGGAAAGAACTTTAATGAAACAAAATCTGCACACTCACACCCTATATTGTGATGGAAAGGATTCCGTAGAAGAAATGGTCCTGGAAGCGATCAATCGAAACTTTGATGGATTAGGATTTTCGGGACATGGCAACAACATTCTTTTCGATCCATGTTCGATGGATGATGAAAGAGAAAGCAAATATCGTAACGATATATTTTCAGCTCAAGAAAAATATGGTGATCGAATCACTTTATATTTAGGTATTGAAGAAGACTCGATCGGAAAGCGCTTTTCGCATGACGAGTATGAATATATTATTGGCAGCGTTCATTTTTTAGAAAAAAATGGTGAAGTCGCGCCAATCGATTATTCAAGAGCTCGCTTCGAACAAATCTTACACGATTGGTATGCCGATGATATGCTCGCAATGGCTGCCGATTATTATGAAGCTGTAAAAGAAGTCGCTTCACGAGATGAGGTCGATGTGATCGGACACATTGATCTCATCAGCAAATACAATGAAAACAACGCCTATTTCGATTTTGAAGATCCAGCCTATCTTGAGCTTGCCAAAGACGCGATCGATACTGCTATCCTAAACGATAAGATCATCGAAATGAACACAGGAGCGATCGCAAGAGGCTATCGAACAAAGCCGTATCCTCATTTACAACTGCTCAAATATATTCAAGAGAAGGGCGGAAAAATTTGCATCAACACGGACTGTCACAATCGTTTTGACCTTGATCGCGGATATGAAGATTGTTTATCGTTAGCCAAAATGAGCGGCTTTCAAGAAATTTATGCTCTTTCTAACGATGGATTTTATCCTATAAAGATCGAAGATTGGAACGTATAAAATTCTTATTGACAATCCACAATAAAGTGCGTAATATAGTTCAGGTTTGTCAATCAAGGGGGAAATGAATCTATGAAACAATATGATATCGCAATCATAGGTGCCGGACCTGGAGGAATATTCGCCGCCTATGAACTCAATAAACTAGCTCCGGAACGTTCTGTTGTCGTTTTAGAAAAGGGAAGCGCTCTCGAACATAGAAAGTGCCCGATCGATGGAGTAAAGATCAAGTCTTGTATCAACTGTCCATCTTGCTCGATCATGAACGGATTTGGGGGAGCTGGCGCGTTTTCTGATGGAAAATACAATATCACCAATGAATTTGGCGGGGATCTGTATGAATATGTCGGAGCCAAAGAAGCTATTGAACTGATGGAATATGTCGATTCGATCAATATGGAAAATGGAGGGAGCGAAAGCCGGATGTTCGCCAATGAGCATCCTGAAATCGCAAAGCTCTGCTTGCAGAACGATCTTCATCTTCTCAAAGCCAAAGTCCGGCATTTAGGGACAGACATCAACTATATCGTGCTGGAAAACTTGTATCAAAACTTACACGAGCATGTCGACTTCCAATTTCATACGTATGTAGAATCGATCCAAAAAGAAGCGGAAGGCTTTCTTATCACAAGCTCGAAAGGGGAATACTTTGCGAAGCAAGTGATCATATCCACAGGACGGTCTGGATCGAAATGGATGGAAACGATCTGTAGATCGCTCTCGATTCCTACTGAATCTTCACGAATCGATATTGGCGTCCGCGTAGAGGTCCCATACGATGTTTTTTCCGATATGACGGATGCGTTGTATGAATCGAAAATCGTCTATCGGACCAAACGTTATCAAGATAAAGTACGGACATTCTGTATGAATCCGCATGGGGTTGTCGTCTCCGAAAATACCAATGGCATCATTACGGTCAATGGGCATAGCTACGAAGATCCTGCCCTCTATACAGAGAATACGAACTTTGCGCTTTTGGTCTCGAACCATTTTACCGAACCGTTTCATCAATCGAATCAATATGGAGAGTCGATCGCGCGTCTATCGAATATGTTGGGTGGTGGTGTCATCGTTCAACGTTTTGGAGATTTGATCCGCGGACAACGCTCCACTCCAGATCGGATCGCGAAAGGATTTATCACTCCAACTATGGAAGCGACGCCAGGCGATCTATCGCTCGTGATCCCAAAACGGCAATTGGACGATATCATTGAAATGATCGAGGCGCTCGATCGCGTATGTCCAGGAACCGCGAGCGACGATACGCTGTTGTATGGAGTGGAAGTCAAATTTTATAATATGAAAGTCGATGTGGATGAAAATCTAGAAACTATCGTGCCTGGCTTGTATGTGATCGGGGATTGTTCCGGCGTGACGCATTCTCTTTCGCACGCAAGCGCCTCGGGCGTGTATGCGGCAAGGAAAATCGTAGAATCGGATAAAAATTAGATCAAAAAGCATATTCAATAAAAAGAGTCCAAAAAGAGAAATATTGTTTCTCTTTGGACTCTTTTATTCTGGAAGGATATCTAGGATCGCTTTTCGTAAGGCAAAAGCGAGCTTTTGATGATTCTCTTCATCCATATGCAAACCGTCCGCTTCGCTTGCGAAAGCGATCGTAGAAGCATCGAAGAAATGAACTGGATATGGAGCGATCGCATTTTGGATCTCGCTGGAAAGTAGCTTGGATTGTTCGAATGAATACTCGTTGAATCCAGCTGCCACTCCGCCCAATACAGGAATCTGTTCTCCCAAAAGGATCGGGGCTACGATCATCAGCTGCGGCATAGAACTCGATTCCCATAAGGTAGGGTTCAGAAATTCACGCACAAAAGCGCGGAGGCCATTGGCGATTTGTACAGCAGGATAGTGATAGCATGTTTTTAGATCATTCGTTCCAAGCATAACGATCACAAGATCTAAAGGCGAATGGGTTTGAAGGGCCCGGATAAAATCAGGATAGCCGCATTTATGAGGCTGAAAGATATCGTAACCGATCGCTGTTCGGCTGTTGAGGCCTTCTTCAATGATTTCTGTCTGATCTAGATTTAGAAGCCGAGTCCAGCGTCTTGCTTGTCTATGTCCATCATACGGCGAAAATCCCCATGTATTAGAGTCTCCATAGCAGAGAATTCGTTTTTTTTGTATCATTGTTTTCCACTCCTATTCTACCATTTGCCCGGAACGGTCGATCACTTCGACCGTCTTCTCATGAAATTTGCGCTTTTCGTCTCGATTATAGCGCATGCAAGCCGCATAAAGAATATCGATCATGACAAGAAGCGGAAATTGAGGCGATATCAAATTGCCATGATTGAGATGAAGTAGGGAAGGAACCACAATGACTTCATCCACAAAATCGTTTAAATATTCATAACGGCTCGAAGTGATCATCATCGTTTTTGCTCCTCGTTCGTGAGAAACTCGAAGAGACTCTAAAAGCTCTTGCCGGCTTCCTGAAAGAGAGAGAACTATTACGAGATCGCTTTCCTTTCGAAAGACAGAAATCATACGGATCATATCAATATCGTCAAAGGCCTCAATATCAAGCCCGACCCGCATAAAGCGGTAAGCCATTTCTCGAGCTGCATAGCCCGAAGAACCTATTCCCATCACATAGACACGATTAGCTTGCGAGATCATCTTTGCGCAGGCTCCAATTTGTTCTTCTCGAATCAAACTATATGTTTTGGTAAGAAGATCTTGATAGGCGTTGAGCACTTGCAAGGAGGACTCAGTGACATTTTCATTCGGTTTGGAAGCAGCAAGGCTTTTTTCGTATTGATAAATGAATTCCCGATAGCCTTTAAAACCAATTTTTTTTGAAAAGCGCACTAGAGTGGCTTCGGATACGTTTAAAATAGCTGCAACATGTTTTAAAGAAAAATCATGGAGTTCGTTTTTTTCTAAAAAGTAATCGGCGACCTGTTTTTCGGTCGCAGTCAAGTCTTCATAGGTCGACTCGATCAGAGGAAGAGCCGATTTTTCAGTATATTCCATCATCATAGAACCTCCTGGCGTTCGCGCGGATCCAGATTCATGCGACTGTACACCATAAATCAACTTTCATTCAAGCTTGCTCAGGATGTTTTTGCAGAAAATGAACAAGAGCCCCTTTCATTCCGGCTGCATTTTGATGACTGGCAAAGCGAATCGTGGTCGAATTGGCAATCAAGGGGATCGAAGCTTGTTTGAAGCCTTCTTCGATCCAAGGACGAAGCTTTTCTTCTTGTGACATGATCCCTCCGCCAAGCACAACGATTTGAGGATTGAGAATATAACAAAGCATCGCGATTCCTTTCCCTAATCGCTTGCCTAGCCGTTCGATTTCTTCTTGACATATCGGATCGCCTTTCGCGGATTCTTTAAAGATCCTTCGACCATTCCATCGATCTAGCTGGTCTCCTTTTCGTTCTGCGACAAAACGACATAAAGCGCTTGTTGAAGCGAGATTTTGGAATGTTTCCTCTTCAAATGGAAGATAACCGACTTCGCAAGCTGAATACGAATTGCCATGAAGCAATCTTCCATTTTCAATGAAACAACCGCCAATGCCTGTTCCAATTGTTAAGATAAGCGCAAGACGAGCATTCTTGGCGCTGCCAGAAACGTATTCGCCAAGACCTGCGCAATTGACATCGTTTTCTGCTTCTACAGGCAATCCAAATGGGGCAAGCGTATCTTTAAAGCTTGTTCCTGCATAATTCGGGATCGCATCGGAAGCATGAATGATACAAGCGCGATTTGTATCTACGACTCCTGCCGAAGAGATGGCGATTCCTTGAATATCGGAAACTTCTTCTAGCAGCTCTTCGCATAAGCCATATATTCTTTTTGCTAGAGCAGGACCGCCTTCAATCGCATAGGTGGGTGTTTCACGAATGAGAACGATTTCTCCATTACTGTCAAGAACTCCATATTTAATGGCTGTACCTCCAATATCAATACAGATGAATCTGTTTCTTTTCATAGTATATCATCTTCCTTTCTGTGTTCGGGTTTCGTTGGGTTCAAAGAGAATGAAAATAGGCGCCTGAATGGAATTCAAACGCCTGAAAATTTAGCCGATGCGCACTTTGAAAATAGCTTTTCGAATTTGTTCTGGCTTTCCATCGACAGCTATCGCTGTACGGTGTGCATCTTGCGGATAGCAGACGAGGAAATCACCAGGCCTTAAAATAGCGTGCATTCGCGCCGGACCAAAGGCGGCCTGAAAATCCTCTTCTTTTTTATATTCGCCTACTTCAAGATCTTCTAGAAAGTTGAGATCGATCTGTTCTGTTCCTTCAATTGGGACATGAACATCAAGATAGTCTTTATGTGCTTCCCAAAAACGGTTTTCCGGACTTGTCGTTGGATAGCTTACGATGTTGACGAACAATCGATTGCCATCGATTACATGGCTACCATTTTCAAGAGCAGCCAAATCGTTGTTTTCAAGATAGTCGAGAACTTCTTGCACACTAGTCTCGAGCGTTCCGTAAGAATCGGGACGTGAAGTTTTTCCATGAATCATTGTGTTTTCCTCGTTTCATTAGACAGATCGCGCTCGGGATCTTTCTTTTTGTTCTTCGCTGATCAAACCTTTCTTGAAATCATGATAGACCGTAAATCGTGGAGCAGGATAAGCTTTGCCAGTTGTTTTGTTGTAGATCCAGCTTACAAGCAGTCCGACCGCTAAGCAGACGAGGATCGAAATCAAAGAATAAGACCAGATCGATACGTCTGTCATGACATACTTGACGATGATCATTACGATCGTTGAGGCTGCAAATCCGGCAAAGGCACCTGCCGCATTGGCGGAACGGAAGAAGACGCCAAGAATAAAGATCCCAACAAGAATACCAAGAACTAGCCCCATAAAGCCGTTGAACCATTCGTAAGCGGAAGTAACGCCTCCTCCAGCAAGCACGATCGCGACGACAATAGAGAAGATACCGACAAATAAAGATACATATTGTCCGATTTTGGTTTGTTTTTCAAAGCTAAGCTCCTTTTTCGATAAGCGGGATTGGATATCCAGCGCCCATGAAGAAGCTACGGAATTCAAACCTGTTGAAAGTGTAGATTGAGCGGCTGCATAAATGGCAGCAAGCAATAATCCGGTGATCCCAACGGGGAGTTCAAAGGCGATATAAGAAGCGAAAATCTGGTCTTGCGCGGCTGCTGGAGGTAGAGGATTTTGTTGATAGAAAACATATAATCCAGTTCCAATCAAGTAGAAAGCCGTAGCTAATCCAATCGAAAGGATACCATTTCCACGCATCATTTTGTTGAGCTTTTTCGTATCAGTCGTGGTTGTAAAGCGTTGTACGATATCTTGACTTGATACATAAGAACCAAGCGTATTAAGACCGGCTCCAAAAATCATCAAGAATACAGAATCACGAAGCAGATTGGCGTCGAAAATTGGTTGGTCTGGAGCAAGGAATTTATGCTCGGTCCAGAAGGAATTGAATACAGCGCCAATTCCGCCATCAATATTGCTCATGAGATAGATCAAGGCAAAGATAATGCCGACAATCAAGACAGATCCTTGAATGAAGTCTGTCCACAAGACGGATTTTAAACCGCCAGTATAGGAGTAGATGATTGCGATCACTCCCATGAGGATAATGAGTATATTTACATTGATGTTCATCAAAGAAGCGAGAACCATACAAGGTAAATACATAATGATCGACATCCGTCCGATTTGGTATACGATGAACATTAGCGCGCCTAAGATCCTTAGCGCTTTTGAGCCAAAGCGAAGCTCTAAATAGTGGTAGGCGGTATCGATGTCTAATTTTGCATACACAGGCAAGAAGAAACGGATCGCAAGGGGTATGGCAATCAACATGCCTAGCTGCGCAAACCACATGATCCAAGTACCAGCAAATGAATTACCGGCAAGCGAGAGAAATGAGATTGGGGAGAGCAGTGTCGCAAAAATCGAAACAGAAGTTACCCACCAAGGAATCGTTCCATCGCCTTTGAAATATTCTTTGCCTTTCATATCCTTTTTGGCAAAGAACAAACCCGCTATCAATACAGCGGCCAAATAAACAATCAGAATGATCAGATCAATAAATGTAAAACCCTGCATAGTTGTATGTTCTCCTTTTATAATTTTTTTGGTGTTAAATTCTCAGATTGGCTGATCTTAGAGATATTTTGCTTTCGCGTCGCGAATCATTTTTGCCGCTTCATGAACGATTTTTTCATCGTCTTCGTTGAGTGGAGCTAAAGGAGCTGCCACGCTGCCTAGATCAAGTCCTTCGTTTTCTTTTAAGATGGCTTTGATCACCGCATACATATTACCGTGGGCTGAACACATTTTATAAATGATATTGTTGACATCGTATTGAATGGCTTTCGCTAGATCCCAGTCACGGGCTTCAAGGGCTTCATTCATTTTTAGGAACAATTCAGGCATAACTCCGTATGTGCCGCCAATGCCGCCTTTGGCTCCCATAAGCCGCCCAGAAATGAATTGCTCATCTGGTCCATTGAATACGATGTAATCTTCTCCGCCATCATTGACAAACATTTGAATGTCCTGTACAGGCATTGAAGAGTTTTTTACGCCAATCACACGAGGATTCTTTCTCATTTCGGCATAGAGCGAAGGGGTCAAAGCCACACCAGCTAATTGTGGGATGTTGTAAATCACAAAATCTGTATTTGGGGCAGCATCTGAAATATCGTTCCAATATTTAGCGATGCTGTGGTCTGGCAGTTTGAAGTAGATCGGAGGAATGGATGCGATCGCATCAACACCTAAAGATTCGGCATGCTTAGCAAGCTCTTGGCTTTCTTGAGTGGAGTTGCAAGCCACATGGGCGATGACGGTTAAGGAACCATCGTTGGCGGCCATGACGTTTTCAAGTACGATTTTTCTTTGTTCAGGCGTCAAGTAGATACACTCTCCACTTGAACCGTTAACATAGACACCTTTGACTCCTTTGTTAATGAAATAACGAGTCAAATCTTGCACGGCTTTAGGACTGATTTCACCATTTTCATCAAAACAAGCATAAAACGCAGGAATAACACCTTGGTATTTACTTAAATCTCTCATACTATTTCTCCTTATTTTCTATTTTTAGCCGAAATGTTTTGTGATCAGCTGTGGTCGAATGATGATGTTTCCACCCGCGATAAAAGAGTGTTCTCGAGAAATGACTCGACAAATTTTTATGGGGTAGCCATATTGCCTTCAGCAATGCTAGGTACGTTTCATACAAAGCCTCTTTGATCGTAGAACAGTCAGTCATCGATCTGTTGTTAAAGGATCCGAATCCAAAATTCATAAGTCTCTTTGATGTGACTAGTGATTGAAAAATCAACTTCATTTCCGATGGCTTAGATGTCTTTGACTGAGTTGACATGGATTCCTTTGTTCTTCTCTACAGCGCCGCAAGAGTCTGGTAAGGAACGGATCGCTGACGGCTTTTTAGGACATCCATATCTTTTGTGCTCATCAATTCGCTCTTTTCTGATTACAGTTGTGAGTATACACGAAAAGAAATCGCTTTCAAAATAATTTATAAAAATAGAATGTACTTTCATAAATAGGAGAAATGTGGAGAATAAACGAAATGTAAACCCTTACAAATTGAAATTAATTTCTGATCAAATCGCTTTTATTGTAAGTAAATTTTTGCTATAGGAGGAAAAGAAAATAAAAAAAGAAATAGAGCTCTGCTATTTCTGGATAATTTCATAAAGGTCGTTTCGCCGCTGTTCCCATAAAGGCATTCGTTCTCGAATTGTATCGACATAGTTAGGATCTATAGAAACAGATGCGATTTCTTGTTCATTCTTCATTTCATATATACATCTTCCGAAGGGGTCGATGATCATAGAGTGTCCATACATGTTACAATTCTTCGCTCGATAATAAGGAGAAACGCCGACAACGAAGATCTCGTTTTCGATCGCACGAGCCTTTAAAAGCGCTTCCCAATGAAGGGGTCCTACTTGATCGTTGAAGGCGGCAGGCACAAAGAGGATCCGGATCCCTTTTTGAGCTAAGATCCGTGTCAGCTCTGGGAATCGTATATCATAACAAATCACGATCCCGCAACGGATCCCATTCAAATCAAAGGTACAAAACGAGTTTCCAAGTTCGAATACGTCGCTTTCTTTGTATTCCTTTTTCGCTCGTACATGTAAAAGATGCATTTTCGCATAGGCAGCGATTTCTTTTCCTTGTGGATCGAAGATGAAGCACATATTTTTATGCTTCGAAGCGATAGTTCCACCGACTACATAGACATGGTTCTTTTTCGCTAAACACGATAATCTATCATAAAGGTCTTGGGCATAGTTTTCGCTTTGAGCGATCATTCCATTCTCGAAATAGGTCGCGAACAATTCAGGCAACACGATCACATTCGTGTCATTGACTTCTATGTCTTGAAGATGTTGGATGTTTTTTCGAATCGAAGCTTGCGTGTGAAATTGGATCATCGTGATCTTCATAAGATCCCCCTTTCTTTTAAAAAATCATAAATGCCCCCTACCTTGACGCTAGGGACATGGTTGGAGATCTTGGCTAAGATCCGGGGATCGCCATCTTCCATGGCGCCTGCTAAAGAAGCGTGTTGGAGCATTTCTAGATCGTTGAGCGCGTCTCCAAAAGCCATATAGGCCCTCGGATCGAAACCAAAATGTCGCATTAAAAGACGAATACCATGATATTTGCTGAGTCCTTTTTTCATAATGTCGACCGACAACAAATTATAAAGGACTTGCACATTTGGAATGGACTCATAATCGCGACGTTTGGCTTGCGTGTCTTCGACACATAAAGAAATAATACAAAAAGCGTCTTCTTTTTTCGGTGCGCGGCATGGGATATTGACGCAAGAAACTTTATGGAGCAACTCAAGCGTGATTGGATCTTCTTGGGTGATCAAAGCACAATTGCCGGCCGCAAAGATACCGATGTTTTCTTTTGAAGCTAGCTTGAAGATCGCATCCGCGCTCTTTTTTGAAATCGGGTCTTCAAAAAGAGGATGAAGATCTTGATCATACACATATGAGCCATTCCCTGCGACGATTCCGTCCCAAGGAAAGAGGGAGAGGATCTTTAAATTTTCAAGAAGAGGAAGCGCGCGTCCTGTGCATAGGCAGACTTTGATGCCTTTTTGATGAAGCAGCTCAAGCATTCTTTGATGCTTATCAGGAATTTGATGGGCTTGATGATCATATAGGGTGCCGTCGATATCAAAGAAGGCGGCTTTGATCGAATTTTGTTCTTTCATGATTCAATCCTAGCAGAAATCAATGAAAGACTAAATAGGCAAGATAGAAAAGGAAAGGAATAAATGTATATGTGATTTTGTTGTTATGTATAGACAAATAAAACCTCTTAGGATTATAATGAGATTATAGAAAAGAGGGATGATGTAAATGTCGATCATTAAATTGGCCCCTGCGTTTAAAGATTATCTTTGGGGCGGAACGAAACTGAAGGAAAAATATGGTAAAGTCACGGATATGGATCCTCTAGCTGAAAGCTGGGAATTATCCGTCCACAAAGATGGACCTAGCACAGTTGTGAGTGGTGAAGATGCCGGCTTGACGTTTACGCAATATTTAGAGCGAAAAGGAAGAGAAATACTAGGAACGAATTGTGAACGCTTCGATCGATTCCCAATCTTGATCAAATTCATCGATGCCTTACAACCATTATCGATCCAAGTGCACCCAGATAATGAATACGCACTTCGTGTCGAAGGCGAATATGGAAAGACGGAAATGTGGTATATTTTGGATTGTGATCCAGGATCGACTTTGTATTTTGGTGTCAATCAGCCAATTTCTAAAGAAGAATTTAGAGAGCGTATCGAAAACAACACGCTTTTAGAAGTGTTGAAGGAAGTGCCGGTCCACAAAGGCGATGTATTCTTTATCAAAGCCGGCACGCTTCATGCGATCGGTGGCGGTATTCAAATTTGCGAGATCCAGCAAAATTCGAACACGACGTATCGCGTTTATGATTTTGGACGTGTTGGAAAAGATGGAAAGCCTAGAGAACTTCATATCGACAAGGCGATCGATGTATCGAACTTGAACCCGATCGATTCGGATTTCAAAGCATGTGGTCCGCGGTTCATCACAAAGGATGCGGAAACGCAAATGCTGGCAACTTGTGAAAACTTTACGACATTTGAAACAAGTTTGGATGGAACAATCGAGATCGATGTGAATGAAAAATCATTTGGTTCTATCATCGTTGTAGAAGGAAGCTGCACGATCGAAAATAATGGCACAGTGATCGAAGCGATGAAAGGGGATTCGATCTTTGCGGATGCAGGAAGCGGTCTTGTGAAGATCAGCGGTAAATGTCAATATATTTATACATGTGAAGTATAAAACCTATAAAAACTGTTGGCCTATCGGATATGGTTGACAGTTTTTTTTGTCGATTTTTTTAGAAAAGAAGATTATGATATGACTATATATCATATAAAGGAGAGGGTTATGAAACTACAAGCAGCATTAGATACGCTTACGCTAGAAAAATGTGAAGAATTGCTGGAAAAGGCAGGAAATTCCATTGATATTGCCGAAGTGGGAACGCCATTTATTTTAAAAGAAGGCATGGTTCCGGTACAGGCTTTAAAAAAGCGGTTTCCAGACATTCTTGTATTGGCGGATACGAAAATCATGGATGCTGGCGAATACGAGGCGGAAGGATGCTTTAAAAGAGGAGCCGACATCGTGACTGTATTAGGAGTCAGCTATGATGAAACGATCGAAGGTGTCGTAAAAGCCGCAAAAAAGTATGGAAAGCAAGTGATGGTGGATATGATTGGCGTAAAAGACTTAGCGAAACGAAGCGAAGAAGTCGATCAAATGGGAGTCGATTATATTTGTGTTCATACTGCTTTTGATATTCAAGAAACGGGTCAACAAGATCCTTTGGAAGATTTGAAGATCGTCAACCAAGTGATCAAGAACGCAAAAAGCGCCGTAGCTGGAGGAGTTAAGCTGCAAACTTTGGATGCGATCGTTCAAGAAGGCGCGGAAATCATCGTAGTGGGTGGAGCGATCTGCAATGCCGAAGATCCAAGCAATATGGCCAAAGCGATGAAAGAAAGAATGATCTAGAAGGAGTTTAAGATGGAATACCAAGAATATGCCAATGAAGTTTTACAGGAATTAAAAAAGACGCTGCTATCCGTTTCTGTGAACGATACGAGTGCTTTTGTCGATCTGTTACTTGGGGCCAAAGAGATCTTCTGCGCGGGAGCTGGCAGAAGCGGCTTTGAAATCAAAGGATTTGCGATGCGGTTGATGCACATGGGCTTGAATAGCTATGTAGTTGGAGAGACGTGCACGCCTAATATCGATGAAGGAGGTCTTTTAGTGATCTGCAGCGGATCAGGAGAGACAAAAAGCCTAGTCAATCATGCTCAAAAAGCAAAGTCTGTGGGAGCGAAGATCGCTTTGATCACGATCGATCCAAACAGCACGATCGCCAAACTTGCCGATGTGGTGATCGAGATCAGCGCGCCAAGTCCAAAAAGCGCCCATGAAGGAAGAATCCACAGCATCCAGCCAATGGGTTCGCTTTTTGAACAGACCGAAGGAATTTATATGGATATCGTGATTATGATGCTCATGGAAAGAAAAGGAATGAATTCCGATACAATGTTTGGAAGACATGCGAATATGGAATAAAAAAAGATCAAATGATCTTTTTTTATTGCACGTAGGCTTTTACGATCTCTCCAATATACATCGTATGGAAATCTTTGTCTGGATAATTTTCTTGAATGATCTTTTTATCGATAAATCCTTCTTCCACAATAGGGGCGGCATATAGCTTTTTGCATACTAAGATCAAAGAAGCTTCTTCAAAAACGACACCTTCCTTTTCGAAGAGAGGATGAAGAGATGTATGAGCGATTTTATCTTCCTCTTTTCCAGAATGCGAGCCTAAGTACGCGAGATCTTTTTTGTATTGATTGGAAAAAGAACAAAGTGTAAAGTACTCGTTGGTATCCATAAAATGTTTGGTATAGCGTTGGGGACGCACATATACGATTGCTGTCGGCATTCCGCCTTGGTTCCCCCAAATCGCGCCAAGATGTCCCCAGCTGATCGTCATCGTATTCCATCCCTTTTCTTTGGTGCCAGCACTAAGAAGCAGCCAGTCGTTCGCGAATAAAGTCGAGGGAGAAAGCGAGATTTGTTTTGGATCAATTTCGTGCATGATATCCTCCTAAATATTGTTATTTTGATTATAGAAATTGTTTGTTTTTTTTGCAACGGCCCTTATATAAAATAGAATTGTTTGTGAACCAAATCACTTTTTTGAAAACGTTTTCTTTGGCCGTTATAATAATTCCATCTATCAATAAGACAGATATAAGGAGTTAAAATAATTATGTTGCATATACAAGATGAATCCAATCGCTGCCTTCAGTGCAAAATTCCGCGTTGCAAATCGGGGTGTCCTATTTCTACGCCGATCCCGCAAGCGATCGCACTCTTCAAATCAGGGAAGTTGCAGGAAGCTGCTCAAATGCTCTTCGACAACAATCCGCTTTCTTTGATCTGTTCGATCGTATGCGATCATGCAAAACAATGTGAAGGGCATTGCGTGCTCGGGATTCGCTCAAATCCTGTAGAGTGGGGAAGCATTGAACATTTCATTTCAGACACTTATTTAGAGCGTGTCGTTTTAAAAACGAAAGAGCCGACAGGCAAGCAAGTTGCGATCATTGGTTCAGGACCAGCT
This sequence comes from Dubosiella newyorkensis, assembly GCF_001945605.1. Taxonomy (GTDB): domain Bacteria; phylum Bacillota_I; class Bacilli_A; order Erysipelotrichales; family Erysipelotrichaceae; genus Dubosiella; species Dubosiella newyorkensis. Next base: position 61,080 of record NZ_MPKA01000113.1, read on the forward strand.
GGCATGGGAGCGGCTTTCGAACTAAGAAAACTCGGCCATGAAGTGACGATTTATGAAGCTCAAAGTCAAATTGGCGGGATGCTTCGATATGGAATTCCTGAATTCCGGCTTCCTAAAAGCATTTTGGATCGATATGAAAAGAAAATGAAAGACGCTGGGATCCATCTTCGACTGCACACTGCGATCGGAAGCTCGATCTCGATTTCGGATCTAAAGCGAGATGGGTTTGATGCGGTCTTGATCGCGAGTGGTTTATGGCGCGCCTCTAAACTCAATGTTCCTGGCGAAGCTTTGCCGAATGTTTGCTATGGGATCCATTATTTATCGAGTCCTGAATCGTTTGAGATCAAAAATCGTTTGGCGATCATCGGTACGGGAAACACAGCGATCGATGTAGCAAGAACAGCTCTTCATCGAGGCGTGGGGTATGTGACATTGTATGCAAGACGGGAACAATCCAACGCGGATCCAAAAGAAATCGAGCTCGCGAAACTCGAGGGGGCTGAATTCAAAACGCAAATGCAGATCTCTAGGATCACGAAAGAAGGACCGATGTTTAAGCGGGTGCAGTTAGATGAGAATGGTCAGATCGCTTCGATCTATGAAGAAGAAGTGTTCGAGCCAGCCGATTTTACGATCATCGCTGCTAGCCAAGGACCTAAATCGAAGCTGATCAATACGACACCAGGTCTAAAAGGAACAGAAAAAGGACTTCTTCAAGTGGATGAGGAAGGCGCGACTTCTGTGGATGGTATTTTTGGCGCTGGAGATGTCGTATATGGAGGAAGGACGGTCGTAGAGGCTGTCGCGAACGCGAAAAAAGTCGTTCTGGCGATCGACGCGTATCTAGAAAAAAAAGAATCTTTTTAAAATGCGGTCACGGTTTTTGACCGCATTTTACTTTCCGGAAATACAGATATATAATGAAAATATGAATCAAAACATCCAAAAATACTATATCGATATTATTGTTTATTTAGAGCGGCATCGAATTCCTCGCCCATTGTATGTCTTTTGGGATGGAGAGAGGTATAAAGTGGATCGGATCATTTCAGTCAAAAAGACATTTTCAAAAGCGGGAGGGTGCGGTCTTCGTTATGATTGCTTGATCAATGGGCATAGACGCGCATTATTTTTAGAACGAGAAGGAAAGTGGTTTATCGAAAGCGATATTCCGGATTATAATCGAGTGTATGAAGACTATGCAGAATGAATTGTTAGAATGGTATGCCAAAAATCATCGCGATCTCGCATTTCGAAAGGATCAAGACGCCTATAAGATCTGGATCTCTGAGATCATGGCTCAACAGACGAGGATCGAAGCGATGCTGCCTTACTTTGAGCGTTTTTTGATTTTGTTTCCAAATCTGACCGCTTTGGCCAATGCGGATGATGAAGCGCTCCATAAAGCGTGGCAAGGGCTAGGCTATTATAGTCGATGCCGAAACTTGAAAAAATGCGCGATCGAGTGTATGAAACGTTTTCATGGCGAACTTCCAAAAACGAAAGCGGAATTAAAGACATTGCCAGGGATCGGCGAATATACCGCGGGAGCGATCGCATCGATCGCTTATAAGGAAAAAGTTAGCGCGATAGATGGGAATGTGATCCGTGTCTTTTCGAGGTTATACGATATTCAAGAGGATGTGACTTCGATCAAAACCCGACGTAAGATCGAGTCGCTTGTTGACAGATCGCTAGTGCAGCCAATCGATCAATACAATCAAGCGATCATGGAACTTGGCGCTTTGATTTGTATCCCGAAAGTCCCAAAATGCTCAGCTTGTCCTATTCGAGAGTTTTGTCAAGCATCGGATCCCGCTTCTTTGCCGATCAAACCGGAAAAAAAGAAGCGAAAAAAGGAAAAGAAGGTTTTGTATGTTTGGGTGCATGATGGAAGAGTTCATCTCAATAAGAGAAAGGCGACAGGTCTATTGGCCAATATGTATGAGTTTGATGAAAAGCTTCCCGCTCATTATGAAAGCGTCGTTTCGTTAGGAGAATATACGCATATTTTTTCGCATGTAGAATGGGAAATGCAGGCGAATCTTGTTTATACAAACAAAGAGGATAGCGGGTTTTACGCGATGGATGAAATCGAGAACGAGATTGCGCTTCCTTCGGCATTCAAACCTTTTTATGAGCGTCTAAAGGAGGTCATCTTTGATGAAGAAAAGAATTAATGTGCTCGGATCGATGACGACCGATGTGATCTTGTATGTAGAAGCGTTACCCGCTCGAGAGAGCGATCAAAATTTGAGAAAACAAGAAATCAAGATTGGTGGCTGCGCGTTTCATGTCGCAAACTCGCTTGGTTCAGGGCTTTTGTATGTTCCATGTGGACAAGGGATCTATGCGGATTTTGTGCGGAAGCATTTGGATTTGGTCAAGAGTTCTTATCGTATCAAAGACGTCGCGGAAGAAAATGGTGTTTGTTATTGTATCGTGGAAAGAGATGGCGAACGCTCTTTTTTAGCCTATCATGGCGCGGAATATAAGTATACATCGGATATGCTGGCGGAAATGCCTACATGTGATGTGCTTTATTTTGATGGGATCACGATGGAGGAAGCGCAAAACGAATGTATTGTCACTTATTTGCAAGAACATCCTGAAATCACGCCTTTTTTTGCTTGTTCCTCGCGCGTTGAATATGTGGCTTGTCTAGAAAAGATCTTGGCTTTATCTCCTATTTTGCATATGAATTTAAATGAGTTCTATTTGCTTGGAAATCGGATACAGCTTTTTGATGTGATGGATGATTTTGAGGAGTCGCTCTCTCAATTGTATGCTTTAACTAATAATTTGATCATCATAACGGCAGGTAAAGAGGGCGCTTATGGATATGATGGTGTCTTGCATTTCATGCCGGCCAAGAAAGCTGAAGTATATAATACAATCGGAGCAGGAGATACCCATGCGGGAATGTGTTTGTATGGTTTGCAGAATGATTTTTCGATCGAGCAAATGCTGAAGGCTGCTAATGAAAAAGCGGCGCGAAAAGTTAGTGGACTTCTTGATTAGGAAAGAGAGTTATTGTATTATTGTATTAGGTCAATGATACAGTGAAAGGAAACAAAACATGGAATTTAGAAATGATCGTCCAATTTATCTCCAGCTGGTACAAGTCATAGAACGATCGATCTTGACTGGACAATATATTTCAGGTCAAAAGCTTCCTTCTGTACGCGAATTTGCCTCGATCTACCAAGTCAATCCAAATACGATTCAAAAAGCTTTACAAGAACTTCAAAAAAAAGGATTGATCTATACAGAGAGGACGAATGGGAAATTCGTGAGCAAAGACGTATCTTTGATCGATGCGGTTCGAAATGAATACGCGCAAAAGATCGTGGATACTTGTTTGCAGGATCTTCAAGAGATTGGTCTAAGCAAACAAGAAGCACTTTCTTATTTGAAATGAGGGAAAAATATGGAAATACTTGTTCAAGTGGATCATTTGTCAAAATCGTATGGAAACAAAGTCGCTTTGAAGGATGTGTGCTTGACGATCCCAACTGGAAAGATCATTGGACTGCTAGGAAAAAATGGGAGCGGTAAGTCGACATTGATCAAACTGATCAATGGTCTTTTGAGAAAAGACGCAGGAACAATCAAAGTCAGCGGTTATGAGCCAGGAGTAGAAACGAAGCGTTTGATCTCTTATTTACCGGAAAGAACGTATTTAGATCGTTCCCAATCTGTGCAGCAAATCTTAACCTTTTTTCAAGATTTTTACCCGGATTTTAATTTAGAAAAAGCGAAGCGGCTCATTCAGGATTTAGGTCTTGATCTCCATATGAAGATCTCTTCTATGTCGAAGGGAATGCAGGAAAAGCTTCAGTTGATCTTAGTGATGTCCCGTAATGCGAAATTATATATTTTAGATGAGCCATTAGGAGGGGTCGATCCATCGACTCGGGATTATATTCTCGATACGATTTTGACGAATTTTTCAGAAGATGCTTCGATCTTGATCTCTACGCATTTGATCTTTGATGTGGAACGGATCCTTGATGATGTTATTTTTGTTGATCAAGGAGTGATCCGAGGTTATGAGGAGGCGGATCGTTTGAGAACAGAGCAAGGTTGTTCGATCGACACGTATTTCCGGAGGACTTTCTAATGTTGGCGAAATTATTGAAATATGACGTTAAACGAAACGTTAAAGTGTTGGGCCTTTATATTTTATTGACGGTTGCTGTTGCTGTTTTGATGCGAATCGTTTCTATGCAGGATGGCAGCTTCTTTTCGGTCATCCAGTCTGTGTTGATGATAGTATTGAGCGTTTTATTGTTCGGCTTAGTCTTGATCCCGATCTTATTGGCATGGGCATATTTAATTCGTTATATGTTTCAGGACGAAGGATATTTGACGAATACGCTACCAGTCAAGACGTCGACGATCTTTACTTCAACGTGGCTGACAGGGATGCTTTCGCTCTTTGTATCGCTTTGTGTTTTGGCTTTTTGTCTATGGATTGGACTTTATCATGGTTCGCTGCAAGCGTTGATCGATACGTTTTTGAATGAATTAGGGGTCGCATTTGATTTTGAAAGTCCAATCTTATTTTTGATCCTTACTTTTTTCGTTTTTTATTTAGAAATGGCATTCGTTATGAACGCAGGCTATACAGGAATCGTGATCGGGTATTCCTCTGAAAAGAATTCATTTTTAAAAAGTATTTTGATCGGGATTGGAATTTACTTTTTATGGAACCTTATTTTAACGGGGATCTTGCTTGTCTATGGTTTGATCGATCCGCAAGTATATTCAATGATGTTCGATGATCGTTTAAATGATTTAGAATCGATCAAAATGCAAATCACATTTGTTAAAAATGTGTTCGTTCTTGGCATCGGGGCTTACCTTATTATCAATCTTTTTCAATTCTGGATGGATCAAAAGGTGTTAAAGCGAGGCGTCGAATTGAAATGATAAAGAGGTGCGGAAGCATGCAGAGACTCATCTTATCGAGTTTAGTGGATATTTTTGCGCGGAAAAATCTTAGGATTTTTGAGGCTATTTTTTAAATAGCCTTTTTTTTTGAAATTCAATGCGGATGGTTGTTGGATCTTCTTATTATATATCCTTATAAACTAACTTAAATTTTTAATTAGGAGTAAATTATGGTGTTGAAAAAACCCATTAAACCTGACTTTAAGAGATGATTTTCAAAAATGGTGCTAAGGAAGCGGTGTAAACCGATATCCCAGCACCTTTTTTATTTGCCCCTTCGTTAAAAAATAATTATTGAGAGGCAGCGAATAATATTTGCAC